>NZ_PNDS01000001.1 GCF_005886535.1 Pseudoalteromonas sp. S2755
CCAACTGAACTACCACTCCGCGTCATATTCTTGCAGTGTTTGCTGTAAGGTGTGCTCCCTGACAGCGGCGTGAATAATACGAATGACCCCCTCATGAGTCAACCGTTTTTTGAAAAAAAACCGTGTTTTTTAGTTATCTTTCATTGAAAGGTTCAAAATATCACCTGATTTATCATTTTTTGAACCATTACCTGCTGCGTTATTTTCAGATGGCCCTAAATCATCAAGATCAATGACTTCTTCGGTTTTCTTAAATGGGTTTTTTAACATTGGTACTTTTAACTTAATTGGTTTTTTTTGCACAAAAATGCGAATAACTAACCCACCAAGCAATAATACAACTAAGTTACCAGCAACAATAATACTGACTAATAGGGCTGTGCTTATAGTCGGCTCTGGTTCTGGAGCGGGTTGTTTCGCTGCTGGTAACGCAGCGGCTTCCAACTCAGGCACTTTTTCAATGGGCCTTTCAATTTCAAAGTTATAGTTTGGCAGCGTAGCCATAAACTCACGGCCATTGATATTTTCACCAAATGCAGAGATTTCAATGCTATAACGACCCCAGTCATAATTCTTGATTGGTAGCTGACGATAAAGTCGCTCTTCTGCATCTAAAGTAAACATCTGCTCTTCACCATTGGGGTAAAAGATTTTACCTTGTAACAAGATAGTTTCTGGCTTTACAACCGTGTCGTCTAACGTGATAGTAAGACCATGTTCAAGCTCGTTTTCGCCCGCAAGCATCAATTCAAAGTTGAATGGCGGCTCAGCAATAACAATGGGAGATTTAATCACTCTTCTTTTTAGAATGGGCGTTTCAATGAAAAATTCTGGCTGCCACTCCCCTGCTGGAAAATTTAATTTAAACTCACCAGTAAAAATTCCATCCAAGGGCCTTTCATCAAACTCGCGACCATCATCTTTAAAGTCGGTCACGCTTTGCGTACCTGCACCAAAGTTGGCATATTCATCGTTATTGGTACTAGAGAACTCTACATACAAAGTCACGACATCCCGAAAGTAACCTACCTCTATCGGTTTGCCATCATTGGTCACACGACCTGTTACCTTCAATACTTCACCACGGAACAATAACGGAGGCAAAGCTTCAACTTCGAGCTCAATGTCACCCAATACCATAATGCGGCTGTTTTTTTGGATCTGTCCGATAACTTGCCAAGGGCCTGGCGTCGGGTTTTTTAGAATGATCAAGTCATAGCTGACTTCGTCGTACCATTGCAGCGCATCATTATCTAGCGAACTGGTCGCATAATATTTACTGCCATCAGGCTTCACAAGTACCACGGCAGGCGTGCCAGGTGCGCGAAAAAACAGTAAAGTAATCTCTTCAATATTATAATCAATGCGAAAACGGTTATCTAAAAGAGGGATTTCATTTACCTTGCCGTCCCGCTGTAACATCGTTATCTGTGGTGTTTGAGCGCCAACAATCGTACTTACTAGCAGTACAAACCCCAAGATAAGCTGTTTTAGATTCATGCATTAACCCTACGTTGCCTTGATGGCCTGAGTGATCTTTTTGGGATAAAGCCCTTAGTTAAGCATCTACCCCATCCCAACGATACCGATTGTATTCATTATTGTTGCCACAAGCTTTGTCCACAAGCTTTGTTTACAAGCTCTAAACGTTCTGTATGTGCTTGTTCTTCATCGGCAGAAGCACGTAAAACTTTAAGTGCAGGGCGATTACTGTCTAAACGAATAATGCCACCGCCTGAGCTAGCCTGCTCACCTTTATTTTGGTTCGCCAAATTGAGCTTTTTTTGGCCTCCCGTCATCGACAGGTAAACATCAGCAAGGATCTCGGAATCCAGCAAAGCGCCGTGCAACGTACGCTTTGAGTTATCGATATCATAGCGACGGCACAGTGCATCTAGACTGTTCTTCTGGCCTGGATGAAGATCCCTTGCCATCACCAAGGTATCTAGCACTTGGCAATAGTCATGGGTCGCCGGAAAGCCTTGATTTAGCTTAGCAAACTCGTGATCCATAAAGCCGACGTCGAACGGCGCGTTATGAATGACAAGCTCAGCTCCTTTAATATAGTCAAAAAACTCTTGCGCAATTTGATGAAAAAAAGGTTTATCGCGTAAAAATTCATTGGTGATACCGTGAACATCAATGGCTTCTTCTTCAATATCACGTTGAGGGTTGATATATACGTGGAAGTTATTCCCCGTTAGTCTGCGATTGACTAGCTCAACACAACCAATTTCAATGATCCTGTGCCCTGCTTTAGGATCAATACCTGTGGTTTCTGTATCCAGTACTATTTGCCGTGTGTGCATATCGTTGCCCGCTTAACTTTGCTATTATTTTGCCCTATTCGCACATTTTACATAAAAATAGGCAATTCAGTGCAAAAAACCGTAGAGATTTATACCGATGGCTCGTGTTTAGGTAACCCAGGTCCAGGTGGTTATGGTGTTTACCTTTCCTATCAAGGACATGAAAAAGAAATGAGTGCAGGGTATAAGCTCACAACCAATAACAGAATGGAAATGCTTGCAGCCATTGTTGCACTCGAAACATTAAAGCGTCCCTGCGATATTATTCTGTATACCGACAGCCAATATGTTAAGCAAGGCATTGAGTCTTGGCTTGAAAATTGGAAAAAACGCAATTGGAAAACCGCAGCCAAGCAACCGGTAAAAAATGTCGATTTATGGCAAAGACTGGACGCTGCCACCAGCCGACATACGATCCAATGGCGCTGGGTAAAAGGCCACGCTGGAAATAAATACAATGAGCTTGTCGATGATTTAGCGCGAGAAGCGGCTTCAGGTTCAAACCTACTTGTAGATGAAGGCTACGAAGCCGGTATTTAATACGCCTCTAGGAACAGTGTTCCTGTACCTACTCCATCAATGGTTACCTTAAGTCACAAAGCTAATCTTTATCTTGGCAGGTTTGCCTGAGCCCAGCTCCTTTCACAGCGGGTGTCCACTTAGGCTTTACATGCCACTTGGGTTTGATTGGAGTGAGCGGCATCACCCGCTTTCTTGCCACCAACATATACACGCTTCCCATCGGCTTTAAGTAATGACGACAAAAGCGGCGCCATGGCGCAAAACGAGAAAGCCTCGAGCCTCGCGCTAAAGACGCATAGATAAAGCGCTCGTCACCAACAATCTCAAACCCGAGTAAATCTAGCCAATCCTTCACCCGCGATGGAGTAAAGAAGCGCCCTGACCAAGGGAGTTTTTCTTTACTAAAGGGAAGCATTTGTGCCACGCCACATAAACTAAACGGATTAAAACCTGAGATCACAATATAACCACCGGGAATAAGCGTGCGATGGGCTTCGCGTAGAATATGATGCGGATCAGAGTGATATTCTAAACACTGGCTTAAAATACAAGCATCGACTGAGTTTTCGTAAAAAGGTAGCTCGTCAATTTCAGCAAACACCCCGACATGCTTGCCTTGCGGGGCAACACAAACTTGATGCTTAATCGGGCTGGCAGAGGTATTCATTTGACCGCTCAAACAGCCGAGTTTTAGCATGTGGTAACCAAACATTCTTGGTAGCCATTCATCCAGTCGTTTTTGGATCCCTACTTTTAAATATTCACCGTGAGGAAAGTCTTGCCACTCATCGGGTTTGGGTCCTTGTAGAAAACTTAACGCTGGTTTCATTTACTAAGCTCGTTATACTGGTGTTATTAATCACTTTATAGAGCATTGCGTTATGGTGCAAGTCGATGCAATCAAAGCATTTGATGACAATTATATCTGGCTGATAAAAGACCCTCTAAGTTCAAACTGTTGGGTGGTTGACCCCGGTGATGAACAACCTGTTTTAGATTACCTCGCCAAATTTGATTTAACACTGCAAGGCATATTAGTCACCCATCATCATTGGGATCATACCGATGGTATTGCCCCGCTTTTATCACATTTTCCTAGCTTAACTGTGTACGGGCCTAAAGATGGTAAATATAAAGGCATTACTCATGGCCTTAGTGAACACGATACGATCACACTTTTCGATACCACGCTGAACATTATTGCCACCCCAGGCCACACGTTAGACCATATCTGTTACGTTAATGATGAACTGGCTTTTACTGGTGATACGTTATTCAATGCAGGTTGTGGCAGGCTTTTTGAGGGAACACCTAGCCAAATGTGGCACTCCTTTGAAAAGCTACTCACACTACCTGACACATGCAAAGTGTATTGCACGCACGAGTATACGCTCGCGAACCTTGCTTTTGCTGAGGCTGTTGAGCCCACTAACCAAGCACTGATCCAGTATCACCAACAAGCAAAGTCATTACGTGCCAGTAACGAGCGCACAGTACCTACAACAATTAAACAACAAAAAGCAATCAATCCTTTTGTACGTGCCGCGAATGAAACCATCCTCACCCATGTTCCACCACAATTTATCACGTCAGAAAATACACCAGAAGCTCGCTTTGGTGCACTGAGAAAATGGAAAGATAACTTCTAAAATATTCAATAGTGACCTAATGTAACGCCAAAATGACACTTTTTTGGCGCACTTACATGGAAAGTATTGAATAAGTTATCCATTTTCTTAGCAAAACCGCCAAAGATGAGCAAATCTAACGATTTTTAGGAAGTCGAAATAAAATAATAAAGAAGCTTTAAATGCTGATACAAACTCGGTAATATTGCCGAGTTTTTGTCCGAACCCCAAGCAAAAGAACGCATTTATGAAAAAGCTCGCCTTTATTATTGCATCAACAGCAATATTAAGTGGTTGTGAAATCACACAAGAAACCCCATTGGAAGCTGCAACTGAACAAGTGAAGCAGGCCAACTTAGATCACGCGAGCCCTTATGATATCTCTCAAACACTCAGCACCTCATGGCAAGACGAAGATGAAGAGGCTGTGCCTGTATTTGACGATGTATGGGAGCGGATCCGTTATCAGTTATCTATCGAAGTACCGCAAAATAGACCTGTGGTCGCCGAACGTAATTACTATCAACGTCACCAAGCCTATTTAGACCGTATTGCAAAACGTGCAGAGCCTTACCTCTACTACATTGTTGAAGAGGTAGAAAAGCGCAATATGCCTGTTGAGATCGCGTTATTACCTATTGTGGAAAGCGCATTCGATCCCTTTGGCTATTCACACCGCACCGCTTCAGGTATTTGGCAATTTATGCCTCAAACAGGTGAACGCTTCAACCTCAAACAAAATTGGTGGTATGACGGCCGTCGCGATATTGTTGCATCAACGCAAGCGGCACTTGATTACCTCACCTATCTCCATAAAACGCTGGAAGGCGACTGGTTAAACGCAATTGCTGCTTATAATTCAGGTGAAGGTCGATTGCTCAGAGCAATCCGAAAAAATCGTAAAAAGCATTTGCCCACCGACTTTTGGTCTCTCGATTTACCTCGCGAGACCACTGCGTATGTTCCTAAATTACTTGCTTTGTCCGACCTATTAAAACGCTCAGATGAGTTTAAGGTCACGTGGCAACCTATCATCAATGCCCAAGTAGTTGATACTGTTGAAGTCGGATCACAAATTGATTTAGCGCTTGCCGCTGAGATGACTGATATTTCTTTAACTGAACTCTATCGCCTCAATCCAGGTTTTAACCGTTGGGCCACCGATCCAGATGGTCCACACCAGTTATTATTACCTATGGAAAAGGTTGACACTTTTCAAGAGAAATTAGCTAAAACAGAAGTAAAAGATAGGCTGCGTTGGCAATATTATACAGTGCAAAAAGGAGATAGCCTGTCGGTCGTTGCGACTAAATTTAATACTAGTATCGGCGCCATTCGCTCACTCAATAGCATCGATGGCAATATGATCCGTGTTGGCCAGAAGCTATTGGTGCCACTCAGTGATGGCGAATTGCAAAGTGAGCATTTACCACCAGAGGTGCGCCTTGCCGCCAACAAAGTGACCAAGAAAAAGCTCAGCCACACGGTAAAGTCAGGCGATACATTGTGGGATATCAGCCGCGAATATGATGTTACCGTTAAGCAATTAGCTAGCTGGAATAAGTTAAAAACCAATGCGGTTTTACGCCTTGGACAAAAGCTTACCGTCTTTAAAGATGAAAAGGCAGCGACTCAAACCGTCCTCGTCAACACCGAGCGCACAATCACTTACAAAGTGCGTAAAGGCGACTCATTAGCACGAATCGCCACTAAATTTAACGTTAGCGTGAATGAAATCGTCAAATGGAACAACCTGACTGGACAGAAGTATCTCCAGCCAGGTCAAAAGTTAAAACTGAAAGTTCAGACGAAACGTGTTTAGCGCTAAGACAGCGAGTTTAAAAATAAAAATCCAATATCCGTGATGATATTGGATTTTTATATATTGAAGATAAAACCTAAAGGTTTTTTGCCAATGCTTGAAGCCAAGGCTCAGCAGGCTCCCAAGGCTCAAAATATTCACAGGCATCGATGTCTAAGCGCGGTTGTGCCCGAGTGGCGTTCAACTCTTCAATCAGGGCATCAATTTGTTTTCCTGCACCACAAAAAGTATCGCCATAACTAGAGTCCCCCAATGCGACGACCGCTACTTTTTTGCCCGTTAGCATCGGAAATTCGCTTTGCATTTGCAAAAATAAAGGCAACAAGTTATCGGGAATATCACCAGAGCCGGTGGTAGATGAAATAAACAAAATGTTTTCAGCTTGCGTTACATCAGTGATGGAAGCTGGTTCAATAACACTTGCCTCATGACCCGATTTATTCAAAAACTCAGCACTGTCATGTGCCAAGTTTTCAGCATTGCCGTACATACTTCCTACAAAAATGGAAACTTTTGCCATTATTTATAATCCTTCTCGTTATCTGACCAACCGAGCTGAGCGAAGACAGCCAATGCTTCTTCCCCCAAATCCGCGGTAATTGAAATCGTCGTGTTGGTATAAGGATGTACAAATTCCAATTTAGTTGCAAATAACATCAATCGACGTAAGCCAAAATGATCGACAAAAAAGTGGTTGTGTTTATTATCACCGTGATTAACATCACCAATAATCGGATGTGCTAAATAGTTGAGGTGACGCCTGATTTGGTGTTTTCTACCCGTTTTAGGAAAGCACTCCACCAATGAGTAGCGGATACTTGGATACTTACCAAGAGGAATTGGCAAGCTACCCTGCAATAAACAATTTATCTGTGTTTGCGCCTCCTGCGGAGCTTTATCCTGACAGGCAAACTTATCAGCGATTTTATCGAGCTCTTCTTTGAGTGGTCTGTCGACGAATCTAGATTCAGGCGCAAACCCGCGAACAAGCGCTAAATAGCGTTTTTGAATATTACCGCTAATAAAGACTTCATTCATGTCTCGCGCGGCCTCAGAACTTAGCGCAAATAGCAGCACCCCAGATGTTGGTCTATCTAAACGGTGAACGGGGAAAACATGTTGACCAAGTTGATCACGCAGCATTTGCATCGCAAATTGTGTTTCTCGCTTATCCAAAAATGAGCGATGAACCAATAACCCTGACGGCTTATTTATCGCAACATAATGCGCATCTTGATATAAAACCTCAAGCATTACGCGCTCTTTGCAATTGTATTATCAAGGTTTTTTAAGCACTGGTGCACCGCATTAAAATAAAGGTGTTCACTCAGCACCATTTCAGCCATTGGCGCAATCGCCATATCTTCCGGTAATGCTTCATCACTTTCTACCATTGTTCGCATTTTGCCCAAGAATACAAATTGCAACCACTGCGCGAAGGTCATCGTATCGCAGCAAAATGGCTCTGTTGAGGTAAGTGCCTTAGCCGAAATTGGCTCATCTTGCCAAAGACCCGTTGCTTTTAAACAAGCCTCTAGTTCGTCTAACTGAATCAATAATTCCGAGTTCATCGGTTCTGTCTCTTTTTCAATTTTTTACATTATAGCAATTTGCATTATTTAGGAGCTAGCCAATTCTCTCAAGCGCACCTTTTTCATAGGCTTATCAGCGCCCCCAAAAGTAGCTATAATTGCCGCTATTGAAAATATAAGTAACATATAGAGCATTCATGACAGCGCAAATTTCAACTTTAGGTGAATTACTAACAAACGCCGGTACCCAGTGGCGAGTCTATGATATGGGTCGACGTATCACAAAAATAGATAAGAAGCAGTTTGCGCAAATCGAGAATACTCAAGCCCCTTATCCGTATCCGCTTGGTGGTCATGCCATCATGGCAATTCAATTTTGGGATAATGAGGCGACAGTTGATCCTTATGTTTGGTTTTTAAAATTTCCACTGGATGAGCAAAGCAAGCTCATTATCGCCAGCCGAGACCACTTTGCCTCCATGGTACTCGAAGCATTAGGTACACAACTCACGGGCGAAGCCGCTCAAGGGAAGCTCGATAACAACCCTTATGTCTTCACACCAAATGCGAACAAACTCGCTGCATTCAATGCGCTATTAAAGCGTGAACTTAATCGCCCAGCTTCTCAATATTACGAGCACGCCGAACTCTATTTTTCTGGCAAGCTTGGATTTGAACGCTGGCAAGAAATAGCGCTACAAGGAATTGCTGATTTTGCCCTACGTCTAGACCATGGTCATAACGCGAGCAACCTGCAACAGGCTTGGTCTGTTTTGCCAGCAGAAGTTAAAGCCCCATTAGCCGCAATGCTTGAGCACGTTACGGTCTCAACACCACAAACCGAAGACTTTTTAGCCGCTTTAACCCGCGCATGCAACGAGCAGAATAAAGACGCCGTAGTCACCAATTTGCGTGCAATGTCGGGAAGTCACGCACTTGGTCTAATCGCACAAGCAGTAGACACCATTTTAGCATCCGAGTTGAGATCAGATGCCGATTGCTTACTCACTATTGCAGGGCGTGCTTGGGAGACACTAACCGACCAGCAAAGGCTTTTTATCTATATGGAAAAAGCCGCTGAGAATAATCAAATCAATGGACTTTTCAGCAGTATTTTCGCAGACTTAGTTGCAATACCTATGTTACGCCCACATGTTTTAGGGATTATTAGGGCAGAAAATCGCAGTGAAACTCTGTCTCGTGCAATTGGAAGGTTATTTTCTTAAATGACAACACTTTGGCTTTTTATCATCGTATCATCTGGTATCGCGCTATTTTGGTATAGTCGCCAGATAGCAGAAGCGGCAAATAGGCATGCACAGCATCAAGCTGAAAGTTTACAGGTGCAACTGTTAAGTGTTGCCTGTATTAAGCGCCGTTTTGGGGTATTAAAAGACGGTAAACTTGGAATAAAAAGCCAATTTATGTTTGAGTTTAGTTCAGATGGCGAGTCAGCCTATCAAGGTAAGCTTTACTTAGAAAATGAGCGATTAGTCAAAAAAGAATTGCCCGCTTATAAAATCGCAAGTTAATTCGGTAAGTGCGAAAGTAGGCACTTAAATTCATATGAATACAAGTGCCTACTCTGAATTTATAGTACGACTATTTTAAACATATCCTTTGACGCTTGGTCCGTAGTCGTTTTCACCAACCTCACTATCCATGGTGGTGAAATATATCATCACTAATAAACCGACAATAGGCACAAAGCTCACAAGCAGCCACCAACCCGAGCGTCCAGTATCGTGAAGACGACGAATAGATACGGCAACCGTCGGTACTAAAACCGTCAAATAATAGATACCTGTCAAAAACAGGGTTCCAAAAAGTCCGTCGACAATCCCAATTGCAAAGCCTATCAACGCATTTATCAAGATAAACATCCAATATTCTTTGCGTCTTGAACGTCCACTAAAATCGGAATATCTTTTTAAAACTATTAGATACCATTCCATTTCTTTTTCCTTAGCTATTGCGCCAACATCGTGCACTAAAAATAAGACTAAAATGAGAGTGGAATGATCTAGCAATGAGATCGAAAGGTAATAATGAAACTGCAAGCGGAAAGTATTGAAAACTTCAACTTAGTTACTAGGAAAATAAATATCAAATTTACAAACGCCACAAAAAACTAAGGCGCTAGCCTATTTGCTGCGCCTCAATCCTGACGATTATCCCAAGAGGTATCCAATTCCTCTGCTTTACAACCCAAAAGCAATCCGCCAATTCTTCTTCCCCTGAACGGGTATGTACTCCGACCTACCCGAATCTCATCCTTGTGTCATCCATTAGCACTTCCAGTGCATCTCCATTTTAGCTCTCTTGGCCTCCACTTCGCTTCCCGCGCTCCAATGCCACCTTGGCTCCGCTTCACATAATCCTTATGTGCTCCCTATACATTGTTACGTCCAGTGTAACCCATCCACTTCACAATCATCCAGATTGTGCTCCTTCATCCTAGAGCCTTGCTCATCCCTCTTTACTCTTCCTTGCTCCACTACGCTTCCCGCGCTCCTTGACACTCCATGTGTCTCCTTATCCCTAGTGAAGCTCCGCTTCACTCTCGCTTCCTCGAGTTCCTGACCTTCCTTGCCCTATGCAATACATCCTTCTCTTGTTGTCAAATTCCTTATCCTTTGACGCTGAGCTCCTGCTCTTGTGTTTCCTTACATTGTTAAGTTTACGGGGATTGAGCATTTTTGTTAGATAGCTAGGAACAATCTTTTTTCTGTCATTTAAAAGAAAAGTAAAACAATTCATTTAAAAACAAAAAGATAAACAAAAATAACACTACAAATTCGGTACTACAAAGCGCCTTTACCCACATTCTCGTACGAGATCTCTCACAGGGTAATTTCCATTGTTGCTATTTGCTCTTAAATAACAATGTGCCTTCTACTGAGCTAAACTCCATATTTTGTAAGATTTGATAACCATGACCCGCAAAAAACTGCGCGTGTTCTGGCTTAGTAATAAATACTGCCATCCCTTTCGTTTCTTCACTTTGTGCAATTAAATCATCCAGTGCGGTGAGTAAATAGTGACCATAGCCAAGCCCTTGAACATGTGGGTCAACGGCAATTAGGGATAAAAAGTGACACGGCTCCTGCGTTTGCAACGCTTGTCTAATCGACTTTTCTTTATCGATAAGCTGTTGCGTTTGCAAATACCCTGCGCTCATCATAAGTCGTAATCGCCAATGCCATTGCCGATTTGCACCCAATTCATCACTATTTGCAATAACACATGCTACCGCGACCAATCTATCTTGATGATATAACCCCACCATAGGCTGACCCGTTTGGCCAAATGCTGAAAGCTCTTCACGTATTAAAGATCTGAGTTTTTTTTCAAAGGTGGCTTCTTGTTTTGCCTCCAATACCTGCTTGAGTAGCGGATCATCATGGTAAGCCTGATACAACACACTCGCGGCTACATTGATATCTTCTGGGTTTAAATATCTAACGGTTAATTCATGCTGAGAAGTTTCTACTGACATCATGGTTCCTTATTATTGTTACCCCAAGCTTATGATATTCATATCAAAATACTACTAAATACCACAGCCTCAGAACTTTCTGTGTACTTTAATAATGTACGGCTACTCGCTAGTTATAGATATTGATACAAGTCACTATTTATTCAGTCGTGAACCGGTATATTTACCATCGTATTAGTCATTATGATTTTTATCGATGGTGACTTGCTAAAGGTTTTACAACCACCTTTACTATAGTTAGTGAGTAAAATTCAAGCAAACGAGGGAGAACGAAATGGATACTAGCCGCCACACTATGAGTACTTTATTTGCCCAACTAGGGCTGGACAACAATCCCGAGGCGATTGAAGGGTTTGTCAAACAACACCGCCTTCCTGACGATATGCTGTTAAGCCAAGCACCATTTTGGAATGAAGGACAGCGTCACTTTATTGAAGAATCGCTGAAAGAAGACGCCGATTGGAGTGAAATCATTGACGAACTAGATGCGATGTTAAGATAGTTAAAGCAATCGCTCCTTGCGTAACTTGGTGCTATGATCCACTCCTATAATTAAGGCGTTTAGGAACCTCTATGCACCCAGCTGTTGCCAGAGCTATCAAAAAATTAGTCGATAGTGGAAAGACTCCAACCGTCGCGCTAACAAAAAGCAAATTAACTCAAAGCGTCGCAATGCCAGACGTTATCTCAGGCATTGCTGCGTACAAACAAGACCCTACTTGTATTGACCACTATCAAGAGGTTGAAGAGGTCGTCAAAACAAGTTCACAAAGCCAATTAGATAGAATTGAAGCTAAGCTTGATAAGCTCATTGCCTTATTGGAGAAGTCGTAGTGTTTGTTGTCGACTTAACTTTTGATTGCTATGAGGAAACCACTTTAGATGCTGCCGAGCAGGCCATCAACCATGTAGTCAATGCGCTTCGCTTTAATGGTCAAATCATTGGTGACGAATTTCCAACCGTACTTAAAGATGGTTATTTCATTACTCGCGTGATGTGTCCAGAAGAAGACGCTTTGCATCCATTAAACCATAGCCCTTTTGTGAAGTTTGCGATTGACCAACTACAGCAATCAGGCTTGCTTGCACCTAAGGTCAAAGTTTTTGGGCAAGATATACATGCCAACAGCGCTGATGCCTGTCATGAACCGTCAAGCTACATTCTCTACACCACATACGTGCACACTTGTAGCCCACTGTATTGTGGCGACGACTTTTTACCAGTGCCTCTATATAAAATCCCAGCTATCGCTAATGGTGATTACAAAGCACTGATCAAATGGAAAGAAGATTGGCAAGCCTGCGATCAAATACAGATCAATGGCGCGACTCGCTGCGAGTTTGCGGCACTGGAGGAAATTTCCAGTACGGGTAGCGATTTGTTTAGACGTGGTATGGATTTAAGCAAACGTATTCGCTACCTCACGAAAAAGCCGGTTTACTATTATCTGTATCGTGTTGGCGGCGAAAACCTCGCCGCAGAAAAAGCAAGAAAATGTCCAAGTTGTCAGGGAGACTGGTTGCTCGAGGAGCCATGGTTCGGTCTCTTCGACTTTCGCTGTGAAACTTGCCAATTAGTCTCGAATATTTCGTGGGACTTTCAATAAGGAGCGCAAGCTCCTTTTTACCAACGGGTTATATTGGATAGTTGACGGTCAGTTTTTCCACAAACTCTGCGATAGAATCAGCCAAAACATGATGCTGTTTTTTACCGACAAACTCTAACCCAACTTGACCCGTTTCGACATCGACCGACACCAATAAGTCGTCTGCGTCTGTTAAGCCAATAAACACGGTTTCAGGCTGTTTGAGCCTGCGCTTCATCAAAATATGGCCGGTGATATTTTGCTGCAAGCGCTCGAAATCATCTTCGTTCCATGCTTGCAGTAGTTCAATTTGCTTGCCCTCAATAAATGCTACGATATTGCCAGCAAAAAAATCACCATACAGTCCGTTCAACCCCTCAGGAAATTGCGTTTCCAGCGCTCTGGCCAAATCATTTAGATGTCCCGCTGGCGAGCGCTCTACCGCTAGCCATTTTATCTCGTTAAGCTTGTTAGGTTCACCCTGCTCACATGGGCTCGGCCAACTTTCATCATGCTCGGTACTCGGTAAATCTTTAAAGGCCTGTTGGTGATAATTTACATAGGCTTGATGCAAGCGCGCCATATTTACGGGCTGAGTCATATATAAAGCTCTCTTTATTTTTCTCACCACGAGCTTAATATTTTAATTAAGCAAATTGCTATTAATCCCGAGGTGAACATTCGTTATAATGACCGCATTGTAACGAGATTTGAATTAACATGACAGACTACAGTAACTCACCAGAGCTGCAATCTTCAGTACTTGGTAAAGCCACAGAATATGCCAGTGTTTATACACCAAGCCTGCTGCATCCGATTGCACGTAAACTCAATCGTGACCAAATCAGTGTTGATGAATCCGCTTTGCCATTTAAAGGTGAAGATACCTGGACAGGCTATGAATTGTCTTGGCTCAATAACAAGGGTAAACCTCAAGTTGCGGTTGCCAGTTTTGTGTTTCCTTGCCAAAGCTCACATATCATTGAGTCGAAATCGTTCAAACTTTACTTGAATAGTTTTAACCAAAGTCGCTTTGATACGATGGAAACCGTGCGCCAAACGCTAGCTGCGGACCTTTCCACGGCATCAAATAGCCAAGTTAGCGTGACATTATATGGCGCAGACGAATTCGATTGTCTTCCTTTCTCGCACCTCCCAGGTGAGTGTATCGATGAGCTGGATATTGAAGTTGAGACCTACACACCAAATAGTGACTTACTAAAGCTTGCCTCTGATGAAGTGGTTGAAGAAACGCTTCACAGCCACTTACTCAAGTCAAATTGCTTGATCACCTCACAGCCAGACTGGGCAAGCGTAGTGATAAGTTACCGTGGTAAGCAAATCAACCGAGAAGCACTGCTTAAGTACCTGATCTCATTCCGTGACCACAACGAGTTCCATGAACAATGTGTGGAGCGCATTTACTGTGAGCTTTGGCGCACTTTTAGCCCTGAAAAATTATCGGTTTATGCGCGCTATACTCGCCGCGGCGGGTTAGATATCAATCCATATCGTTCGAGTGAACAAGATCAAACTCCGTATAAGGTAAGAACTAACCGACAGTAAAACGTAAAAAGCCATGTTATCACATGGCTTTTTATCACATCTAAGTATTGCTATTTATCGTCTTCCATTTCAACTGGGACGGGGACCGAACATATATCGGTGTGATTTGGCGTATCAACAAACCAATCCCCCGCTCTATTTTTACGTGCAGCAATTAGCGACTCAAAAATCGGCGTATCTGTCTTTAACCTTTTAAAGGAAGGTGCACCTTTTACATCAGCCAATACCGTAACACCTTTGATAACATTGAACGCTTGTCCCGCAACCGGCTTACGATCTAGATGCTGAACATGCTCCATTCCCGATAACAACTGCCCAAACACGGTAGTGTTTTTGTCTAGGTATCGCTGCGGCGTCAACGTGATGTAAAACTCAGTACCGCCACTGTTAATATCGTTGGTTCTGGCCATGGCAAACGAACCAACACAGTGTGTCATCCAAGTTTTGGTTCCAGCTTCATTTTGTCCTACAGCAAAACCATTTAAAAACCCGGTACGTGGCGCGTAGCCGTCTACTGCACCCAAAGGTGTGATCTTCAAGGTTGATTCAGTGCTATGATAAAATTCTGCAGCAATCGCTTTTTTTCCTTTTTGTGGCATTTTCTTCTCCGACATATCGCCGCCTTGGGCCACAAAGTTTTCCACAAACCGATACATACTCAAGTTAATGTAAAAGCCCTCTCGCGCTAACGCTTTAATATTGGCCACATGATTGGGCGCAAGTTCAGGGTTAAGCGCGATATAGACCGATCCTGTTTGTAATTCTATTTTAAGAATATTTTCAGGGTCCAGCTGCTGCCAGTCGTTGCCTTTAGCCTCAGCAACGACTTCCGATGGTGACTTTGAATAAGGTTTTGCTAAGACAAGAGATGAACTTATAGCAAGTGCAATGAGTAGTAAGGCTTTTTTCATTATTATTTTCCTTGTTTATACCAATAAAATGGCACCTCCAACGGCGCACTGGGTGGCAGGTTTGGATTGTCTAATTCTATGACTGTTTTGTTTTTAAGATCTAGCTTTTCAAGACGAGCGGAAAAGTGTTTTAAGAATAACGCCTCAAATCGGCCATCTTGCAGTGCGCTTTTGAGACCTTTCTCAATTTGGCTATGGAGCAACGAATTGTCGTGAGAAACAAAAAAATATACCGCCGAAGGGTAATAAAACACCACATGCTGATCTGCGACCAAGTCCGTGTCACTAAGGGCAGCTTCAATACTTACTAAATCGCTTGGCAACACATCAAAACGTTTTTTCAACAACATGTCGTAACCACTGTCTTCTTGTGAAAAAGAGGTCACACTGAGACCATTACGCTCAAAAATCTGATGGTCTGGCCAATCTCTGCGTAAACCAAAAGTAACTCGGCGCAAGTCGCCAATGTAGCGTACTTCACTCAGTAAAGCGTAATTTTGTTTATGCACTAAAGGAATGCGATAACCTAAAATCCCTTTCACTAAGGGAATGCGAATTGCTCTCGCGGCCTTTTCGCGCTGTGAGTTAGTCACTAACCAACTGACATCCAGCCCCCCTTTTTCTCCGAGCAGGCGCACCGCCCTGTCTTGAGAAGGGATGCTTCTCACTGATACGAGCCTTGATGACTCTACTTGGTAAGACAAAGCTAAAGTGAGCAATTCTATAATATATGGATCAGCACCAGCGCTAATTCTAATTTCCGTTGCTTCTTGTGCTTTGAGAGGAAGTATCACAAAACCTAGAGCGAGCCAGAGAAGTTTCATTTGTCATCCCAGTCAAACTTGTATAAGAAGTCTATACTGTTGTACAAACCGCTTGTGGCTTCAACATAAAACTTCGAAAAAACACGATAGCGCAACGCAATTTCATTGATGGACTCAAACACCCCAACGCGATAACTCACCTGAACATTGGGGGTGATGTAACCTGACACCTCAACTTGTGTATCGTCACCACTGCCTTTTGCTGATAGATTAACATCCGAAAGTCCAAGTGACTCACCCGCCTTACTAAAGAATCCTTCACTGCGGTCAATTCCCTGTGAGAGTAAAAACTGCGTGAGTAGCGCATTATTAGAGGTTTCAGACTCCCCTAAAGGCTGGCCGTTAAGTAGGTATGACAGTGCCTTGGCTTGATCCATTGCAGGCTCCGAGAATACCGTCAAGCGCGGCTTAGCAATGTTCCCTGTGAGCTCAACACCAGCTATCACATCGTTGGCTGTTGTCGCAGGGTTTCGAATAGCTCGAATGTTCAAATATGGTTTATCTAATGCGCCATTGAAGCCAATTTGTCCTGTACGGATCAACAAGTCTTGGCCAAATGCACGATATTTCCCCTCTCTCAATTGCAACTCTCCCGTGGCTAACATTGGCGACTCAACTTGCTTATCAATTTCGATTGCACCGGTAACAAAGCTATCTAACCCAAGCGCTTTCACCCTAAAATTATCTTTAACGGTCAGTTTTAAATCTATTTCATGTTGAACTGGCACCTGCATCTGCTTTTGCACCTTAGCATCAACAATGACTTCATCGTCGCTTGGAGATGTGACTCCCTCTGGCAGAGATTCAATGTTTACTCGGCCAAACGGCACCACAATTTCTCCAAGTATTCGCGCAATTTTATCTTTATAGGCGAGTGTTAAATCCGGGCTTGCGGTTAGTTCAATCTGCGAGTCAGGCTGCACATAAACATTCTCGCCCTTTATTTTGACTTCGGCAGAGAGCTCGGGTGACCAATAAGCTTCGCCAGTAAGTGCCACCTTGCCACCTTTTGCTGCAGTTAACTCAGCCTCTAATTGAGCGGACGTGGTATTAAAATCAAGATTGATGTGCCCTTTATCGATTTCCACAGGCAAAGAGTCAGAAGACATAAATAAGCGCTGAGCAGTTAGTTTACCTTTCACTTCAGGGGCTGTGAGGCTACCTGAAATATTAATATCCCCTAACACTTCCCCTTGCAGGTCAAAGCTTTGTTCCGTTACTCGGTTTAGTAGCGCTGACAACTTAGCCAACTCAATTGACTCTATTTTTACGTTACCTGCTAATTGGGGGGATTGTTTATCTAACGGCACACGCGTATTACCACTGAACTTACCTAAAGTCTCGGAGGTCATGCGCCAATCAGCGTGAATTTGCTTGTTATTGGTTTTTAATAACGCTTTAAATTCAGCGATTGAAAATGTTTGCCCATGAGTCGTAATGCCGGCATCAACAATGTTCAACTCGCCATCGGCTCGTGTTACTTGGCCGTTTTGCCACGCAAGTTTAGCCACGGCCTGAGTTTCACCGGTTATTTTGAGCTCTGCTGGCAACCAAGTTTGTAGTTTAGCGAGTGCCAGCTTCTCCAGTTTAACATCGGCCTGCCCTTGTGTGCCTTGTTGCTCAGCTGCAAAACACAAATCGGTATCACCCATCTGCCAACACTGCTTTGTAATGCGCTGACTGACATCACTGATCACAATTGCGGCAGGACTTTGCAATGCTATCGTTTGCCCTTGAGAAGTTACCTCACCAGACGACAATTCCCCCTGCCAAGTAGACTGCTGAATCTTGCCATTGACTTCAAAGCTTGCCACCACTCGTTTATCACGAATATCCAATGTCGCGTTATGTTGCTGCTGATTGCCTTTCACAGCTAAACGAATGTCTTCAACCATTTCAGAGTCAACAATCAAACGGTCTAGTGCCAGTTTAATTTGCCCTGTCATTTCATTGGCAATATCGACCGTACCTTTCGTCGTTAAGCCGTGTAATGCAATATTCTGGTAGCGCACAGAGTCAAACTTAATATCGGTCTGAATACTCGGCTTAAGGTGGTCACCCTGAATAAAGATTTCACCACTGCCCTTTAAGTCAGCAGGGATAAGTGTATTTGCAGTTTGTTCAAACTGAAAGTCAATATCGAGGTCTAACTGCTGACCAAGCTCACCGCTTACCGTCAGGCTATTTTTGCCATAATTCAGGCGTGCATGGCTAAACTCACCTAGTAGGCTCTCATCCACAACGACCTTAACGTCCGCATTAAGCGGGGTACCCGCTACTTTACCATCGAGCTTAAAGCGCTCAACATTAACCTGCCACTGCTCACCTTGACTGATAAAATCAAGCGCGAATTGACCTGCCAACATATCGTTTTCCGTAAGCCCTGCATCGTATTGCACTAGCCCTAGTAATCTATCGACGGGTAGCTGAGAAAAGTCCCCGTTCACTTTACCCTTCAATCCTTGCGACCAGTTCACTTGTCCCGCTATTTGCGCTTGTGCTTTTTCTAGCTGAAGCGCTGCTTTAGCTAGAGTAAACGCTTGTAGTCCACCTTGCCCTTCAAGTGTCGCGGTAACATCACCAAACTGCACAGTATTAACAGCGAGTGAGCCTGACAAATTATATTTTGAGGCATCTCCGCTCAAGCCGAGTGTCGCGCTTTTTAAAGTCGTAGGCTCCGACGGAATAACTAATTTATCTATTTGACCCTGTAAATCAAATGGCCAGTTTGTCGTTGTCAAATCTACATGGGCTTGCAGTTTTGCAAACGCCACCCCCTCGGTATTCAAAGTAAGCGTCAGCTCGTGAGGTCGACCCGCCAGTGTTAAACTGGCTAACCCCTGTGGTGCACTCAAGGTTGACCTAAAATCAATAGTCCAGTCGTTAAGCAAGACTTCCGCCGCTGCTGATATAAACCATTCTTTATAGTTAAGCTGAACTTGCTCCACGTCCACATTTTCAGCCACTACAACTTGAGAAAGCTTGATATTCTCAAGCGTCTGCTCATCTATCGCGAGGTTGTTAATCTTTAACTCGCCGAGCTCAGCGGTTAGTGGCAGGTCTATCTTAGGTAGTTGGAGTGGCGCTAATGCATTAAGTGGTGCCGACGATTTTGTAGGCACTGGCTGATCGGTTGCCTTTGTGGTCAACTTCACGCTGTCTAACAGCAAAAATGGGACATTAAAATGTGAGCCAGAACCTGAAAGCTGCGTGTCTAAGCCTTGCAATTGCACTGTAATATCGGGCGTTTCCAACGAAAATTGCTGAACTTGCGCACGTTTTATTGCAATTGGCCGTGGTAACTCAACTTGGCCACTTTCAGTAGTTTCCGCTTCGTTGACACTTTTTTGCTTTTGTACAATCGCTATCGCTTTTGCGTCTAGCGCAATGCAAACGCTGGCACAGGTTAACCACTCAACAGTAACTTTGGTGTCTCTAAGGCGAATATCGATATCGTCATTGTGATAACGCAACGTAAGGTTGGCACCAGATAATAAGCGCTTGTCTAAACCATCAATTTCTAAACCTGAAACCGTTTTATTCGCTACCCAAACCAGCAGCTGTTGCCCAGGCAAGGTAAAGCATAAGCAAACCAACAGTAAAAATAGGCTAATAATGGCAGTAATGATTTTGATTCTTAAGCTTCTAAACTGCATTAGATTTCAGGTCCTATAACAATACTGAGACGCGTGCTTTTACTTTCTTTGGTCAGCCCCCAAGCATGGTCGAGCCGGATTGGACCAACGGGAGTTAAATAACGGAAACCAAACCCAGCTCCAACTTCCCAAGCGTCCGAGAAATCGTTCGTTGCAGTACCCGCATCAACAAATAAAGCAGCTCGCCAACTTGGATGGAATTGATAATTATATTCCACTGTACCAGTGGCTAAATACCTGCCGCCAAGTATGCGACCTTCGTCATCGCGAGGGCCGACAGATTCATAGGCAAAACCACGGATACTTTGATCTCCCCCAGCAAGGAAACGATGGGTAAACGGAATTTGGTCAATATCTTTTGTCACAATCGCCCCTAAGTCTAAGCGACCAAAAAACAAGTGCTTGGTTTCAAAGCTTCTTAGCCATTCATTGTTCCATCTCACTTTCAACATATTTGCAGACGATAGTACAGAATCTGCCGCAGCTTCAATGGAGATCAGGCGCTCATTACCCCAATACGGTAGCGCGCCACCTTTACTTTCTTTCTTTAAGTAGCTAATGCCCGGGATTAACATTTCCGTACGCTGCTTTTCGCCTAACTGTTCAGTGGTTTCGTGTTCACGTTTCAAAAACGCCGTTCTCACCCACTCGTCATCCGTTAGCCATTGTCGCTGTACCTGTACGTTCCAAATCCGGCTGTTGATCCCTTCCGTTACTTCATCCTGCACCTTATAGCCGCCTAACACACGCCACAAATCGTCGTTAGGATTGTCTACGGGAATGGTATAACTGGCAGTGATATCTTGTTGCTTTTGCGACAGCCTCAGATTGGACTCAAAGGAATGACCATCCTCGGTGATCCAAGGTTTAGTCCACTTAAAACGGGTTTTTGCACCCACATCATCACTGTAGCCAGCACCCACTTCAAAGCTATTTGCGGGTTTGTCTTCAACACTCACCCGAACTGGGATCTGATCGCTCGTCCGATCCTTTAACAGCGGATAAACCTTTATCGCACTAAAATAAGGAGTGGCATTTAAAGACAGATTAAAATCAGACAAGAGGCTCGCTTCAAACGGCTGCCCTTTCGAAAATGGGCTTAGCGAACGTATATAGTTAGCCGCTTTGGTGTTTCCCTCAATAGCAAGGTCGCCAAATTGATAACGTTTACCAGTGTTGAGCAGCAGTCGCACGCCAGCATAGCGATTCGCTTTGTGAACAAGCAATTTGGACTCTTGCCATTGATAATCAAAATATCCAAGTTCTAGTAGCTCGCTTTCAAAGCGGCTTTTCATTGCTTGATAATCACTATGATTGACTTGCTTGCCAATTTGGATCGGTACATCCTTGATAAGCGAAACTAAATCCGCATTGTCCCTACCCGCACCCACAAGCTCAATATTAATATCTTTCCATTTCAGTGGTGCTTCAAGTTTGACTTCGGCTATGACGTTTTGCCCTTCTCCACTGAGTTGAATATCAAAATGATAATAACCTAAAGCATGCAAAGCGCGACGTATGTCCGCACGCACCTCTTTCATCACCCGAGGGACTTTTGGCTTGCCTTTGTAAGATTTTAAAAAACCAGTGATGTTGTCTTCTACATCGCCGTTTTCGACTTTGACTTCAATGCTGGAGATTTTTACTGATGCAGGACGAGACTCAGCACCTGCGTTAAACGAGGAAAAGCAGAACAAAAAAAGCGCTAGTGTTAAACAAGAGAAATACGGCTTCATTAAAATAAAACGACCTAAATATCGCGACTTATGGGCATTGATAACGCCATTGTGCTTGTGAAAATGGATACTGTAAAACGACTTTTCAGAGAAAGTGCAATTTTACTGAGCTTAAGCTGAACATAGGGTGTATTTTGTTGTAACGCGGTAGGTTTTATCGCACATTTATTTACATTCATCCTTTTTATTTTCTTGCAGATGACGGACAATAGCAGTAATTGAACCTGCAGAGTGAAATTATGCAATTTCCAAATGATGATAACGGTGAGCTTCTAGCTGAGATTGCCGCTGCTGGCGTTGATCTGACGCAAATGCAGAATATCGATTTTTATATTCTTTTCGAGCAAGCTGATGATGCTAAGCGTTTCATTGGTGCGATTGAGAAAGACGAATTAGCACCGAAAACCCAGTTACAACAATGTCCTGACACAGGCGTTTGGGAAGTGATCACCACGGTAACTATGGTTCCGATGCACGAGCTGCTGAGTCAGACGGAGCAATACCTTGAAAGCATAGCCAATGGTTATGAAGGATATGGTGATGGCTGGGGCTTAATGGCCTCAGAAGAATAAATTTACTACAGAAAGGCTAACTTTTGTCAGCCTTTCTGTAGTTTCCTTGATAATCAAACAGCTTTTCAGAAACCTGCCAACCAAACTTCTTGTGTAATTTAGCAATCACGAAATCCGGTGCAATCAAATCAGTATCTATCACTTCTTCAGCTGACTGCCATTTTACGGATGCCGACGTAGATTTTCGCCGCTTTGCAAATTGCTGGTGGAATATAAATAGACTCTTTTGATTAGAAAAGTCATAGATTTCACTACAACTTGCCCCATCCTCATCAAAGTAAGTAATTTTTAATTTATTGCCACTGAGCACTTCACCACATAGTCCACTGCAGCGTAGCACCATCGCATGTTTTAAATTCAGTGCTGCACGCAACTTATCATCTGGGTCGGCCATTATTCCGCTGCACTGATGGCATTGCCTTGCAGCAATATCATTTTCCGCACCGCATTGCTCACACTCTTTAAACTTAAAACGATAATCACATTGCTGCGAGTGACCTTCATCGTCTTCAAGCAATCCCTGACAGCGCCTGCCAAAATGCTCTATTAGCTTGCCTTGCTCGTCTACCTTGCCCCAGAAAATATTGGCAAAACCACAACCTGGACACAGCACCTGTACGGGCTCATTGTCTGAATTTGGCTTTTTACTTCCTACTTCAGGTGCAAATAAGTCAAAGTCATTGCCTGCATAATCAATGACAAAGCAATCTTCTTTGTTTTCGTCTAACCTAAGTCCTCTGCCTACAATCTGCTGATAGAGGCTCACGGACTCCGTGGGTCTCAAGATAGCGATAACATCAACATGGGGCGCGTCAAACCCGGTAGTCAGAACAGAAACATTCACTAAATACTTAATTTCTCTATTTTTGAACTGGACGATAAGTGCATCTCTCTTGGCAGATTTGGTTTCACCCGTGATAAGCGCACTATATTGCTTAGGTAAATAGCCGAGAATTTCTTTCGCATGCATAACCGTCGCGGCAAAAATCATTACTCCAGCTCTATTTTTACTGAGCGACAGTAAATGAGTGATAATGCTCTTTGTTGCACGGGTTTGTGCTTGTAATAATGTATTCATATCAGATTCTGAATAACGTCCAAATGAATCTGTACTTAAACTAGAAAAATCATAATTCTCAACGGCAGGATCAATTTTATTAGGCGGCGTCAGATACGAATTTTTTATCATATACCTAAGTGGTAATTCGTAAATACACTGCTTAAATGGTGAATCAGCTTTTCCTCTAACAAAACCGTGATAATGCTTATGATATATCCACCCCATCCCCAAACGATAAGGTGTTGCTGTTAAACCCAGTAACTTTAGTTCAGGATTAAACTGAGCCAGTTGGTTTAAAATTTGCTGATACTGACTATTATCTTCCCCACTCACTCGGTGACATTCGTCAATGATAACTAATGAATAAAATTGATTGAGTTGTGATAAGTTTCGAGACAATGACTGCACACTGGCAAAAGTCACCTGGTGCTGTAACGACTTTTCTTTTAATCCAGCAGAAAAAATACTCGCTTGTAATCCATAGCTTTTATATTTTTGTGCATTTTGCTCTACGAGCTCTTTAACATGAGTCAATACTAATATTTTGTGCTTCGCAAGTCGTGCAAGCTCCGCAATCACGAGACTCTTTCCGGCGCCTGTAGGTAACACAATGACAGCTGACTCGCTTGATCTGCGAAAGTGATTCAGCGTATTTTGTACCGCTTCTTGTTGGTAAGGTCTTAAAACGTAAATAAGCACCTCAGGATATAAATAATTAAGTCAAAAAAGGCGTATCCATAAGATACGCCTTTTATTTAGGCTATTTTAAAAAGCTGTTCAATACCGAACAACCTTCATAATAAAGTATTGTTAGATTAGATAATCATCTAGGTTAACACCTTGGAATACTTTAGGTGTTTTACCACGGCCAGTCCACTCAATTACTTTACCGTCTTTTTCAATACGGTATTTTGCTTTTACTTTAGAACGACGGTCAGCTGGCGTAGTGCCTACTAAATCATCAAGCGTAAGTCCTTTTTCTTTCAACATAGCCAATACTTCTTCTTTAGCCTGCTGTTGTTCCTTTTGCTCGTCCAGTGCTCTTTGAATAAGCTCTAACGCTTTTTCCAAATCACCGTAGCTTGCATTTTTAATAAAAGACTTGATCTCACGCATTGATACTCTCTCAATTAAGCTTCGTTTTAATATTTATATTGAATACTATATTAAAATTAATAAAAAACAAATTGTATTCTATGAATTTTAATTTTGTTACGAAAAAAGCGCCATAATGGCGCTTTTTAGTTAGAATTAAGAAGATTTAATTACATTTTGTTTAAATCTTATTCAACTTTCCAATCAATTATCGACCCAGCTTTAATTGGCACAACCGTCCCTTCACCTAATTTGTATGTATCAGGCACTTGCCAAGGAGACTTAGTCAGCGTAATGGTATCCGTATTGCGTGGTAAGTCATAAAAGTCCGGACCAAAGTGACTCGCAAAACCTTCTAACTTATCAAGCGCATTAGCATCTTCAAATGCCTCTGCATATAGCTCAATTGCGGCATGTGCAGTGTATGCACCGGCGCAGCCACATGCAGCTTCTTTTTTATCTTTCGCATGAGGGGCTGAGTCTGTGCCCAAGAAGAATTTTTTGCTTCCGCTTGTCGCCGCTTCAATTAGCGCCTGTTGATGCGTATTACGCTTTAAGATAGGTAAGCAATAATAGTGAGGACGAATGCCACCGGCCAACATATGATTGCGGTTATAAAGCAAATGATGAGCTGTGATAGTTGCAGCAACGTTGTCAGGCGCTTGATTAACAAAATCAACAGCGTCTTTTGTCGTAATATGTTCGAGTACAATTTTTAACGTTGGGAAGTTATCAACAACTTTGGACAGTTTTGTCTCAAGGAATACTTTTTCTCTATCAAAGATATCAATAGAAGAGTCCGTCACTTCACCGTGCACGAGTAGCAACATACCAACTTCTTGCATCGCTTCGAGCGCTGGATATACATTTTCAATATTCGTTACACCCGATGCTGAGTTTGTCGTTGCACCGGCTGGATACAACTTAGCAGCAACAATATGACCAGTTGCTTTCGCTTTTTTGATTTCTTCAGGAGTCGTGTTATCCGTAAGATATAACACCATTAGCGGCTGAAAGTTACCTTGAGGATTAGCAGCCATAATGCGGTCTCGATAAGCCAAAGCAGTCTCTGTGCAAGTTGCTGGTGGTACCAGGTTTGGCATGATAATCGCGCGGCCCATGTAGCGACTAATATCTCTTACCGTGTCGACCAAGACATCACCATCACGTAGGTGCACATGCCAATCATCTGGTCGTGTAATCGTTAGCGTTTGTTTGCTCGTCATTGCTCTCTTCCACTGCTGAATTTGCCCGATCATAGGCTGCACATAGGTGTTAGTAAAGTTTTTCAGGCCAACCGCAGATTATTTCATTTTATAAGTTTACTTTTAGCTCGCTTTCATTTTTCACAACATTGGTAAATATGTACAATTTAAGTTAACTTAGTAGCATCTTTTCATGAGAAATATGTATGCTATCTGAGAACCAAAAATTAGAATCAAAAACTGAGCAGCTTAGCATCATTAACCAGTTTTCTTCGTCGCTGCTGCATCTAACCAAACTTGACGAATTATTTGAATACGTTACAACACAGGTCGTTAATCGACTGGGATTTGTAGATTGTGTTATCTATCTCGCTGATCCTTATCAAGAGTATCTAGAAGTCGCTGCAAGTATGGGCGTTTGCCATGCTAATGGGGATTATCGTGTTGAACAAACAAAGATAAAAATTGGTTCAGGTATTACCGGGCAAGTCGCAACGACTAGAGCACCCTTTATTTCTGGAAACGTCGCCGCTCACCCTATGTATATTGCAGATTTACGTCCAGCCATGTCAGAGCTTTGTGTACCCCTTGAGTATGACGACCACTTAATCGGTGTGATTGACTGTGAGCATCCAGAGGCTGATTATTTTACCTCTGCGCATTTACAAATATTATCGACGGTCGCACATTTACTCAGTGCCAAAATCCATCAATTACGCACCTTAGAAAACCTCCAAACCACGATTACCCAGTTGCACCAAGCGCAGAATTTAGAAAAATCACTACTGAAAATTGCGAACATCACTTACCGCTTTGAGAACCTTGAAGCTTTTTATGATGACTTATATAAAATCATTGCCTCTCAGCTTTGCGCCGAGAACTTCTTTATCGGTCTTTATGATACTCAACAGGATATTTTAGAAATCGATTATTTGATTGAGGGAGGCGAAAAGTGTAATGCTCACCAAAAAGTATCAAAAGATCAGATTAAGCATACCGCATCCTACTATATTCTGAAGAACCAGCGACCACTGCTATGCGATAACGATCAATTTAGAGCGCACGTTACGCGGGGTGATTTTAAGATGGTGGGTCGCTCGCCACGCTCTTGGTTAGGCGTACCATTTTTGGTTAATGATCAGTATCAGGGCGTGATTGTGCTGCAAAGCTATAATAACGACCAAGCTTTCGTGAATCATGATTTATCTATTCTGACTTATATAAGTCGTCAAGTCAGCATGGCCATAGACCGACAGCTTTCAAGGCAAGCACTAGAGCATAGAGCTCTACACGACGATTTAACAGGTCTTGCCAATCGCTATTTATTGTTAGAGCGGATCAAACATGCCATTTTAAGGCTTGCACGAGTCGAGTCCGCTAATTTGCACTGCCTGATCTATCTCGATTTAGACAGATTTAAAAGCATTAATGATTCACTTGGCCACGATGTTGGCGACCATTTCTTGATTGCTATTGTCGAGATGATAAATGGCTGTATTCGCAAAACCGACACCTTTGCGCGGCTTGGGGGGGATGAGTTTGCGATTTTTATGGAAAACGTCCAAGACAGGCAACAAGTCACTCTGCTGCTTGATAGGATCACCACAGCTATAACCAAGCCCCTTCATATAGATGGTCATGTTCTGCAAGCTTCTGGTAGTATTGGCGTTGCGTTCACTGACAATGAATCCGATAGCGCAATTAATTTATTGCAACAAGCAGATGCCGCCATGTACGAAGCAAAATCTTCGGGTCGGGGTCAGGTCTGCTATTTTAATAATGCCATGCGCAAGCGTCTAAAACAGCAAGCCGATATTGAAAATGATCTACAACATGGCATAAAAAACAATGAATTTGCGCTATATTATCAGCCAATATTTTCTCTAACGACTGGCGCTATTGTTAGCTTTGAAGCCCTCGTCCGTTGGTTTCATCCTAAAAATGGGCTCGTTTCTCCAGATGCTTTTATTCCAATTGCAGAGCAAACCGGACAGATCATTGAGCTTGACTTACATTTGTTGGAGTTGGCAGCCAAACAACTCAAACGTTGGAAAGCGCAAAAGTTGCCGAAGACTCGTGTTACCGTAAATGTGTCATCGCGACATTTCGCAAGCTTAGAATTCGTAGATACAATTCAGCAACTTTATCATCATTATGAGCTTGCACCTGGCTCTTTATGTTTGGAAATCACAGAATCTGGATTGATAGCAAACCTCGCCCTCGCAACCAAAATTATTCAAGGATTAGAATCCCTTGGAGTGAAGCTTTACCTTGACGACTTTGGCACCGGTTACTCAGCTTTAGGTTATTTGCACCAGCTCCCCATTCATGTGCTTAAAATTGATAAGAGCTTTATTGATCAACTCACTGAAAGAGAAAACCCGCTAGTTGATGCGATTTTGAAGCTTGCACAATCACTTAACCTGACCGTTGTCGCTGAAGGTATCGAGCTCGAAACTCAGTGGCAGCTATTAAAGCAAAAAGGCTGTCAATTTGGTCAAGGCTATATTGTTTCTAAACCATTAGCCGCAGATCAAGCAATGGCATTTTTACTGAGTAGAAACTAGATACACTCGCCACATACTTCACTGTATATAAACAATGAGGTATGTGGACTTTTTAGATTAACTTTTCCCTAATTCGCTTCTGAGCTCCTTGGTCGCTGTCACCATATTCTCAAGTGCAGCCCGAGTTTCCGGCCATGCTCGGGTTTTTAGCCCACAATCTGGATTCACCCATAATCTTTCTACTGGGATTTTCTTCGCTGCTTTGTGAATTAAGTCTTTTATCCAAGCCACTTCAGGGACGTTTGGCGTGTGAATATCATAAACGCCAGGTCCAATGTCATTGGGGTAGTCAAAATCTTCGAAGGCGTCGAGTAACGCCATATTTGAACGTGACGTTTCAATTGTGATCACATCAGCATCCATATCTGCAATGGCGGCGATAATATCGTTAAACTCCGAATAACACATATGCGTATGGATCTGTGTTTCGTCATTCACACCACTTGCGGATACCCTAAACGCGTACGCCGCCCACGCTAAGTAGGTTTGCCACTGACTGACTTTGAGTGGCATCCCCTCTCTAAATGCAGGTTCATCGATTTGGATCACCTTAATCCCTGCATTTTGCAAATCCACCACTTCATCTCTCAGTGCTAAAGCGATTTGATTCGCGATGCTCGGCTTGTCTAAGTCATCTCTGACAAACGACCAAAATAAAATAGTCACAGGCCCTGTTAGCATGCCCTTCATCGGTTTTTTGGTTAAGCTCTGTGCATAACTCGTCCAATTAACTGTCATTGGTGCTGCACGCGAGACATCTCCCCAAATCACAGGGGGCTTAACACAGCGCGAACCATAACTTTGCACCCAACCAAACTGAGTAAAGGCAAAACCTTCGAGTAATTCACCAAAGTACTCAACCATATCATTGCGCTCTGCTTCGCCATGAACCAGCACATCTAAGTTAAGCGCTTCTTGTTCTTCAACGGCATAACGGATCTCCGCTTCCATCTGGCTTTGATAAGCATCAGCACTCAACGTACCCGCTTTATAATCACGTCGCGCCTTACGGATCGCTTGGGTTTGTGGGAAAGAGCCTATCGTTGTGGTTGGCAATAAGGGTAAATTTAGCGACTGTGCTTGTTTTTTAATTCTGGTTGCGAATTCACTATTGCGTTGGGCGTCTTTTGCTGTAAGCGCTGAAACACGCTGCTGCACCTCATTATTATTCACTCGAGTAGAAGTCAAACGCGCTTTTACAGGCTTAGAATATTCGACCAACTTGGTAGTATCACGCAGCTCCAATGCACTTTTCAATAATGCCAGCTCTTGCCCTTTTTGTTTGGCAAATGCGAGCCAAGACTTTAACTCGCTGTCAAGCTGTTGCTCTTGATCTAAGTCGACTGGCGTATGTAATAATGAGCATGAAGGAGCGAGCCAGAGATTATCACCGCGACGTTCATGAACCTGAGCAAGTTGCTGATATACACCCTCGAGATCCGAGCGCCAAATGTTACGACCATTCACAATCCCGAGAGACAGTACGCTGTCTTGCCCAACGACTTCCTCTAGCGCAGCCAAGTCGTAGTTTGCCGTTACGCAGTCAAAATGCACGCCTTCTACGGGGTAAGACTGGATATCTTCAAGATGCGCTTGTACGGAGTCAAAATAACTGGCCAACAACACTTTTACTCCTTGGCCGCTCAAGGCATCAACACTTCGGCGCAGCGCGTTGCGATAAGCATCGTCGATTTCCAATGCTAAAATAGGTTCATCAATTTGTACCCACTCAACGCCTTGCTCTGCAAGCTTGCCTAGTACCTGCTGATATACAATCAATAACTTATCTAGTAAAGCCAATTTATCAAACGCTTGACCAACGCATTTAGCTAAGTAGAGATAAGTTACCGGGCCGACCAATACGGGTTTTGCTTGGTAGCCAAGTAATTGTGCTTCCTCTACTTGAGTAAATAACTCCGTCCAAGTCAGGGAAAATTCCTGCGTTTGTGTTAACTCAGGGACGATGTAATGATAATTGGTGTTGAACCATTTTGTCATTTCACTTGCAGCACACGCACAGCCGCTAGGTGCTCGACCTCTGCCTATCCGAAACACAGTATCAAGATTTACCGACTCATCATTTTTATGACGATTAGGAATAGCGCCGACAAGTAAAGAAATATTCAACACGTGATCATACCAAGCAAAATCGCCTACAGGGAGAAGGTCAACACCAGCGTCAGCTTGCAATGCCCAGTTTTCTGCACGAATACGCTTTCCTTCCGCGATTAAGTCGTTTTGCTTTAAATCGCCTGACCAATAGCGTTCTACTGCAAATTTAAGTTCACGTTTTTTGCCTATGCGGGGAAAGCCCAAGTTATGTGTTAATGCCATAATTAAAAACCCATCCAGATGTTTAGATGTCTAAAATATAGTTTTCATGTTTAAAAACAACAATTGATGCTTTCTCAGAGTTCACATGAATAAAATTAAATTGTAATTTTTTGCAAAATTTTTACAGAAGTAGTGACAACGCTGTCATTTTTAGTGTTATAGTGGATTAGTGAATTTTTGAACAATTCACCACAGGTATTTAGACGTCTAGACATTGATAATAACTAAATAGAATCGTAATATTGAGAAAAGCTGAGATTTGCTCACTTCAAATATGAGAATTGTTGATAATGATTGATATAAAGCACCTAAAGACTATCTCCACCTTGAAAGAAACTGGTTCTCTTGTGAATACTGCGCGAGAGCTATTCCTGACTCAATCTGCTTTATCACATCAGATCAAAGATCTTGAAAGCAAACTCGACTGCCAACTCTTTGAGCGCAAAACGCAGCCGGTACGTTTCACCCCTCAAGGGATGTTATTATTGGAACTTGCCAACGATGTTTTACCTAAAGTTGAAGCAACCAAGTGTCGTTTGAAGGAAAGCCTTAATCAGCCTATCTCGCAACTTAGATTAAGCGTGGAATGTCATGCATGTTTTCACTGGTTGCTGCCAACAATTAAAGAATTCAATACCTTTTGGCCTGACATTAAAGTCGATTACGAGCGGGGCTTTAGCTACGACGCTATTCCTGACCTTATTGAAGATGAGCTGGACTTAGTGCTTACCTCAGACATTCGAGAACCAGAACAATTGGAATACGCGCACCTTTTTGACTTTAAATTAAAGTTAATCGTTGCACCAGATCACGAATTGGCCAAGAAGGCCTATGTCACAGCACTCGACCTAAAAGATGAAACCATCATTTCCTACCCTATTCCACGAGAGCGCCAGGACATATTTAAGCACTTCATTCAAAATGCACGCTTTGACGGCACGCTAAAAACCGTCGATCAAGGTTTATTAATCTTCCAACTCGTGAGTGCAGGTATGGGGGTTGCGGCATTACCGGACTGGTTAGTAACCCCCTATGAAAGCCAAGGATTAATTAAATCTATTCCTCTAGGTGCACTTGGGCTAAATCGACCGATGTATTTAGCTATGAAGAAAAGCATGAAAGACAACCCTGTTTATCGCCATTTTCTCAATACTTGCCGCAAAACCACCGCAAGATAATATACTGGGCTCTTTTTGAGCCCTTACTGTTATACATTTCTACAGCTTCAATCTCATGCTAGCATTGTGTTAGGCTAATCTAAATCTAGGACATGTTTAAATGTTTGAAGTCAAAAAGGTTATCGGTCAACTACTGATGCCTTTACCGTTATCTTTGGTTGTACTTATGGGGCTTATGCTTTTTATCTCTAAGACGCGTAAAAAACCTTATATTGCAAGCTGGTTCGTCTTACTCACCACTTGGGCATTGTCGACTCCTTATATCGCACAACATATTATAGAGTGGGATACAGGCACTCTCGCTGCATTCAATCCAAGCAAGCACGACAACATAGATAAAATCGTTGTACTTGGCTGTGATTTATATCCTGATAAATCTCTCCCCAGCAACGCCCAACTTGGCAGCTGCGGCCTAGCTAGGTTAGTTGAAGGCGTAAGACTTGCTAATACTTACCCAAAAGCCCAACTGTATGTCTCTGGTTACGGCTATGGCCATGCAACAAGCGCGGGACTTATGGCAAGAACCGCACAGAGCTTAGGTATTCCCGCTACACGTATTAAACAAAATCCCAATGCCAAAGACACCGCGGACGAAGCAAAAATGCTTGCACCTTTGCTAGTCGATTATGACGTTGCATTGGTCACATCTGCTTCGCACATACAGCGTGCAAAAAACCTATTTGAAGCACAAGGCATAGAAGTGGTCGCTGCGCCGACGGAATTTTATAACTTCAAGCAATACCCACTAAGCAGACAATTTATACCAAGTCATAAGGCCTTAGAAATAGTCACTCGGATTTGGCACGAACAGGTTGGTAGTTTATGGATCACTCTCCGGCGTGTCATTGACCCTGAGGCACTTTAAACGCCGAAAAAGACACCAAAATCAGGCTAAAGTTCGATAAATTGGCGCTGAAAAACGTAAAAAATTGAAAATTTGCGTAAATATGGGTATAAATAGAGTTTAATCTTAACCCGCGTATCCGCGTACAACACGACTAGGATCTACGATGAGTAAACTAGATAAAACTGAAGTACTAAGCGCTTTCGAAGCTGCGTACGAAGCTGCACATGGCAAAAAGCCTGAGATCACTGCAAAGCCAGGTTGGTATAGCATCGATGGAGGCAAAAACATGCGTCTTGCTGAGGTAGCTGAATTAACAGAAGAGCTAACTTCAGGGTCAGCTGTAGCAAGTGAGAAAACGCAGGCGCCTGCCAAAAAAGCGAAAACGACTAAGAAAGCGCCTAAGGCTGCAGCTGTAAAATCAGCGAGCTTTACTATCGTTACAGAAAACGAAGAAGGCTTCAAAGCGGAAGAACAGTGGATTGCTGAACTAGCAGCAAAAGATCACGACTGCCGCTTACCTCGTGGTGTTGTGTAATACCCGTTAGTGTAACAACAGCTCCAGAAATAAAAAAACCTCGTAATGACGAGGTTTTTTTATTTCTTTAATTCTAGAGCCTGTTGATCTTTGCTAAACTTTAAACACTAACACTTGGCTATTTAGCTGCTCAGCCAGCGCTTCTAAATCATTACTTACATCGGCATTACTCTGAGCATTTCGGGTAATCTCAGAAATACTGCTACTGAAGTCATTAATATTTTCGCTGATTTCCGCAACCACCGTTGTTTGTTCTTCCGTTGCTGTTGAAACCTGAATGTTCATACCAACGATTTCATCCACTGCCTTGTCTATATCAGTCATGATTTGAGCTGACTCGTTAGCCCTATCCACTCCCGCAGCTGCGCTCGATTGGGCGCTTTCCATGGATGAAACTGCATTTTGTGCCATGCCCTGTAACTTACTGATCATATCCCGGATCGATTCTGTGGCTTTTTGCGTATTATGTGCCAATTGTCTGACTTCGTCGGCAACAACTGCAAAGCCTCGACCAGACTCTCCGGCCCTCGCAGCTTCAATTGCAGCATTCAATGCCAAAAGATTTGTTTGTTCTGCAACACCTTGGATCATTAACACAACTTGGTTGATTTCATTAGACTGATCGTTCAATGCTTTAATCAACTGTGCATTATCTCCAACTTCATTAGCCAAGCGTTCAATAGCTTGAATATTTTGCGATATTACACTCATTCCTTGTTTCGCTAGCTTACCCGACATTTCAGCCTTGTTCGCAGTGTTCATCGCACTGTGTGCAACCTCCTGTATTGCACTACTCATTTCCGTCGCCGCGGTTGCTATCATTACAGTTTGCTGTTCTTGCTCTTGTGAGGTGCCTGCAATCGACTGACTAATACCATTCAGCTCGTTAGAGGTCGTAGAAAGGCTTTTTACGATTGTGACTAAATTGGTTACTAGCTCATGTAAGCTAGACACCATGGTATTAAAGTCATTCCCTATCTCACTCAACTCATCTTCCCCTTCAACCACTACACGCTGAGTTAAATCGGCATCTTTTGCAATATTACCAATGCGTAAACGCAAGCGATTGAGTGGCTCATTAATTGACCTGAATATCAGCATGCCAATCACGACCATAACTATCACAATAATGAAGGACGAAGCGATCATAGCAGTTTTAGTCGCACTGGCTTCTGAGCGCCCTTTATCTCTCAGCAAACTTGCTTCGGCAAGCTGTAATTCAATCAACGCAGTATAACTTTCACTTAATGGATCAAATACGGCGTAAAGGTCATGCACAAATTTATCGTAAGGAATTTCTTCGAATGTATTGGCATTTACTCTGCTGGTATAATTAGCCAACAACTGTTTAACGGTAAGCTCTGCAGCCTCAACCTGTTTGACAAGCTCTCGTTCTTCATTTGTCAAATCGGTCGCTAAATATTGTCGCCATTCGTTTTCCGCAATTTTCTTAGCTTCGTCGATTTGCTTTAATGCTGCATTATTTGATAGTTGATGACCCCGTAACTTATGAAAAGTATCGACAATAACAACAGCATAATTATCTGACACCACTTTTATTTGCCTAAGTGGTACCACTCTGTCGTCATAGATATGGTCAATGTAGCTGATAAGGTTGGATAATGTTCCGATGGTGAAGATGGTAGCAAGAATAAAAAACACAGCAGGTATGCCCGAAAGCGACAACAATCTGCTTTTAACTGAAACCCTATTTAGCATAGTCTGATTTTTATTAAGTGAACATAGAAATAAAGTATTACTCAAAGTTCGTAGATTACAATATTAATTGCAAATTAAGCAGCGTGCCCTTGATGTGCATCATATTTCTATACTGTGTCTACTCCTTTTTAGGATATTGATTTTTAAACCTATTACAAAAAAGAGGAGAAGCTTTTATCGGCTTCTCCTCTTACGTTCCACGTCGAAACTGTTTTTGCTTAACACTCTTCGTTTTCAGCGTTCAGGTTCTCTTTTACATCTTCACAGGCATCTTCTACACTGTTTTCCACTTCCTGAACCGTTTCATCGAAACGCTCACCCGCATCTTCTGCCGGACCCTCACTACAACCAAAAAGTGCCAAAATTGAAACAAACCCAAATGCTTTTGCTAATGTAATTGCTGATTTCATAATCTATCTCCTAAACCGTTTTACGTTAAATCCCTTTTACCTGGGAGCTCGTGCTTTGCCAAAAATAAACGAAATAATCATAAAGGCGATAAACACAAAAAATAGAATTTTCGCCATACCTGCCGCAGCGCCCGCGATTCCAGTGAAACCTAACACGGCTGCGACAAGTGCTAGGAATAAAAACATTACAGCCCAACTCAACATAACATCCTCCTTAGGCAGTTAGCTCTTGCAACTGCTTCATTTGATCGTGACAAGCTTGCATTCTGGTTTGAATTTGCAGTAATACACTCTTGCATTTTGGTGGAAGCTCTTTATTCAGCGCTTTATCAAGCTTGCTTAGCACTTTGTCTTCCACCTCTTCTAGTTGAGAAATGTAGGTGTGTTCTTTATCAGTACTCACCATGCCAATCAACTTAGTGTATGATTCACGAATGTCGATGCTAAGCGCTGAATCAGTCTCGATTTCACCTTCGTCGATAAGAACAAATGGTTGAAGATCTGAGATTGCTTGCGCTTTATCTACAATCATTTGGTCAAATACTCGGTTTAGTTCGATATTATCTAGCTTCTTTTTAGCTTCAGTGTAAAAATCAACACCACCATTTAATACTTTAATGAGCTCTTTTACCGGCTCCATGTCGTAATTTGAATCTGCCATAAATAACTCCTTTCGTTTCAATGTGTAATAAGTGCATTATGCAAATATTATTTTCTGTCACTTTCACTAATGCAGATTAAATGCCAAATTATAAACCGTTATTTTTCAAGGAATTTTAATATAAAGCTCCAAAAACCGATGAAAATATTACAAGCTAGATGTAAATTATTCCTGTGATAATTGCGCACTCAAGGTTGCGCTTCCCTTCGCATTGAAGTCCAGCGTCCTAATTGGGAAAGGAATTAAGATATCGTTATCAGCTAACACACGATTAATGGTACAAATCGCTTTGTGCCTGACCACCATGAAGCCGGGATCGGCTGGGTAGTCTATCCAAAACCACACGAGTAGATTGATAGAACTATCACCAAAAGATTCGGCGTAGACATCCGTTTCTTTTTGGTTTACCACAAAATCAAGCTTATTAATTGCCTCGATAATTACCTCTCGTGCTTGCTCTGGGTCGTCCGCATAGGAGATGCCAACAGGTACTTCTATTCTTCGTTTACCAAGTTTAGTGTAGTTTTGTAATTCATTTTTAAAGAGAATTTTGTTGGGAATATAGGACAGTTGGCCGTAAAAGTTCTCTACTAAGGTATTTCTCAAATTGATTTTACTTACCGTACCAAAGCAATCCTTGGTTCTGATAATGTCACCGACCATAAAAGGTTTTCTGACTCCCATCACAAATCCAGCAATGAGGTTCTCTGTCATGTCTTGGAATGCAAAACCAATGGCAAGGCCTATGATCCCAGCCCCGGCTAACAATGACATCACGGCGCCTGATAGTTTGACTATATCTAAAGCGAAGAAAATACCGATAGCAATAATGGAAACTTTAAATATAGAGCTAATAAGAGAAGCGACTTGTTCGGTCTTTATTGCTTTTCTTATCGCTTTAGAAAACCAAACCGATGATATTTTAGCTAGAATCGTAAAAAATATGATAACCATTAAGGCTAGGATCATATTGGGCAGTAATTGCACACCCGCTTCAAGCCAAGAGATTAATTTATCATTAATTAATGTCCAAAACTTTTCTAAGTTCATAATCACACATTCCTATATAAGTACTTAACAAAGTTAGGATGCAGTAATCATTCCTAGTTATATTAATTAGCGGTTCATTAAAAAGGTAATTATTACAAAGTAATATACACATTTTCTCGGTAAATTCTTCCTTCCCGTTTACATAAAAAATAAAAACACCTTACTTTTCAACAATTTAAAAACTGGCACAACAGCTGCAATAAGTAATTCGACTACGAAATTAAAGGAGTTTAATTATGAAAAAGACATTAATTGCAACTGTACTTGTATCTTCACTTACTGCCGCTTCAGCATTTGCAGCTGATAATTCTTGGGAAAAAGAAGCAAGCGATGCTTGGATTGACGGTAAAGCAGAAGCGACATTGCTTTTCAACGGTGAGCTGAACAATTTTGACATTAACACAGATGTGAAAAATGGCGTTGTAGTGCTAACCGGTAAAGTGGAACATTCTGTAGATAAAAAGTTAGCTGAAGAGCTTGTATTAGGTATCGACGGCGTAAAAGAAGTGAAGAACGACCTGACTATCGTAGATATGTCAGACGAGCGCAAAAAAGAGCGTAACTACGAAAGCGATAGTGGCTTTACTGACGCAAAAATCGCAACAGTAATTAAGTCTCGCTACCTGTTTGACACAGATGTAGATGGTACTGACATCGATGTCGATGTGGAAGGCTTAGTCGTAACACTAAATGGCCATGTTGGTAGCGAAGCAGAGCGCAAACTTGCTGTGCAAATCGCGAAAAACGCCAATGACGTTAAAGATGTAAAAGATAACCTTCGCGTTACTAAAAAATCATAAGCAATTTTGATTTGAGGGGGCACTCCCCCCTCCCATACTTATATTGATTTAAGGAGTAAAGATGAAACAATTAACGATTGCCGCTGCGCTACTAGCCTCTCTTGGTCTTGCATCAACCGCTGCTCACGCGGAGTCTGATTTTGGACTAGATGATTATAAAATTTACACAGGTATCGGTTACGGCCAATACTCTTTTCAGTGGGAAGACCGTGAAAACGACACTTCGTTTGACGATGACTCGTCTATGTTAAAAGCGTATGTGGGTACAAAAATAAATCCATATTGGAGCTTTGAACTTGCCTATGAAAACTTCGACGAAGCTAGTGACATTGACAACTCTGCAGAAATCGACGGTATTTCTTTATCTACGCGTATTTCAGCCCCACTAAATGAACACTTCTCGGTATATGCAAAAGGTGGTTGGCTTGAGTGGGATGCCGATATCTACGCGGACATTCCAGCTGTAGGTCGTGTTTCATCTAACCTTGAAGGTGGCGACTGGCTTTACGGTGCTGGCGTGGAATTTCATCTAAATGAAAACATCAACATGCGTTTAGAATATACACGCTACGAACTTGAAGAGGATATCGATCCAGATATGGACGTAGCTGCTGTCTCTATCGAGTATCAATTTTAAGCAGTAATTATGGCTAATTTATAGCCTCCCAATTATTTCCCCTTTGACTCAGTCCTGGCTCTTCCACAAAGAGTCTGGTTTTGGCGCTACCTCTTGGTGGCGCCTTTTTTCGGCTTTACTTTACCATATTAAGTAAATCGCTTTATATTTTACTGATCCCTACTTCTCTGCTCAGCTGATATTTATTGAGCAGTTTTTTCTATGAGCAAGCTCTGTCAGCTCACTCTCTTCTAACCTGAAGTCAACGTTAAACACCGATTAAACAGCGGTGAAGTAGACTTGAAAATCAATTTTTTTGTCACCACTTTAGAGCTGGATTTATATAATCAACACATAGTTATAAGATCTGAATTACTATATTGAGCTCGGAGGTTATATGGAACTTTCTCTCTATTTCGACTTTATGCTTTATATCTTGATCGGCATAAGTGCCACATTGGGGTGCTTTGCAGTAGTAAATATTTTTGCAACGTGGATCAGTAAAGTTCAATTCCGAAAGCATCGTTATCCCAATAATCACAGGGGATTCCAATAATTTGGCCTATGGTTAGTGCTTTCTCGCGAGAAAAAGAAAGCACTAACTTTAGCTAGCCTCTACTCACGTTACATAACACCCTGTACATCTTCCATGAAATATTTACAGCCCTTGTAACTATGTATCAATCACAAATAATAAAAAATCTAATCCTTTGAATTTATTGAACTTTAATTATGGCAAACCCTTTGCATTGAAAAGAGTGAACTAAACGAATAAGGAGTAGTTTATGAGTAACCAAGCAAACCAAGCACAGACAAGTAACACAGCAAAACCACAATCAAATGGTCACGACTCTAGTCACCCAGTTACGGATCAAATTGCAGACACTTTACATGCGTCAGTAGACTCACTGCACGCTTCAGCGTCTCGCACTGAGACCTCACTGCGTGAAAAAGGTCATAACTCAAGCGAAGTCATTGGTGCCAAGCGTAAGGAGTGGGAACGTGCGTGGAACACATCAGGTATCAAAAAGTATGCAACGGAGAACCCAGTAAAGACGGCTGGTATCGCATTTTCACTCGGTATGTTGGCAACTATGCTGTTAAGGAATAAGTAATCATGCAAGACCAAGCTCAAGTAAGAGACCGTCAAGCAACAGCTCACGAGCGCACACCAGCGCTCGCTGAGCTTAAAGACTCTGTGTCCCTATTATTCAATAGTTATCAGCAAATCGCAGAAGCACAAATAAACTTATTAGGTGCCAAATTTAGAGCTAATTTAAAGACTTTATGTATTGCACTCGGGTTAATTCTGTTCTCTTTAATTTTAACGGCTATGGTATGGGGCAGCTTGCATGTTTTATTTGCTTACGCCTTAACCTACGCAGGCCTAAGCTGGTTTATATCGGCCGGTATCGTACTTACTATCAATATTGCAATGATTTATTACCTAATCATCACAGGGCTAAAGCTCTTTAACAACAGTATAAACGACCTGACGTCTGGATTTTATACTCCAGTTGCTAAGCAGGAGGGCAGTAATGACGAAGCTCGCTGAATTCATCACTGATAAATTGCACCAAGAAGTGGTAATTGAGAAGAAAAAGCTCATTACCGCTAAACATTTTAATCAACTCACTCAAGTGAAAGCTAAAAAGGTATTTACCGGCGCGATTAGCTCTCCTCAAGGGTTAGGCTTCATGTTTATGTTTGGCGCACTCAGCGCTAAATATGGCAAGTTTGGCGCACTAAGAAAGATCGTACTTTTACAAAGAATAGCGCAAGGTATCATTTAACTCCTTGCGCTATTCTTCGGCTCTCTATCTAAACCAGCTTTTCTTTAATTTCCTTTAGATCCACCAGTGTAATAGGCTTTAACAGCACTTCATTTACTTGTGACTCGGCCAGTTTTTCCGGCTCTGGGTCAAAACCACTAGCAATCACGATATGCTGATTAGGATCTTGTGCTTTAATCTCTCGTGCAAGCGTAAGCCCAGACTTATCGGGCAGACCTATATCCAGTAAAATCGTGTCAAAGCGCCCAGAACCAACAAAGTGCTGCCAACAAGTTTGCGCGCACTCTGCCGTAACTACATTCACTTGCAGTGAATTAAGTAATAGCTTAAGTAGGTTGCGTGTATCTGCGTCGTCTTCTACCACTAAAAACTGCAAAGTACCAGTAGTTTGCTCCACATCATTGCTAGATGTCGCCAACTCGTCACTCAAGTAGTGGGCTAAATATTCTCCTAATTCAGAGACATTAACAGGCTTGCTCATCATATCGCTAAAGCCAAGCGCCATTAATTCTTCTTTTGTGCCTTTTTGAGCGGCCGCTGTGAGTGCGACAACAGGTAAGTCAATACCACGCTCTCTGAGCGCCACGATAGTATCTCGGCCGTCCATTCTTGGCATGTGCAAGTCCATAAAGACTAAGTCATACTTATCTGGATTATCATTAAGCATCGTAAGCGCTTCAATACCATCGCCTGCAATTTCAGCCGTTGCACCTGTTTGGCCAATCAAAGTACGCATTAACATCTGGATCTCAGTAATATCTTCAACGATAAGAATATGCCCTTTTAGATCCGATGGGAGCGCGTTATTAGCTGTATTTTGCGTTTTATCTAATACAAGAGGAGCAAGTGCCGCACCATCTACCTCCTCTAGATCGATGCAAAAACCAAATTCACTCCCCTCTCCCAAAGTCGACTCAACCGCCAGCTCACCGCCCATCAATTTAATGAGTGCTGAGCTAATGGCTAACCCAAGACCAGCACCCTCATCTGTGCGTGTTGTAACGTTCTGTACTTGTTCAAATGGCTTGAATATACGTTTAAGCTTCGCAGAGGGAATACCAATACCCGTATCAATTACCTTGAATTCAAGCTTTGCATCCGCTTGTAACGTGATCTCGACTTTTACAAAACCAGAACTCGTAAACTTAATCGCATTATAAATAATGTTGATAAGTACCTGTTTTAGCCTTGTTTTATCGACCTTTACATCTTGAGGGAGTGGCGTTTTAGCTTCAATACTAAAACTCAAGCCTTTTTTCGCGGCGGCCATTTTGAACAAACTATACAAGTCACTAAGAAAGCTACTCAAGCACGTTTCTTGTTTATTGAGCTGCAATCGGTTTTCTTTTAGCTTTGACAGATCGAGCACATCATTAAGTAAATTAAGTAGATGCTCGCTGTTATTATTAATAATAGATAGCTCTGGCTTAACATTTTGTAATTCCTCCCGAGATAACAGGAGATTGGTGTAGCCCAAGATAGAAGTGAGTGGCGTTCTTAGTTCATGACTTAAATGAGCCAAAAAGCGGTCTTTCGCTCGACTGTCAGACTCTACTCGCAATCGCTCAAGGCGCTCACGTTCAAGCTCTTTCCGTGCCAAAGCATAACGGATAGAGCGAATAAACCGCGCGCTGCTTATTTCTGACTTAAGCACGAAATCTTCAGCGCCCGCTTTCAATGCGTCGTTATCCAAGACTTCATCCGATTGTCCCGTTAACATGATTATCGGCGTATGAACCTGTCTTGCTTTGGCTTCTTTTAACACACTTAACCCGGTTTGCGGGCCTAACTGATAATCCAACAAGCAAAGATCAAAGCCATTGCTCTCCAGCGCTTCTAGAGCTTGGTGGTATTGGCTCTGCCAAACGAGATTAAATTTAAAGTTAGGGATCGACTCCAAATAATCTAAGGTTAAAATATAATCGTCTTCGTCATCTTCAATGAGTAACACATTGACTTCACTGACTGACTCCTTTGTCATATTGGCCTCCGTAAATGAAGTGGTAGTAACTCGTTTAGGTCGTCACGATAGGCTGAAATAAGTGTAGGACGACTTGGAGTGAGCGCTTGCTTGCACAAGCGCGATAGGGTTAATTTGGCAGTTCTACTATTTCAATCCAGTACTTGCCTAAATGCTTCATCAAATCAACTAAGCCATCAAAATCAACAGGCTTAGTAATGTAAGATGCAGCGCCAGAGTCATATCCTCTTAGCTTATCTTCCTCCTCTTTGGAGGTAGTTAAGATCACTACAGGAATAGAGCGCAGTATTGGGTCCTTTTTAATTTCTTGTAGCGCTTCTCTACCATCCATTCTTGGCATATTCAGGTCAAGTAAAATGAGATTTGGTCTTGGGTATCGTTGTTTATCAGTAAACTCACCCTCATTCCTCAAATATTCCAAAAGCTCAACCCCATCCTTAACAAATTGAAACGCATTGAGTACTCGGCTCTCTTCTAGCGCATCCTGAGCTAGCAAGCGATCATCTTCGTCATCATCCGCCATCAGAATATGGATCGGCTGAGTTTTTTTATAGTTCATTTTTCAGTTCCTGAATAATTGGTGTTGGTTCAACGAGTAATGTGATCGTGAATTTAGCACCTTTACCATCTTCACTGGTTGCTGAAATTGCCCCACCGTGCCGCTCAACAATACGTCTGCACACAGTTAAGCCAATCCCAGTACCAGCATATTTTTTTCTGTCATGTAGTCGTTGGAAAGGCGAGAATATTTTATCAGCATATTCAACGTCAAAACCAACGCCATTATCTTCCACTACAAAAGTATAGGCATCTTGGCCCACCAATTGGCTGTTTTCAACTGAAATCGTAATAACCGGATCACGTCCGTCTACTCTAAACTTGATAGCGTTAGAAAGTAAATTTAAAAATAGTTGGTGTATTTGGCTGGCATCACATTTTATTGTCGGTAAAACGGCGGCATTCACACTTGCATTGCTGTCCTTGACCGCAATTTCTAAATCTTCCAACACAAACTGTAAAACTTGATTGAGGTCTTGCTCTTCAAATGGTTTTGCTCTGGTGGTCACTCGAGATAACTCAAGCAAGTCGGTGATAAGTGTTGACATCCGCTGCGCAGCACCTGTCATCCGGGCCAAATAATCCCGGCCCTTGTCATCCAGGTATTCACCATAGTTTTTTTCGATGCGATCACCAAAAGCGCGGATCTTTCTTAGTGGCTCTTGCAGGTCGTGGGAGGCTACAAACGCAAAATCTTCGAGTTCTCGGTTACTACGATTTAGCTCTTCAGCGTAATGTTCTAACGCTTCAGTACGCGCCTGTACCTTTTCTTCGAGGTGGTCATTAGCTTGCTCTAACTCGCGCTTAGCTTGTTTGGTACTGCGCAGATTCGCGACCAATAGTAGCAATATGGCAAAAATCATCGCAGCACTCAATAACGTAAATACCACAATATTAGTTTGAGCTTCCTTTCGTACCCGTTTTAACTGATTTAATTGAATGGCTCGAATATCCACTTCCGCGGCCATGATACGAGTAAACTCTTCCCGTAAGTCGCCACCCGAGTCAGCGGCTCGGTCAAGTAATAAAGCTTCATTACCCGTATCGGTATTGCGTGCAACAATTATCGTACTTTGCAAGGTTTTAAATCGCCTCTTCACGCCGTCAATATAGCGATTTATCTTTTGCTGTTGCACATCACTTTCGGAGTGATTCTGAGCAACCTTGGCTATACTCTCGTCAAGGCTTTGCAATGACTTTTCAAACGGCGCTAAGTCACTTTCTTTATTTGAGATTAAAAACGCTCGTTGCCCAGCCTCTGCATTTAACATCGCAATATGCAGCTGATCCAGAGACATCATCACTTCGCTGGTGTTGCGGATACTCTCTTGAACTTGGTTTAACTCTTTAACATTGTTAAAGCCGATCAGGGCATTGGACGCTACAAGCCCTACGCTCACAATCACGGCAAACCAGATGAAGCTCAATTTATTGCTTAAGTTCATAAAAGCGCTAACTCTGGGTTTATTGTTCACTCATTATTTCCTTGCTCCACCAGCGTTTGTAACAACTCGCTGCATTCTTTAGTTGCCTTAATAATCGTGTTAGCTATCTCGATTATCTGTTGCTGAGAACCGGGTTGTTCAGCAATAAGCTTAATCAACTCTGAATTCATTGAAATTTGATTCAAAGGTTTGCGTGCGTCGTGCACTAATTTCGCAAGCTCACCTTGACCATGTTGTGTCATTGTTCCTCCCCGAAATTATGACTGTGTTTCTCCCTCATAGGCGTTTAAACGGTTGTAGAGTGTTTTTGTACTGATCCCAAGCATTCGCGCAGCTAGTGTCTTGTTACCTTCTACTGATTCTAACGTCTGGTAGATCAGCTCTCTTTCTACTTCTTCAATCGTTTTACCTGGCTTCATTTCTGGCGTTGCTACTTGAATCGCATTTGCTCTACTTGATGTGCCCGCCTGTGGCGGAATTGGAGTGCGATTTAACTGCGCATGTTCCACCATGCGTTTAGCCTGTGCGAATGGTGAGGCGAAGTTCGTATCAAATACTAAGCTATGGTCATCGTGGTCCGCCATAATATAGGCACGATGAATAGTGTGCTTGAGTTCTCGTACATTCCCAGGCCAATCATATTCAACCAAGCGGCTCATATCCGCTGCCTTGATCACATATTGACTATTACCTTTTTTATTCAAACCTTGCAAAAAATGCTCGGCGAGTAAAGGGATGTCTTCTTTTCTCTCTCTGAGTGGTGGAATATGGATTGGAAATACCGCCAAACGAAAATAAATGTCTTCTCGCAGTACATCATTGGTAGCAATATCTTCAACGCTACGGTTAGTCGCCGATATCACCCGGCAATTTACTTTTATCGGCTTTGTGCCTCCGACTCGTGTCACCGTATGTGTTTCGAGTACACGTAGCAAGTTTGGCTGTTGCTCGATCGGCATTTCGGTTAATTCATCCAAAAACAAAGTGCCATTCTCTGCTTGTTCAAATACTCCGACTTTTTGAGCATTTGCTCCCGTAAACGCGCCTTTTTCGTGACCAAATAGTTCGCTACCGATCAAGTCTTTCGGGATTGCACCACAGTTTACGTTAACCAAGTCCCCCGTCACCGCGCTAGCATTGTGAATTGCACGGGCAAACATTTCTTTACCAACGCCACTTTCCCCCATCAACATCACGTTTGCGTCGGTGCTTGCCACTCGCTCTATCATCTTATATAGATGCTTCATTTTGGCAGACTCACCCAGCAACACACCAAAATGTGCTTGACTCTCTGTTCGCTTGGGTTTGTTCTTCGAAGGGCTTAACGCATTCCTAAAATCATCCGCATCAACGGGCTTAGTGAGATAATTCAATCCATCATGACAAAGCTGCGACAGGGCTGACTTTACTGATGGATGTCCCGTAACCATAGTTATGGGTGTACGGATCCCCGCAGCTCTAATTTCATCAACTAGATGTAAACCACTGCCATCTGGCAGCATAAAATCAAGAAAGATATGATCAAAGCTTTGCGTTTCTAGCCATTGTCTGGCCGACGCCAAATCATTCGCTAGGCAAGCATCATGCCCCAAATATTCGACAATGCGACAGGCCAGCTCTGCAAAATCATGATCATCATCTACTAATAAAACGGTTTTCAATTGAGTCCCTCTCTCAATGCTCCAATAGTGTTTCCACTTTTGATTTTTATCTCACACACTAATGAATAGCCGAAAATACCTAATTCGGAACCATTACGTTCAATGCATGTTTCTGGATCACTATTTCAATATTTTTCGCACTTAGCACTTCACCATCTAGTGCAAAGTGTTGTTCTTGTTCAAATTCTATATTTATCTTTTCGCACTGCTCAGTGCGAATATTAGAAGGTTTGCCGTCTAATTTAGGTAAAATAAGTTCGGCTACCGTAAAATTCTGCGCACCATCCGGTTCAACCGGCAAAATAGTAATATCTAGTTTGCCGTCGTCATAGATTGGCTCTCCATGACCTTGAGCAAGAATGGTGGTTTTAGGTGCCGCATTCGCTATAACCAGACTAACACAATCTATTTGAGATTGCTCAGCACCATCAAAGCTGACTTTAAAATTAAGAGGTTTATTCTCACTTACCGCCTGCCAAAGACCTCGAATGTAGGCGAGTTGCCCTGAGCTATTCTTTTCTTCACGCCCAGCCTTTTCGATCATTTCCTGCCCAAATCCAATTGCCGCAGCTAAAAGTGCGGTGCGGCCATTACAGTTCATTATATCAATAGGTTTAGTTTTACCCGCTAAGATTGCTTCACAGGATCGGTTAATGGGATCTATTTTGGACAGTGAGCCGAGTAACACAGTCGCTAGAGAGTTGGCAGTTCCTAAAGGCAAAATACCAAACTGGACATCACTTTGATGCACACCATGAGCAACACTTGCCAATGTGCCGTCACCGCCCCCTGCAATAATGATATTTGGCTGTTTATCAGACAGTATTCGTGTAGCCAAAGCAGCAACGTCTATCTCTTTCTCTGTAAAGTGAATGGATAAGTTATATTTTTCCGTCAGCATACCGACAATGTCGTTTTCATAGGTAAACCATTTACCTGATCCTGATACAGGGTTAATGATTAATGCCGCCTGCTCACTGTGGGTAAAGTTTTGACTGTGATGTAGCTTTGTTAATCCTTTTAGCTGATGCTTGTTTAACCTTGCCGTTTCACGGCGGTTTTGGATTTTCTCCAGTGCTTCACGGACGGTATAATCGGGGTTGGTTGCAAGCAAATATGCAGTGCAAAAGAACACTGAGCGTCCTCGGCCTAACGCACAATGCACCACAACCTTTCGCTTTAATTCATGCTGTGCTGCTATCCATGCCATGCCATGTGCTAATTGCTCTGAGGTGGGTGCTTGATGATCTAGCACCGGAATATTGAGGTAATGTAGGCCTTGCTGCTCCGCAGACCAGTTTAGACCATCAAATTCGGCAGTTACGTCTAAAATAGCCTCTATCCCTTCTGCCTTGAGCATATCCACATCGCTTGGGAATAACCGACAAGCAACAAATAAGTCATCAGTGAGCGGTTGAAATGCATCAACAACATCTCTGCCTCTTTCGATTGCATTGTATAAATGCACACAGCCTAAGTAAGGCCAAAATAGCCAAGTTATATACCAAGGAATTTTGCCTGTGCCGTGCTTTCTAAATATGTAAGGATAGTTAGTTGCATAAGCAAAAGTAACTAAAGAAATAGAGACGGTAAACCATGCAAGCGGCAACATTAGCCAAGATCCTATACTGTGGACCGTCAGGGCGGCTAAACAGAGGCTTGCAAACAGGTAGTACTTGAGCATTTTCATTGCCTTTCCTTAATTATTTTTGTCGCCTACGGCTTTTTATTATCGCCTTATGCGGAATTCTCTTAGGGTTGTACATATGTAACTAAGTATAGGTATGCATTTCTTAATCTGCGCTGATTCATCAACTTGTTTATGATAATCATAAACATACTTAACAATAGCTAAAACTATTCACAAGGAAATAAAAAGTGCATCTGGGTATTTTTAATGACTTATGCAGGCGTCGCTACATAAGTATTCAGGCACCATTAATCCATTAAAATTTCTAATGTGAAAATCATAAAATTTATCAGTTGAATGAAGCATAAATGATCACCATAATGGCGATCCTTTAAACGCATTTGGAGAACCAAACAGACAATGGCAAACGAGCTCGACTGGCTACTTAACTTAATATTACTTACTTTAGGTTTTGGTGCCTTTTTTATTAACCATAAAACGCTACTAAGAGTAGCTGCTGTGTGCGCATGTAGCGTACTTTTTATCTCGTTTAGCCTAGATCTGATGAACACCAGTGTAATTTCTAACCTTAGCTTGATTTTGATAAATACTTTTTATCTATTCAAAGTCTACACCTTCGGTCAACTGGAAGTTCACTAGTTCTTTGTAGTAACTGGTTCTTGGCGACTAGTTCCTAGCGACTAGTTCCCTATTTCACTTCGGTGCGCTAAAATCATGGCCATCATTGCTTGTTAATGGAGAAGCAGTATGGCCATGACTGATGAAGAACTATTTTTAGCTTCAATGGGCGACGTCACTCCTCTCGCTCAGGACAAAAAAGCAGAATTACGCCGTCATAAGAACGAACCAACCATTTCGCAACTTGCAAAACGCGAAGCCGCCGAGCAAGAGCTTGAGTTTGATCCTAATTACTTATCTACAGAATACGTTGATTTATTAGATCCACACGATCTACTCGCCTATAAAAAATGCGGTGTTCAAGATGGCGTGTATAAAAATCTCAGATTAGGTAAATATCAAGTTGATGCCACCTTAGACTTACATGGCAAACCCTTTCATGATGCTCGTAAGGCTTTATTTGACTTTATTACTGATTGCCATGCAAAAAGCATTCGGGTGTTGTTGTTAAGGCATGGTATTGGCTTAAACAGTAAACCCTTTCCTGCTGTACTGAAAAGCTATACCAATAAATGGCTGCAAGAAATGACACAAGTGTTAGCATTCCACTCTGCATTAAAATGCCATGGTGGTAGTGGCTCTACTTACGTACTACTAAGAAAGAGTGAAGAGAAGAAACAAGAAAATAGAGAGCGTCACGCTAAACGCTAAAAAACAAAAAGCCGAGTATAACTCGGCTTATTTGCTATTTGCGGTGGGTGTCGTCCCCTGAAGTTCATTTGCACTTGCTTGATTAAACCAAGCCGATACACCTAACAAAATAACCGAAACCACAACAAGTGATAATTTCGCGCCACCTTGACTTTGCTTCATGGGTTAGACCTTTTTATTATTGTTTTTTTGTTAAATTAATGCATCATTCACAAACACTCAAGATGTTTTTTTATACAGTAGTTTATACTATTCTCTTTGCACCCTACACTGTGGCCAATTACAACCATTTAATCATTTAGTAACCCTGTTTTTTCTGAACTAAATGAACGAGTGCTCTGCCCTCCTGGCTCGCTAAATAGTTGTTAGCAATTTGCTGCGCAGCCGTATTCAAACTGGTTAATGCGGCAACATGTGGAGTAATGCTAATGTTTGATTGCTGCCAAAAGGCATGTGATGCCGGAAGCGGTTCTGTGTCGAACACGTCTAAAATAGCCCCGCCAAACGTCTCCGTCGCTAATGCATTGAGTAAATCCGTCTCGTTAAGATGGCCACCTCTTGCGACATTAATGAGTACGCAATGATCTGGCGCGAGTGCAAACAGCTGGGCGTTCAATATCCCTTTTGTTTTTTCAGTCAGTGGCAAAAGACACACAAGATAATCAATGTCTGAAAGAAAAGCAGCTAGCTCATCTTGCCCACTGAAGTGCTCAATATTATCCAGTTGTTTTGCAGAGCCGGACCAACCTTTGATTGTAAATCCATTTACGTGTAGCTTATGCGCGACCGCGAGGCCAAGTTGCCCCATCCCCATAATACCAACCGTGCGACCTGCTCTTGCGCGCCTTGGCTTCCATAATTGCTGAGATTGATTGTGCCCGTACTCTCTAACTCTAAGCTTATGGCTTAATAGTTGGCCTAATACATATTCAGCCATGTCATCTGCCAAATTTGGGTCAACGATACGCGCAACTTCTACATGTGGTGGTAATAGTTGCATCGGAATGCTATCAACACCGGCACCATAGGAATGCACTACTTTTAAATTAGGAAGCTGTGACCATAGCGTCTCTGGCGCGTTCCATGCCAGTACAAACTCGACCTCCTTTAATAAGCTAACATCATCAACGGGCCATTCAAGCAAGGTGTGCTGCGGTAACAGTGCTGCTAACTTAGCAACTAACTTGTCATTATTACGACCAGTAACACAAATAAGTAAAGCCATATTGTTCCTTTATTCTCCCGACACACTATCACTGCAAAATAAATGACATACCAATGCAACATGCTTGTCATTAATAGTTTTTACTCTTGCAAAAAAGCGCCAACAGGTGATGAAAAATGATCAGTGTAGATAAAGTCATTGAAGCAAATCTTCCACAACTTGAAAACTCCCCAAAGGTAAAAGGTTTAGTAAAAAAAGGGCTTGGTTATCTCTTGCATGAGCAAGAGTTTGTCGCGTTTGCTGACACCTACCCCCATTTGCAAGGGCTAGAGTTTGTCGAACAAGTGCTCGATGAGTTAGATTTTGACGCTCGCTTTAAACCAAAGCAAATAGAGCATATCCCAAGCGAAGGTCCGGTGGTGATCGTCGCAAACCACCCTATTGGCTCTTTAGATGCACTGGCACTAATCAAAGTGCTGGCGCAAGTACGGCCTGACTTAAAGGTTGTTGCTAATCGGATGTTGATGTCGGTTACACCAATGCATCCGCTACTACTGCCTGTTGATAACCTCTCAGGAGCCAGTAAAAAGCAAGAGTTGGCAAACATTCACAATCATTTAAAGTCTGAGGGGGCGCTACTCATCTTCCCTGCAGGTGAGGTTTCCCGCTTAAGCCCAACAGGCATTAAAGACTGTAAATGGAACTCTGGCTTTTTAAGAATGGCTAAAAAAGCCAATTGCCCCATTCTGCCCATTTTTATCAAAGCGAAAAACAGTCCACTCTTTTACGGCACCAGTATGATTTATAAGCCTTTAGCCAGTTTATTATTGGTCAAAGAGATGTTTAAACAAAGACAAAAGTCGCTAGAATTTGAAATAGGCGCCAGTATTCCTCCAGAGTCTTATCTTATTGATAACCTAAAAGACAAAGAGATAGTCGCACTTATTCGCAAGCAACTTTACCGCCTTGCCAGTAAAAAGCCACTGCCACTCAAAACGCAAACCCCTATTGCAGTTCCAGAAAATCGCAAAGAACTTAAAAAGGCAGTGGAAGCGTGCGAGTGTATCGGTGAAACACCCGATGGCATGCAAATATACGTTTACCAATACACCGGCAGCTCAGTGATATTTAGAGAGCTTGGACGCCTTAGAGAAATTGCCTTTAGGGCCGTAGGAGAAGGGAGTGGTAACCGTCGTGATATCGATAAGTACGATATGCACTACCACCATTTATTGTTATGGGACACGAAACAACTTGAGCTGGTGGGTGCCTATCGCCTTGCAAGTGCCAAGCAAGTGATAGAAGAACACGGGCAAGCCGGGCTTTATACCGACAGCTTGTTTTCGTACAGTGAAGCCATGACCCCATACTTTGAAAAAGGCCTCGAACTTGGTCGCAGCTTTGTGCAGCCCAAGTACTGGGGTCGCAAGAGCCTAGATTACCTGTGGTATGGGATCGGTGCATTCGTAAAGCGCTACCCAGAACACCGTTATATGTTTGGCGCAGTCAGTCTCTCAAACGCGTTACCGGATGAAGCAAAGGCCATGTTGGTGTATCACTACCAACATTACTTTTCAAACCTTGCAGGTATCGCCACGCCGAACAACGAAATGAAGCTAAGTAATGATCAGCTTAACCGTTATCAACACATGTTTAGTGGCGATGACATCAAAGAAGATTTCGCAGAGCTCAAACATATTCTTGCTAATATGGGTGCTCAAGTCCCTACATTATTTAAGCAATATACGGAGCTTTGCGAAGAGCAAGGCGTGAACTTTCTGAGCTTTAGTATAGATCCCGACTTTAACAACTGTATCGATGGTCTGGTACTCGTTGACTTAGCGAAATTAAAAGAGCAAAAAGCGAAACGCTACCTAGGCGACAACCCGTACGGTTAAGCTCAAATACATTGATCCGCTGCAATAAAGATCGCTACACTGCGGTCTTTATTGTTGCTTACTGTTATCACGGGATCATTTGTATGCTCAAGCTACTTGGCCAAGCTGTCATCATTGTGCTGGTGTTTTTTGCCGTCTCAGCCTATCAAGAGAGGAACATGCTTGCCGACTCTGGAGAGCAAACAGCGCCGCCATTTCACCTACCCATTTTACAATCCAAGCAAACTTATTCGTCTATCCAGCTCAAAGGTCAACAAAGTATCGTGTATTTTTTTGCGCCTTGGTGCGGCGTATGTCGAGTGAGCATGCCGAATATTGATAAACTACATCAGCAGGGCAAAGTCAAAGCAGTGGCGATTGCGTTGGATTATCGTTCCACTGAAGAAGTAACAAAGTTTGTCAGCGATCTACAATTAGACATGCCCGTATTACTCGGCAATCAGACCACGGCACAAGCGTATAAAGTGCAGGCTTACCCTACATATTATGTACTTGATGAAGACTTCAAAGTAACTGAGCGCTCTGTAGGTTACTCATCCGAGATAGGGATCCGAGCGAGATTGTAAGAAATTTCATTAAACCGCTTACAGTTAATTACGACTCTCTGAAATTAATCAACAATTATTTCGTTTAGGCTAACGCACATCTTAACAAAGGATGAATAGGAAGCCGACCATGCGCCACGCCCCACACTTTACGCTCAGTAAAATTTCACTCCTCGTGCTTTGCACTACCCTTGCCAATAACGCATTAGCCGATGAGGAGAAAATTGAACACATCGAAGTTATTTACAAACGCAGCTCAGTTATTTCAGAAATTACCGAAGATGCACAAAAACTTGTAGACATGCCAGGAGCTATGGGCGACCCACTCAGGGCTGCTTTTGCTCTGCCTGGTGTTGTTGCCGCGGGTGGTTCAATGGGCGCACCTGCCGTGCGAGGCTCCTCTCCTGACGACAATATCTTTGAAGTGGACTTTATGCCCGCAGGATATATCTTTCACGATTTCGGCAGCTCTATTTTCAACCGCAATACAATTCAAGATTTTCAGCTGAATTCAGCTGGATTTGGTACCAGTTACAGCAATGCCACTGGTGCCGTGTTTGACGTCACGCTACGTAATCCAAAATACCAAGATATTGCCACCACGCTAGATTTAACCATGTTTAACGCAGGTATTTTTGTTGAAGGTAAAGCAACTGAAAATTCCGCATTCTATGTGTCAGCAAGAAAAAGTACCCTACCGCTGTTTTTCAGTGATGGCGAGGAGCTTGAGGACGATGATGGCAAGCCAACAGGGATCACCATTAACGATCCACCGGATGATCACGACTATCAAGCCAAGTGGCTGTGGGATATCAATGCAAATAATACCTTAACGGTAAATATCAATGGCGCGGAGGATTCGGTTGCGGCTGGGTTTTCAGGCGCGTCAGATCTTGCCCTTAAAACCCCAGAATATCAGGGCGATGCTCGCTATATTCGTAAATTCAATAGTCAGAACATATTGTGGGATCACTACGCCAAAGACTTACATATTCGCGCTGGCGTCGGTTATCTCAATCACCAAGCCACTATGCGATATGGTCAACGCGCGACTTTATCTGATGGCTACTTTGAAAATTTTGAAGAAGAACAACTCAGTTATAAAATACGAGCCAGTTATAAGCTAAACAAAGACCAACGTGTCATTGCAGATGCCGGCTACTACGACAAAAAATCCACCTACCGCTACGACGCTTTTAATTACGTTTGCACCGAGTTTGACCCCGACTGTGATCTAAATAAAGGTGAAAGGATTAAGGGCACATCGAGTGCTGGAACAGATTCTGCCTTTATTGGGGTTAATCACGTTTGGCAATTTTCACCAAACTGGCAAAGTGAACTAGGAATAGTGGGTGAATATTATGACTACAGTGACGAGACCATTGTCCATCCACGCCTTGCGCTCAATTACTTCTATAACGATGACACAGTGATCTCAGCCAAGGCTGGCACTTACAGCCGCATTCAAGACCTTGAATACATTTTACCTGTTGTTGGTAACCCAGAACTTGAAGCTCAGCGTTCAACTCACTATACCTTAGGTTTTAAACAGGAGTTGGAAAATGAGTGGTCATATTCCGTCGAGACCTATTATAAAACCATGGATGACCTGCCAAAAAGCGCCCCCTTATCTGAGGTAAACTACATCAATGGGACTTCCGGTACAGCCTACGGTGTTGATTTTATTGTTAACAAAAACAAAACCGATGATTGGTATGGTTGGGTTGCTGTAAGCCTTGCAAAAAGTGAGCGTGAGGATGAGCTAACCGGCGTTAAGCGTGACTATTATGCCGATACCCCTTTTATTCTTAATGCCGTATTTCACTATGACTTTGGTGAAAAGTGGTCTGGAGGCTTTAACTTTACCGCTCGCAGCGGTCAAGCCTATACCCCAATTGTGGGTGTAAAAGAGAATCCTGAATTTGCGGACCGCTACTTACCTGTGTACGGCGACCCATTCTCAGAGCGTTTTGACACTTATCATCGCCTAGATATTCGTTTTGAACGCAAGACAGAGTTATTTGGCCTCGATGGCAAGCTAATCTTGGAGCTAATGAATGCATATGGCCAAGACAATACAGCCTATGTTGACCTTGACTACGATAGAGTCAAATCAATCAATGATTTATATATAGAAGAGGAAAGCGATGACTTTGAAATGCGTCCTTCTATTGGTTTCAGTGTAACATTTTAACTTGCCATAGGCGCGCAAGCTCTGCATGATCGCATTTATTTTTATAATGAGAGTCCCTTCATGCCTAAAGCGTGCGCCTATCATATTTTAGTAAAAACCGAAAAAGAGTGTTTAGACATCAAAGCCAAACTAGCCAAAGGTGCTGACTTTGGCAAATTGGCTAAACAACATTCCCTTTGTCCTTCAAAAAAGCGCGGTGGCGACCTTGGTGAGTTCAATAAAGGGGATATGGTGAAGGCCTTTGACGATGTGGTATTCAAAAAGCCGTTATTTGAAGTGCACGGTCCTGTGAAAACCAAGTTCGGCTTTCACTTGATCAAAACCGTCTATCGGAGTTAATCGCTTTTTTGGATTAATCTCATCATTTTAATTCAATTTACCTTCATGATTAATCCTCTATACTGAAGCTAATCATTTAGAGGAGAAAGAATATGTTTACTGTTATTTTTGGTCGTGAAGGTTGCCCGTTTTGTGTTCGTGCAAAAGAAGTGGCTGAGCGTTTAACGCAAGAGCGCGATGACTTCAATTTTCGCTATGTTGACATTATCAAGGAAGGCGTAAGCAAAGCCGATCTTGAAAAGTCAGCGGGTAAACCTTGCCCTACCGTACCACAGATTTTTATCGACCAAGATCACATTGGTGGCTTTACTGAATTTGAGGCCTATGCAAAAGCAAATTTAGGCCTTTACCAGTAAATTAGCAAAATCACATAGATTAAATTTTAACCAATATCAGGCACATATAAAATAGTGTGATTTTATGCAAGCTTTTATTTTATCTTTCCTGTACAATGCGCGCCTCTTTAAAATAGTTGAGGCGCATTAATGTCAGAACCAGTTACGTTTGAATCTTTAGACCTTTCTCCTGCAATCTTAAAAGCAGTCGAAGAGCTGGGATATAAAACACCTTCTGAGATCCAAGCTCAATGTATACCGTTATTGCTAGAAAGAAAAGACGTACTGGGACTAGCGCAGACGGGTACAGGTAAAACGGCAGCATTTGCACTGCCATTGTTAAACCAAGTAGACGCATCCGTTAAACAACCGCAAATTCTTGTGCTTACGCCAACGCGTGAGCTAGCTATTCAAGTTGCTGAAGCATTTCAGCAATATGCTAAATATACTAAAGGCGTTGAAGTACTAGCGCTTTACGGTGGTCAAAGCTACGGCATTCAGCTAAGTGCTCTACGCCGTGGTGCCCAAATTATTGTGGCAACACCAGGTCGTTTGATTGATCACATCAACCGCAAGACGATTGACCTTTCTGGTCTAAACGCACTTGTACTTGATGAAGCAGATGAAATGCTACGCATGGGCTTTATCGATGATGTTGAAAGCATCATGGAGAAAACACCGGAAGAGAAGCAAACTTGTTTGTTCTCTGCGACTATGCCAAAGCAGATCCAATCAATCTGTAATAAATATTTAGATAACGCTGAACAAGTTAAGATCACTCCGCGTAACTCTACAGTATCTACGATCGAGCAAGTTTACTGGCGTGCAACTGCACACAAAAACAAAGCTATCGTACGTTTCTTAGAAGCGGAAGATTACGACGGTGCTATCGTGTTCGTACGTACACGTAATGACACTGTTCAGCTTGCAGAGCTACTAGAACGTGAAGGCTTCTCAGCTGCACCGCTCAACGGCGACATGAACCAACAGGCGCGTGAGCGCACAGTAGACCGTCTTAAGAACGGCTTGCTAGATATCGTTATCGCAACCGACGTTGCAGCACGTGGTCTTGACGTAGAACGTCTAAGTCTTGTTGTTAACTACGATATCCCACAAGACTGTGAAGCTTATGTTCACCGTATCGGTCGTACCGGCCGTGCTGGTCGTCAAGGTAAAGCAATCTTGTTCGTTAAGAACAACGAGCGTTATTTACTTAAGAACATCATGCGCCATACGCGCTCTGATATTGCACAGATTGAATTACCAAGTGCGAAAGTCGTTGAAGAAAAGCGTATTGGTGCATTAGAGACTAAGATCTCTACAGCGCTTGAGCACAAAGACATTGAGTTCTTCTCAAAAGTCGCATCAGGCCTTGCACAAAAGCTAGAACTGAGCCAAGAAGACTTAGCAGCAGCGCTATTGTGTCTTGCACAGCAGCAAACGCCGCTGAAAGTTGAAGATATTCAAATTCAACAGCGTGAGCGTAGAGAACGTGACGACCGTCGTGGCGAGCGTCGCGACAGAGATGGTAGCCGTGGTGAACGTGGTGAACGCAAATCTCGTAGCCGTGACCGTGCATCAGGTCCAATGGATACTTACCGTATCGAAGTAGGTCGTGATCATGGTGTTCAGGTTAAGAACATCGTTGGTGCTATCGCAAACGAAGCAGATATCTCAAGCAAATTCATCGGTGAGATCCGTCTGTTCAATGAACACAGCACGGTTCAATTGCCGCAAAATATGCCAAGTGATGTACTTAGCCACTTCAAGAGCGTCCACATCTGTCAACGCCCTATGAACATGACTAAGAGCACTCACCCTGCTGACCAAGGTCAGGGTAGAGGTGAAGAGCAAAGAGACCGTAAGCGTAGCTTTAAAGACCCACGTAGTGGCGGTGGTGATAAGCGCCGTCCTGAAGGTCAAAGAAGAGAAAAGCGCGAAAGAAAAGAAATTAGCTTTTCTTAATCGACGCTCTTAAGAAAAAACCGCTCAACTGAGCGGTTTTTTTATTTATATGCTTTAATGTCGTTGCCAATCTCTCGGCTCAAACTGATAGTAGTCTTTTAACAAATTATATAGCTCTGGGTTTTCCTGTTTTAGTTCATGGGGCTTTTCAATAAATGTCTCTGTTACCACGGCAAAAAACTCCGCTTCGTTTGTTGCGCCGTATGAATGAATAGCATGGGGCATATTGTAAGACAGCTGCATTTTTAAGTGCTGGTAAGCCTTTGATAGCACCCTCCCCCAGTCTTGGTAACTCATTCCTACAGGTAACGCAGGCGTTCCATTCGTCGCACCAGTTTGTTGGTCAAGTTGATGGGCAAACTCATGAAACACCAAGTTGTGGCCATCCTCAGGCAATCGATTTCCCTCAAGTACATCGTGCCAACTCAGCACTAAAGTACCTCCAGGCCAAGACTCACCTTGACGAACTGTTTGGTGAAAACTAACCAAACCTGCACCATCTCTAGAGGTTTGTGGCGCGTAATAGCTACTGGGATAGAGTAATATTTCTTTGACGTTGGGATATAACGGCCAAGCTTGCTTAAGAACCAGTAAACAGGCATCTGCGGCAATAATTAGGGTCATAGGTCGTGATACCGTTAACCCATCTCTACCCAACACCCGTTTCTCGCCAAGAAACCAGACAATATGTTTTTCCAGCTGTGCGCGGTCAGCATCTGTCATCTTACGATAGATAGGCATGTATTTTAGCAATACTTGCTTATCTGAGGCGCTCAGCGTTTGATCTTGGTATTTCCTTTGCCACTGCAGTCTTTGAATTTTTTCCCAGTTCCAATACAGAGAAACAAATAGAACAAGGCCGGTAATAAGCACTATTTCTATCATGGCTTTTGGCCTTTATAAAATAACCTGAACTAGGAATAATAACTTGTTCTCTAGCAGTTGTTATCCCTTACTACTGCATTAAATTTGTTTGCAATAGGCTAGTATTGACGCACAAATTTGCCTTGTATTAAGAAAGAACATCTGGCTAGAGTTGAATAATGTTAGAAGGCGTATTTTATATCAGTTCCCTAACTTCTCATTCCGAGTTCAGGTTGAATAATCCGTCAAATATTAATTGGTACTGACTCCGACTTTTTCAAGCAAACTTTGTTACTATGGCGAAAAAATGCAAATGAACTGCTATGTCTTTACCCATTGAATCTTTACAGCCTCAGTTTACGCAAACACTAAGCGAACAAAATGCGATTGTTGTATGTGCCACAACAGGTTCTGGCAAATCAACCCAACTTCCGCTCTGGGCCTCACAACATGGCAGAGTATTAGTCATTGAGCCTCGGCGTATTGCTTGTACCTCTTTAGCTGAATATGTCGCGGCTCAAAGTGGCTCACCGCTTGGCGAAAAAGTGGGCTTTGCTGTTCGGTTTGAAGGGAGGTTTTCACCAGACACTCAGGTAGTTTATGCAACGCCTGGTGTGGCATTAAGGTGGTTTTTTGAGAGCAAACTTGCAGAATTCAGCGTCGTTATGTTGGATGAGTTTCATGAAAGACGCTGGGACATGGACTTATTATTAGCGCTCTTAAAGCAGGCTCAATCACACAAACTAATTGTTACCTCGGCGACGTTAAACAGCCAAAAATTAGCCTCTTATTTAGACGCCCCTATCTTCGAGTCAGAAGGATTCATTTACCCCGTTGAAGAGTGTTTTCACGCGCCCGATCCAAGAACTATGCCCCAAAAAGAGCAACTCGATACTCGAGTTTTTGCAGCTTGCCAATACGCATTGGAACATTGCCAGGGCGATATTTTGGTCTTTTTACCTGGCAAGGCCGAGATCCAAGCAAGCTTAGCTAAAGTAAAAGCGCTGCCAGCGACTATCGTTGGTTTATATAGTGGCTGCAGCCCAGAAGCTCAGCGCATTGCATTAACCGCACAAAGTACACGTCGAATTATTCTCGCAACCAATGTTGCCGAGACCTCGCTCACTATTCCCAATGTCACTTGCGTGATTGACTCAGGGCTTGAGCGTCGTACTCATTTGCGCCTTGGAAAAACCGTATTAGGCTTAGATGCGATTGCAAGAGATTCGGCAAAGCAACGTCTAGGACGCGCAGGACGCACGCAACCGGGACTATGTATCCGGTTATATGGCCAATACGCGCCATTGATAGACAGCACCCCGCCTGAGATCCAAAGAGAATCATTGGCAGAGCTTGTACTTGCGGCGGGCTGCGCAACGACAGGCGTCTCGTCTATTGGTTTTATCGACCCACTTCCTGAAAGCTCACTAAATAGAGCTAAACAACAGCTAATTACATTAGAAGCCATTGATGAACAAAATATAGCAACTCCGCTTGGCAAGCTGCTGTACCCGCTGCCCGTCGATTTTGAGTTTGGTTACGTGATCCATAAATTGGCTTCAAACACGCTACGCCAAGCGGCTATTGACCTTATTTCGCTACTGTCTGTACCCGCCCGAGTCTACCAACTACCTACTGATGTAGAGCGCTTAACAAGATTAAATAGTCGATTTACTCGAGGCTCAGATATAGAAATCGCTATCGCGGTGGTGAGAGGACAAACTGAAGAATTAATTGATATTACGTCTGAGGCGCTCACAGAAGCACAGCAATTTAGCGCGCAATTGCGTGAAGCATTCGCATTACCGCCTTTGGATAAGGCAGCCAGTTTTGACCATGACAAACTCGTCATTGAGTTAGCTAAGCTAATGCCACATTGGGTTTATATCAATAAGCAAAACCGTCGTAATGGCTTTAACAATGGCCTAGCTGAAGTCATGCCTTCAAACCATACTCGCGTATCGGAACAGGCAGAAGCATTACTGGTATTAGATACTTTTTCACTCGCAGGTAAAGGTACTAAGCAAGCTAAGACGCTCGCGATGTGTAATGCGGTACTAACGAAAAAGCAATTACTTGAAATGGGCCTCGGCAACCAAACATTGCGCTCTGCCCATATTGATAATGATGAGCTTTGGGGTGAGTTTATTACACATTACAGTGACGAGGTTTTAGGCCAACAGACTAAGCGTCTTAACAACCCCAAGGATGTTGTTTATGCCTTAGTATTACTTATTCAAAATAATACGCTATTTTCAGGTTTGGCCAAGCAAATAGAAGCCAGTATTGAGCAAACAGCATTGTTCTACCAATTTCATGGACGCGATGAATTTGTACCCACACTCAACTCCTTTTTAAGTGAAAAACTCACAGCACTTGGCATTGAAAGCTATGGCGATATAGAATTAATCAACGAACAAGACTTGTTATTCAATGAAGTTGAAGCGTGGGAATTAGCACCATTTGTTGAAAAGTTTCCGCTAACATGGTCAATTCCGGAGCTGACAATGGCAGTAAGTTATAATTTTAAAGGAAAAAGAATCGAGCTTACTCACATCAGCGGTACAAGGAAAGATGCACCAAAGAGGTGGGAGCTACCAGCTTGGAGTGGCTTCAAAATACGCTATCGTAAAGCTAGTAAAGTGGTCGATGTAAGTTAGCATACATGACTTTTGAATAACTTAGATAGCTAAGCACCGCTAGGCCCTTATAGTGCCATAAACACTAGCGCATTAAACCAACTCAATTAATTAAGCCATCTATTTTTTAGGCAAGAAAATTTTCAGAAACAAAAAAAGCCGCTCAATGAGCGGCTTTTTATTACTATAAAAATTATAGTTTGATATTCACACCAACAGTAGCGCGACGACCGATTGGATCGTACCAGTTAGTGTCTTCAAACGCTAGAGGATGTCTAGGTGGTGTTCTGTCGAACATATTTTGAATACCGAAACGTAGGTCTACGTTTTCAAGTACTCGATAGTTCATTGATAAGTCGAACGTTGTATAAGAAGGAATATCGTTATAATCGTGTTGCTCGATGTTCCAGCCATTACGGTCATTTACTGCACTGTGACGGTAGTTTGCAACTAACACAGCTCTGAAATCTCCGTACTCATAGCTAGTGTTCAAGCGACCACGCCATCTCATGTGATCTTGCTCACCTGTATTCACAAGTAGGTCGATAGGGTTTCCAGTCTGATTAATTTCGTAGTTTTCAACATACGTCGCAGTCAGCTTAACGCCAAACTCACCGATGCTAGTTTCAAAATCATAAACAGACTCAATATCAACACCGCTCTTCTTCTCTTCAGCTGCGTTTAGTGAAGTTTGGAAGAAGCTAACTACTTCATGATTTTCATCACGAGTAATGAAACCACAGAAAGGGTTATCTAAGCTATCAGCACGGTAACAGTTTTTAGCCAAATTTCTATAACTATAATTTTCGATAGCGTTAGTAATCTCAAAGCTCCAGTAATCAACGGTGATATCAAAGCCTTCTAGTGAAGTAGGTGTATAAACAAAACCCACAACCATGTCTTTTGACACTTCGTTGTCAAGGTTGTTATTACCTCCTAGCTTACCTTCCATACTACCGCCATCTTCCCATGTCTGCGATGGCATCCAACCTTCTGGAATACCCGCTGCAGCACAGTTTTTGATTACGTTCGCTTTGTACTTGTCATCGGTATTTTGAATTGTACTAGCAGCACATTGGTCATAACGTCCTGAACTATATTGTGTACCTGCCGCAGAGTATAGCTCTTCGATGTTTGGCGCACGTACCGATTCAGCTACAGTTGCACGGAAACGAATGTCATCATTTAGTTGATAAGTTAAGCCTACTTTATAAGCTGTATCACCACCCGTTGATGAGTAATCCATGTAACGATATGCAAGCTCTAAATTAAGCTCTTGTGCCCAAGCTTGATCAGCTACCAGTGGAACAATTACTTCAGCCGCATACTCTTTAACATTAAGTGCACCTGAGTACGCTAAACCAGAGTTACCAAAGATAATACCTTTACGAATACCTGTGCCAGGCTCTTCATAAGCTGAATCGCGACGCCACTCAAAGCTAAACGCTGTGCCGATTGGACCTGCAGGTAACTCATATACATCACCCGTAACTGTTGCGCCAAAGCTTGTTTGTGTTCCACCATGCTCTGCTGTTGCAACGGTAGAAATGTAATCGATTGCTTCTGCCGAATGCTCTGGGCTACCTAAAAAGTTAATAGGAGCACAACCGCTTAGCGCACCTACTACTTCACCGTCATCGTTTCTGTCGGCACAAACAATATTACCTTCAAACATAACTGCATCAAGTGCGTTGTATAGGTTTTCTTCAATTACTTCACCAAACCACTTAGTATCCTGCTTCAAGCGGCCGTGTTGAAAGTAAGTTGAGTATGACCAGTTGTCATTAATATAGCCGTCTAAACCAATAGATGCACGGAATGTTGAACGCTCTTGGTCATACTTACGTGGACCAAAGTCATTACTTAAACGACGCATAGAGATTGAATCAGCACCGTTTTCTTCCATCAAATCGCGAAGGTCTTGCTTAATGAAAGCATTATCTTTACGGATATTCAGTGAACGCCAGAATACTGGAGTGCTTTGACCAAATGCAGAGCTTAATGAGTACACAGTATCAAAAGTTAGACGGTGATTATCATTAATCTCATAATTGCCCGCAATGTTAAAAGTATGACGCGTTAGCGGTGTACGGAAGAACTCATCAGCACCTTCTTCGATACCATCTTTATATTCACCTGCGTAGTAACGGTAAAGTGAATCAGTTGGGTCGCTTGGAAGATAGCCACTACCTGTGTCAAATGGACGAAGGTCTAGATTTTCATCGAAAGTCCATTGCTTACCGCCTAAGAAAAACTCACTTGACTCATCATATAGGCCAAAGTGCTTTTTACCTTCATAAGGAATATTAGCAGGGATACCATCCTCACCGCCTGTATTATTTGGGTTTGGTACTGAAGAAACCGGATTATCATACCACCATGATTTATCGCGCTTAGCCATTTGTTTTTGGTCAGCAAAGTCATAGTTAAAGATGAAGCCGCCGCCATCAAACTCTTTACCGAATACAAGTGATGCAAAAGTTTGCTCACCACCGCCTTCAAATGGACGAGTCGTTGCAGCGTCAATCTCGACACCGTCGAAAGAAGTACGAGTAATGATGTTCACAACACCGGCAACCGCATCAGCACCATATACAGCAGATGCACCACCTGTCGAAATTTCAATACGCTCGATCATTGAAGTCGCGATGTTGTTCAAATCTACAGTGTTATCACCTGCAGAACCACCGATAAAGCGACGGCCGTTAACAAGAACAAGAGTACGACTAGAACCCAAACCACGAAGGTCAGTTGTATTTAGACCGTTAGCATAGATATAGTTGTTTGAGTTCTCAGGGCTTAGACCAACTTCCGCCGCAGGCATTTCAGATAGGAAGTCGTTTACGTTACTAACGCCCGCGTTTTCAAGCTCTACTCTACCGATAACAACGACTGGAGTTGGTGCCGTTGCAGCGATACGCTTAATTTTTGAACCAGTAACTTGAATACGTTCTACTTCTTCGGTGTTTTCTTCAGCTGATACTGCAGTACTTGCAAGTGCGGCAGTAGATGCAGCACCGAAAGCGATTGCTAAACGAACAGCTTTACTTATTTTATTATTCAACATGATTGATGATCCCTGATTTTTTATTTTAATGAACGAAAACTCAATAAAAACAACAAATTAAGAGAGATTAAATCTAGTACCTAAAATCACTTGAGTTATCGCGTCGAGAGACATACTACTTTTAGTACCAACATAGGGTCAACAATCATTTCATAAAACAAACCAAAAAACGCTTTAATTTAACATCAAAATTCTTTTTTTTCTTTAATTTTCATAATGTTATAAAAGTAAAAATAAGTTCACTTTTTTTATCACTTTTGTAATTCATCGCAAAAAAATACATTTCACGCAACAATAAAGGTACAAAAGTCACATTTACCTATGACGGGGAATAACATTCGATAAACAGAGAAAATTCATATCCACAATAAAATAAACAATCATTGGAGAACTTGTTATAAACAGGAAGGGTTTACTACAGCAAGAAGAGGCAAGCTAAAATGAAAAATTAAAAAATCGACCTCAGCAGAGGCCGATTTGGGTCAAAATTGCTAAATTTCGGTTAGAATTTCTGGGTTACACCTAAGAAGAACTGACGTCCAAATAGCTTGAAGTTACTTTCGTCAGTGTTCGCGTTGAACGCTGTTTCGATATAAGGAGGTAATTCGTCTGTTAGGTTACGGATACCTGCTTGCACCGTCGTGTTTGTATCAAATGAGTATTGTGCTGTTAAATCGTGGTACACATATGAATCAACTTTAGCAACTAAACCTGCTAATGAATCATAGTTATCACGCTTAATGTAAGTTAGATCACCGTACTCAAGACCAGACTGATAGTTTGCAGCCCAAACAACACGTAGGTTGTCTAGGTCATAACGTAGATTGAATAAGATTTTGTCTGCAAAGTAAGACGTATCATCTTCAAATCTACCAACTAGATCTTCAACGATAAATGTCCCCGTTTCACCATCAAAGTTTTCTTCGCCACGCTCTAGGAAGTGAGTCCATGATACGCTAGCAACAAATGCACCGAAGTCTGTATCAAATGAATAGTTCACATCAAGGTCGATACCACGAGCGGTCATACTTTGTAAGTTTGTAGTGCGACTGTCTACACGATCAACCGAGCCATCAAAGCCACGTGAGATTTTTGCACACATATCTTCGATAAGACCGGCATAACAACCCTGTAGGATATCATCAGTTGCTAGAGAGCCAATTTTACCGTCAATATTGATATCCCAGTAATCAATAGTGATACCTAAGTTTTCAACAAAATCAGGAGCCCACACAAAACCAATAGTAAATGTTTCACCTTCTTCAGATTGAACACCTGTGTTGCCACCTAAACGTGTACGAACTTGCGCGTCAGCGCTGTTATGACCACCTGCTGGAGCTCCCATTTCAAGACATTTAGCCTGACCTGCCGCAGATAAACCACCGATGTTTGCCGCAGAACACGGATCTGAAGCGCTTTCAAATGAATCAAGCTCTGGCGAATACAAATCGCTTAGTGTTGGTTCACGATATACTTCGGAATAGTTTGCACGGAACTTTAAGCCATCAAAGATGTTTGACTCAATTTTAGCCATCCAAGAGAAGTTTGAACCTGTTGTGCTAAAGTCGTCATAGCGTGCACCTAGCGTTAAATCTGCAGATTCAACACCTAAATCACGTACTAATGGGATTAAGAACTCTGCCGATGCAGCTGTATAGTTCTTAGATAAACCTGTTAGTGGCTTGCTGGTGTTACCAGTCACTGAATCAAAGAACTTACCAGAATCATTTACTTGCTCAAATTCAGTGGTGTAATACTCAAGGCCAAATGCACTTGAAACATAACCTGCAGGGACTTCAAATAGCTCACCAAACACGTCTACACGAACCTGATGAAATGAATCATTGTAGTGATCGCCTAGTGGTGCAGTAATGTAATCAAGCATCTCTTGAGTCACAGTACCAGGACCACCAAATACATTTAACGATACACAATCAGAAATAGGTGCGTCAGGCGTACCACAAACCACATTACCAGCGTCATCTTTGAATGATGGACCTAAAGCTTTTGCTAGATGTGGACCGTAAAGCTGACCAAAGTCAGTGTCTTGAAGGCTATTTGCACCATAGTTGTAGTAAGCATCGAACTGCCAGTTATCGTTAATTGCCCCCTTTAGGCCTGCAACTTGTTGGAAACGAACATAATCTTGTTCGAAGTAACGACCACCTTCTAGCATACGACGACGAGAGCGATAAACATCTTCACCGAATGGGTTGTAGTAGTTGTCAGCTGATACACCATTAGCCGTCGAACCATTTGATAGTGTAACTACATAACCTGGATCATAGGCTGTGTCGAAAGGTACAGCCGCAAGTTCCTGTTTTGAAGTACGCTTATTGATGCGTGTTTCTGTATATACGACAAGGTCATCGTTTAACTCAAATGAAGTATCAACAAAGAAGTTAATCACTTCAAAAGGTGTTTGCATTAAGTTTACTGGGTTGTAGTTGTAAGTATCGTTAACTTCACCACCGCCGACAAATGGACGCATGTCACTTAGAGAAGGCTTACCATCGCCACCACTTGGGCATTTATCGTTAGTAAAGTTACCTTTACCTTCAACGTAGAAATTACCACAAGGAGTAGAACCCGAACCTAAAATGAATACGTTCGCATTGTCACCATCTGGGATTAAACCGTTCTCGTAAAAACTCTTAGCACCTTCTTCTGAAAGCACCTGCCAAGGATACTGGAAGAAGTTTACGTCTTTCACATCACCCTGATAGATTGGGTCCTGCTTGGTATAATCGAAACCTACCGTGATATGGCCTGCATCGAACTCCTTACCACCAACTAGTTGGAAGCTTTGCTCTTTACCACCGCTAAACATGTCATACCAAGACGTTGTTGCTTTAACTTCAACACCCGTAAGTTCTTTTTTGGTGATGATGTTTACAACACCAGCCATTGCTGACGAACCATACGCAACCGAAGCACCATCTTTTAAAATTTCGATGCGATCGATCATTGCAGCAGGAATATTCTGGAAGTCTGAACTTACAGGCTTACGACCGTTTATAAGTACTAGCGTACGCTCTGAACCAAGACCACGTAGTTCTACAAATACGCCACCACTACCGCCGTTGTTACGCGTTGTTGTTGCTGGCGATCCAGACATAACTGGGTTGGATTGAACAAATTCACCAACGTTGCTGATACCCATATCGCCAAGCGCTTCGCCGCCGATAACAGTGATTGGAGCAGTAGATTCAAGGTCAGTGCGCTTTAAGCGAGAACCTGTAACTTCAATGCGCTCAACGCTTTTCGCGCCTTCTTCTTCAGCAACTGAGTTGGTTGCAAATACGGCAGCGCTAGCGCCACCAAGCGCGATCGCTAAGCGAACCGCCTTAGTTAACTTATTGTTTAGCATGTAAATCACCCTGGATTGGTTTATTGTAAACAGATTGTATTAATTATTATTTTGCTGCCTTGTTAATTTCTAAAATAGCAACATTAGGGGCAAGATATTAAACAAACACCAGACCAATGATCAAGGGTGATTATTCTATTTTTTGCAATTACCAATTTAAGGCACATAAAAGCAAAATCACAACCAACTGAATTTAAAGAATAAAAGAAAGCTTTGATTAAAAATAAAACTTTAAAATCCCTTAAAACAAAACAATAGCGCAATAAATGAACAAGTAAAGGGTTTTTCGTTAACAAAAAAGGAACTTTATTTTAGTGTATTTAACTGACTAATTAATTTTAAAACTGGAAGACGTCGGCAGTTTGATAGCACGAGCTCGATTAAAGTAAATCGAAACTTTGCTGCCCATCAGAGCGAATTGATAGTTTAGAAGCATTGGGAAGCATTTGATATATAGGCAGAATTTGCTTTTCAACGTATTGATAATAATCAATATCTACGAGCTTGCCTTGCTGCGCAAACTTAGGTCCATCAGTACTTAAATAGTACGGTATTTGTGCCCCCTTTTTCGCGGTTTGCAACAACCCATCTTCGATAGCTTGCTTCGCCGCTTTTACTTGAGGAGGGATATTTTTTGTATATAACTCAACAGACTTACCAAGCTTCTTTTTGTAAACGAGCTTTTCGTCTACTTTTCCAGCGAAAATCTGATTTATGTATTGGTGGGTGATCTCAACCGTGTCGAGCCCGTCAAACAGCGCACGAATAATTGCTTGTTGATATTCTTTAGCGATTTCCGTCCAATCACTACGCACGGTCTCCATGCCTTTAAAAACCAGCTTGTGCTTGCCAAGCTCTGTGATCTGCCCAACATACCGCTTTTTAGAACCGACTTCTTGGCCACGAATGGTGGGCATAAAGAAAGGGCTATAATGTGTTTCAAACTCTATTTCTAAATGACTGTGGAGGCCAAAGCTTTCCATCAGTAGTGCGCGCCAGCGCTCGTTAATTTCAGCCATTAGCTGCTTGCCTATTGCTTGGCACGCTTCGCTACGCAAAGACTCGGGTAAGCAGACGAAAGTTGAGTCAGTGTCACCATAGATCACTTCATATCCGAGCTCTTCAATCCAAGTTCGCGTTTGTTGCATTATTTGATGACCGCGCATCGTTATTGAGCTCGCAAGACGTGGGTCGTAAAAGCGACAGCCTTTAGAACCAAGTACGCCGTACAAGCTATTCATGATGATTTTTATCGCCTGTGAGAGCATCATGTCTTTGTCTAATTTGGCTTGTTCACGTGCGCTGGAAAGCGCTGCGACTAAACCCGGTAAATGATGTTCCGTGCGACTAAATTTACCTTTATTAAAGCCCTCTATCGCATGTTCAGGATGCTGTAATCCCTCTATTAACCCCATAGGGTCTATGCAAAAAGTGCGAATAATTGAGGGGTAAAGGCTTTTAAAATCCAGCACCAAAATATTTTGGTAGAGGCCCGGCTTTGAATCCATGACATAACCACCAGGACTGTCAAAGTTAATGCCATGCTCAGATAAGTTTGGTGCAATGTAACCGCTACGGTGCAATAAGGGTAAATACAAGTTGGTAAACGCAGCGACTGAGCCACCCATTTTCTCAAGCTCCAGTCCCGTCAGCTGAGTTCGAGCGAGGGCAAATTCAAGTAAGTTTAGTTTACTAAAAATGTCTAACACCAATTGACAATCTTGTAAGTTATACGCCGCTAGTGCCGGTTTATCATGATGAAACTGTCTGATGATTTCCTCAAGCCTGTCATCTTGTGCAATAAGCTTGGTGCGACCCAAAATCTTCTCAGCCACAAAGCTCAGTTTAAATGTTTCAAAGTGATAGGTCGCATTTTTCATCATATCGATGCCATCTAGCATCACTCTCCCCGGAATAAACACCCGGGTATAGTTACCTTTGAAGGTCGACATCGCTCCGCCATCTCGCCCTATCGTAAGTGCGACACTGTTAGCCTGCGCGCGTTCCACAAGTATTGCGGCATCGAACTCAATCACGTTCCATCCGATTAACACATCTGGGTCTAAACGATTCACTTGCTTGACCAGCTCTTCTAGTAACGCAATTTCATCTTCAACCCAAACTACATTGACGGCAGCATGTTGCGCCTCACCTATCATGATCACTAGTTTTTCCGTATCGGTCGCTAGGCCTACCGAAAATAAGACCCCCTCGCCGTTGCATTCTATATCGATAGAAAGCATTTCAAGGTGTGGTCTATAATCATCGCAAGCCTTAAATTGCGCCTGAGTAATTTCAATGTAGCCCGGTTTTTGCGTGGCTTTACCTTTGACCCAAGCGGCTCCGCGAATAAAGCGCTCCATTAAATAGCGGTCGGAATGGCGAATATCCTCTTCATATAATGCGACTTTATTTTCAAGTAGCTGTTTTGCGTCATAGAAGTGGCTCAAGGTGCGAAATTTTACAACACAGACGGGGGCTTGATCGAAGTGCTTTAATTGACTTGGCGAGATACTAAACTGCAACTGAGCGCGACTGAGCAGCTGTTCTACTTCTGTTTTTTTATCTTGTTTAACGAAAAAAAGTGGCTGCTCACCCTCTACCCACACCTTGAGTAACTGGTGTTGCGATTTTAGCCAATAACACAAGCGCAGTTGGCCATTTACCTGCATCTGCTGTCTCGATAAAACAAAGCCCTGATATATCGCTTGTGCCAACTCCAATACCACCCTAAAATAGACGAATCACTGTAATTATATCCACCTGTTTATTGAACATAAAGTCACAAACAGAATAAAACCTATCCATTAACGCAGTGATTAACTAAAAATCGAGACTCAAGTGGTAGGCTTGCTTCATATCAGAACTCTAGGCTAAATAGATTATGCTCTCAGACAAACTAAAAAAAACCATCCGCCAAGCACATCAAAATGTCGCCTCCGCTTTAGATGGCTTTCGTCCTCGTCCGAGTCAAAATTATCTGGTCGCCGAAATAGCAAAAACACTCTCTGGTGATTATCACCGTACTCAACGTATTTGCGTGATTGAAGCAGGAACAGGTACTGGAAAATCTTTAGCCTATCTACTCGGCGCGCTTCCTGTTGCACTCTCAAGTAAAAAGAAACTTGTCATTTCAACTGCAACCGTCGCCTTACAAGAACAATTGATCAACAAAGAGTTGCCATTTTTAAAAGAACATTCAGGCATAGACTTTAAATTTGACCTTGTAAAAGGCCGTCAACGCTACATCTGCGTACAAAAACTGATGGCCGCCGTCAGCGATGATGAGATGCAAATGTCGATGATGCCGACAACCAGCAGCCCACTTTCTCAAATGGAGCAAAAATGCTTAAGAGAGTTAGCACTTGCATACCAAGAAAAGCGCTGGCAAGGTGACAGAGATAGCTGGGAAGACACAATTCCAGATAAAGTTTGGAATGTTATCGCTTGTGATAAACACGCTTGCCAACGGCAATTAAAATCTCATCATTTATGTCCTTTTCATTTAGCTCGGCAAAAGATCGCACAAATGGATGTGCTTGTGATAAATCACGCTTTGTTACTGGCCGACTTAGAATTGGGTGGCGGGACGATATTGCCAGAACCTGAAGAAACATTTTACGTAATTGACGAAGCGCACCATCTGCCCCATATTACCAGAGATTTTTCTTCCGCCGCGGCGACGATTAAAGGCACTATCGAGTGGCTAGAAAAGCTACTTAAGTTTAGCGGAAAGATGGCAAATACCGTGGTTTCGCAAAAAGCCATTGGGCAGAATTTCAAACTGAATGATGCAGCCAATGACGCGGCGAAATATCTCAGAGCGGTAAGAGATATACTCGATCAGAGCGACTTTACTTATAACGATGACGATACCTACCGTTTTAGTCATGGCGAAGTACCTGAAGCGCTCACCGTAAAAGCAAAAGATATTGCGGATGCCACGCAAGATGCACTGCGTTGTCTTACCAAGATGCATGATGCGCTATCGGGCGATGTTTCAGACGGCGATGTGCAAGCATTTTTAGCCGACCCGTTACTGGTTGAAAGCGGTCAATATATCAACCGGCTTGAGCAACTCAACAAACTCTGGTTTAGCTACGCGCGAAAAGGCGACAGCGTGCCACATGCAAGGTGGATAAAACGCTTAGAATACAAACACCATCACGACCATTTACTTTGCGATTGTCCGATCGAAGTCGGCTATTATTTGAAGGATAACCTCTGGCGAGAGTGTGCAGGCGCGGTGCTCTGCTCCGCAACCCTCAGCGCTTTGGGCACATTCGATCATTTCGCCCACGAAAGTGGGTTGGCAAAAGAGCCCGGTGTCAAATATATCAAGGCTGATTCTCCGTTTGATTACCCCAATCAAGCAACATTGCATTTGCCAAAAACCCAAACAGATCCAACGGATAAAGCCTTTAGTGATTATTTAGCGGATGCCCTGCCAACCTACTTAGACACCAGTAAGGCTAACCTTGTCCTGTTTGCTTCTTATTGGCAAATGAATCATGTGGTAGAAAAATTAAGAGGTAAAAATCTCAATATTTTGGTGCAGGGAGAACTTTCCCGTGATGCCTTACTCACTCGTCACAAAGCAAATATCGACTTAGGTCGCGGCAGTATCTTATTTGGTACACAAAGCCTATCCGAGGGGCTAGATTTACCCGGAAAATACCTAGAAAACCTCGTGGTGACTAAAATCCCTTTTGCCGTGCCAACGTCCCCTATTGAGGAAGCCCAAGCAGAATTTGTGCAAAGTAAAGGTGGGAATCCATTTTTATCTATCACTGTACCCGATGCCGCAAAGAAATTAGTACAAAGCTGTGGTAGACTGCTGCGTAAAGAATCAGACTCCGGCCGTATCACCATCTTAGATAGACGTTTAGTTACAAAACGTTATGGCAAAGCCATGCTTGATACTCTGCCACCATACAAAAGGCAAATTGATTAATAATGTTTGAACTCGCTTTAGATCCCACAACTTGGGGGTTACTTTGCTTAGTCGCACTGGCTGCTGGATTTATTGATGCAATTGCAGGTGGCGGTGGGCTGCTAACCGTACCAGCCTTGCTTACTGCGGGCCTTCCTCCACATTTAACCTTAGGTACTAACAAGCTTGCCGCGAGTTTTGGTTCCTTAACCGCAAGCTTTACCTACTACAAAAAGCAGTTATTCAAGCCTAGCTTTTGGATTGGCTCCATTATTGCCACTGCGATAGGTGCCGTATTGGGCACACTACTTGTCGACTTTCTAAGTATCGAGTTTTTAAACAAACTTATTCCCGTTATTATCATCGCTGTCGCAATTTATAGCTTGTTCGGTAGGCTAAGCCCAACAGATTCCCATACTTTGCCAGAAGCGAATCGAGCACTTAAAATCAAGCAATGGGCGCAAGGTTTATCGTTGGGATTTTTTGATGGTATGGCAGGACCTGGTACTGGTACGTTTTGGACTGCGTCTAACAGTATGCTCTATAAAATGAGCTTACTTTTAAACTGTGGCCTTGCTCGTTCAATGAACTTTGTTTCCAACTTTATTTCGCTTATCACCTTTGTAGCCCTGGGTCATGTTAACTTTATGCTGGGTATCACCATGGGCGCCTTTTTAATGTTTGGTGCTTGGCTTGGTGCGCATTCTGCAATTAAGTTTGGCAACAAACTGATCAAACCACTCTTTAACACTGTGGTTATTGTACTTGCGGGCAAGCTTATTTTTGAGGCGTATTTCTCGTGAGTACAGGACTTATCAAGCTTGAGCAACAAGTCAGCCGCTTAAAGCAACAAGCAGCGCAATTTGACTCAGCAAAATGGTTTGATAAGAATCGTTATATGCAGGCACAGCCCAGCTTATTTGATGCCCGTGTATTTCGCACTAAAAGCTTAAAGCTCAGCGACTATGTCGAAGAAATAGTAGAAGCACTGTCCCATCTGCCGCCAAGCGAACAGCGTCACGCCTTTGCATTCGCCATCGAACGAATAGGTTCGCAAATGGAAGCCGTGTTGAAGGTGTTAAAATCAACCCCTGTCTGGGCGAAAGAAAACAAACTGAATACACCAAAAAAAGCCAAAGTGTATAAAAAGGCAGTGCAGAAGATTATGCAGTCGTCCCATGAGTTATATCAGGAACTGTCTCAAAATCATGAATTTGAGCGTCGGTTGCAAGAAATGATTGACCTCAGAAGACTACAGATGGATAAGGCAGCTCCCTCACAGGCTGCCAAACTCAATGCCGAAATATTAGCCCTTCACGCTCGCCTTGGCCGCTGTAGAAAAGCCATTTCCGCCACTGAGCAAAAAATTCAAGAAGTTGAGAAAAGTCAGAGCCGTTAATGCTTTACTACCACCCTATTTATAGCGAGCTGAGCCTGCCTGAGAAGCATCGCTTCCCGATCAGCAAGTATAAAAAATTATACCAACGAATAAACGCCAGTAAATTTGCTAAATTTATCAAAGAACCCGAGCAAAGAATCACAGCTGATGCGCTGCAACTTTGCCACGATAGTAATTACGTTGATGCCTTTCTAAACGGCACGTTGAGCGAAAAAGCCATTAAGAAAATGGGCTTTCCTTGGAGTGAACAACTCGTACAGCGCACTTTGATTTCTTTAGGTGGCGGTCTAGCGGCAGCAAAATATGCGCTCGAACATGGATTTGGAGCAAACTTAAGCGGCGGCTATCATCACGCACATCACGATTTTGGCAGCGGCTTTTGCATATTTAATGATTGGGCGGTGGTCGCAGCAATACTCATTGCCCATCAACGGGTTGAGCGAGTGCTTATCTTTGACTGTGACGTGCATCAAGGCGATGGCACAGCAACAATCGTTGCAGATAGAGACGATATCATTACTTGCTCCATCCACTGTGAAAGTAACTTTCCTCGCGTTAAACCGCAATCCGATTTAGACTTTGCCTTATCTGTGAATACACAGGATGCGCAATATGTGGCAACCGTCCGCGAAGCCTTACAACTGGCGGTTCGATTATACCAACCAGACCTCATCCTCTATAACGCCGGCGCAGATGTGTATCAAGGCGATGAGCTCGGACACTTTAGTGTTTCAAAGCAAGGCGTTAGGGATCGAGATTCGATTGTTTTTGAGTATGCGCATCACCTCAATATTCCATTAGCTTTTGCTCTTGGCGGGGGCTATCAGCGCGACGTTGATCATCTTGTAGATATACATCAACAAACCTTTTTGGCTTTGTTCGATAACCCCGCTATTATGATATAAACTTAAAAGGAATGTGCAGGAGGCTGTATGAAGTTACATGATGATATTCATAATTATTATGAAAAGTTAGTAGTCGAACATATCGTCCGTCGTAAGTTAGATAAAGTCTACGATGAAGACGTAATGGCTGACTTTTGTTGTACTGTATTGAACCAACTGCCATCGCGCTATATTCGCTACGATGTCGACATGGAATTTTACCTGCCTCAGCCCGAGCGTGCGAAGATGGAACAAGCGGTAGAACGTGCAATTGATTTTGCCATTGCTCAAATCGCTAAAAAGGAGCAATTTCAAGTATGAGTACCCCTTTAGAACAAGCACCAACTCATGTAAAACTTGCTGTCGACCTCATTATGTTGTTAGAGGAACATGATCTTCCCGCAGAGGAAGTCATTGCTGCGCTTGACATTGTCAGATCTGATTTTCAAAACAAACTAAATAACCAACAAAAAACTTAACATTAAATATACATTTAAGTCATACTTCTATTTTAACCTTAAATTCTAATCGTTAGCGGTTGTGCAAAACGGCACAACTGCATTTATTAAGGAAAGCAGTATGACAACAACACAACTCCCCTTATTGTCCCTCGCAATTGTTGCAGCGTCTACACAATACGCTTACGGTAATGACTTTGCGGCATTAGACGAAGCCCTACCAGCCCCCTACATTATCAATGGTGCTGAACCTGTGTTCGATTTTGACGGTGATGGTTGCCTGCCGAGTGCAGGGATCAGTAGAACTGGCGTGCAAAATTCAGGGCTAAAGACATCGGGGCGCATCACAGGTGATTGCCGAGATAATCAATTTTTAAATACTTCTAATACTGTGCATCGCTACGCCTGTAAAACCACCGTTAGCGGCGAGTATTGTGGACATTTCTATGCACTTTACTTTAAAAAAGACCAAGTGTTTGATTATTTTGGTGGTGGTCATCGACATGATTGGGAATATGCGGCGGTATGGACTCGAGATGGCATAGTTACACATGGTAGCTATAGCGCACATGGTGACTTATTCACTAAACCTGCTAATGAGCTACCATTCGAGAATGGTCATTTAAAAATTGTCTATCATAAAGACGGCATTTTGACCCATGCACTGCGCTTCGCCAAATCAAACGAAATCGCTGAAAATAACTATCATCGTTTTGTTACTCCCACAATCATTAGTTGGTATAAAATGACTGGGGATGGAATTTCCAACTCCGAATTACGAGAAAAGCTAAATCAGTATGATTATGGCTCCGCCACCTTGCCCGTTAAAGACAGTCGTTTCCTCAATAACCTCAATCGCTTTAAACCAAGTGACTACCCAACTTACGCGCAAAGTGATGTAGATAATGCTCAGTAATTGCTAAGACAAACTCACTTCACCTATCGTGAGGTGAGTCGATATGCAATACCAATGGGTATTAACCTACATCTTGCTTTTGTCTGAGCAGCCTTGCTCGCTCTAGCTTATATTGTGCAAAGAAAATACTATCTAATTCACTTGTTTGTGGATCGATAAAATAAGCAATATCGCTTCGGTGTGGTTCGGGTGAAAAGTGTTTGCCGTCTTCCCAGTAAAGCACCGCGTGCTTTACTAATTCACCGAGATAAGTGTGATCCCACGCATAGTGACAAAAGCCATGGTGCTCACCCAAGTTGGGAGAGTATTTTTTTTCAATATGCGCCATTTGCCCAGTATTTTTGTATTCCGCAAATTGTTTAGCATCTTGTTCAGCGGATTGGGGATCGGTGAAATAGGCAATATCACGTCGAGGAGGTAAGGCTTGCGGTAATCCAAATTTGTCCGTTACGCCACTGCATTTTACGACGATCCACTGGACAAAATGTGCTCCGATAATATGGTCCCATTTTAACGCAACGTACATATAACCTCCTTTTGAATATCATTTATCAATTATTGCTAAGAACTGATCACGCTCGGCTAAGTTTAGCCACTTCTATTGATCTTACTAGTACAAGTTTATTTGCCTTTAATTCAGATCAAAAAGTTTTTCAAACTATAAAAAAGCGTTACAAGGTATTACAGAAATGCGCTTTGTCGCTTATTTTCGCCGATTTAGCGCTAACTTTAGCAAACGCGAATTTCACCTTACTGGCACTTTTTTTACATCCCACTACAATGCAAAAAAAGCAAGATTGGAAATGTACCAAATGAACGTGACACGCGGTTCGCTAAAAAATCCAGCGAGTGTAATTGTCATCTTGGTGTTGATTATTTTATTTGGGCTGTTAAGTGTATTTAAACTGCCCATTCAGTTGACGCCAGATATTGAGCAACCACAGATCACGATTTTCTCGGGATGGCGCCAAGCCGCCCCAGAAGAAATAGAATCTGTGATCATCGAACCGCTAGAAAATGCGGTAAAAAACACACCCGGCGCACTTGAAGTTAATACCAACATCAATCGTGGTAACGGCTCTATTACGCTAACATTTGCTGTAGGTGCGAATATGCAACAAGCGATGCTAGATGTGCTAACAAGCTTAAATCAAGCCCCACCGTTGCCACTTGATGCGCTAGACCCAGTCGTATTCGCCGGCGGTAATAACGGTGAAGCAGCAGCCACTTTGCTAGTCACGCCCAAAGACTATCAATCAAATAGTCTCGACTTTGATATGGCGCAGTTTCAAAAGCAAATCGACGAGTTTGTTGAACCAAGACTTGCACGTATTCCTGGCGTAGCACGCGTTGATCTTGCGAGTGAGCGGCCAAAAGAGCTGCGTATTACTTTCGACCCGCATAAAGCCGCTGCGCTTGGTATTAGTTTAGATCAAATCAGTAATGTACTTGCGAGCTCTCGCGATACCTCTGGAGGTCTTGCCAACGTTGGACGTCGCCAATATACCGTGCGATTCACCGGCCAATACGACCTTTCCAGTATGGCCCAAATGCGGGTCGGCTATTCTGGAGACAGGCCTATCTACTTAGGTGATATTGCAAGTGTTGAGCGCACCTTCTCAGACCGTTTGGGCATGAGTGGCCGCAATGGTAAACCGGCCTATTATATTCGGATCTCACGAGCCAACGAAGCGAATACCGTTGCCTTGCTTGATGAGATCAACCTTGCAATTGATGAACTAAACCAAGGACCGCTGGCTGAAAATGGCTTGTCGATTGAGCTCAGCTTTGATGCCTCCGTCCACATTCGTAATGCACTTTCTTTAGTAAAAAGTAATTTAGGCCTTGGAGTTCTCTTATCTTGTTTAATTCTGTGGCTATTTTTTAGAGGCTTAAAAGCAACCTTGGTGATTGCAGCTACAATCCCTGTTTCTTTGATGGTCGCCTTTCTCGCACTTAATATCTTTGACCGTAGTCTGAATGTGATCTCGTTGGCGGGGTTAGCATTTGCAGTGGGCCTAGTATTAGACGCAGCTATCATAGTCCAAGAGAATATCTCACGCTTAAGAGCAGAAGGATTCGATAACAAAAAAGCCGCCTTAAAAGGAGCTGCACAAGTGACCGGAGCATTATTTGCTTCGACAACCACCAGCGTCGCCATCTTTTTACCTATTCTCTTTATGGCAGGTATTGAGGGGCAACTATTCTCCGATTTAGCACTGACACTTTCGATTGCCGTTATTGCGTCAATGTTGTGTGCAATTACCCTTATTCCACTGGCAAACCATTTGTGGCCAGACTCTGAACTAAAGCCAGATCCTTATCATCAATACTGGCAAAAACTCACCAACTTCATCATGAAATTGACCAATAATAGAGTAAAGCAACTTACTTGGATTGGCGTATTATTGGGTGGCTCGGTGGTTGCAACTATGACCATGCTGCCAAAAACTGACTTTATGCCAAGGGCACCTACCGATGGCTTTTTCTTTAACCTAGCGACTCCACCTGGTGGCAACGTACAGTTTATGGAAGAAGAATTGCTGCTGCGTGTGAAAAAACGCTTAATGCCCTATTACCAAGGCGAAAAGGAACCTGGTATTAAAGACTTTAATTTCTATGCGTTTGGCTCTAATGCTGGCGGCTTTATCTATTCAGCCGACCCTCAACGTGTTGAAGAATTGATGAAAGTGGCCAAAGAAGAAATCTTCGTTGACCTTCCCGATACTCAAGTGTTTTTCTTTCGCGGCTCCATGATCCAAGTCGCCAACGGTGGCGATGGTCGCGATATCAATATTGACCTTACAGGTCCCAATATGGACGACTTGATCTCAGGTGCGCAAGTGGCTTTGCAAGCAGTACAAAACGCGCTTCCAGAGGCAACGGCCAGACCTCAGCCTCGATTGGATATGGCAGAACCAGAGCTTAGATTAACGCCCAACGATCGCAGGATCACCCAAGCGGGATTAACGCGTCGAGATGTATCTCAAGCGGTACAAGCTTATACCGGTGGATTATTCGTCAATGAGTATTTTGATGGTAACGAGCGCATGAACGTTATCCTTCGTGGTATCCCTTGGCAAAGCCCTGAGGAACTAAAAGCCTTGCCTATCGTAACCCCTCAGTCTGGAATTCAAACTCTCGGCGAGTTGGCAAATATAGAACGTACAGTTGGCCCGACGCAACTGCGACGTGTCAACGGCCGTCGCACAGTCAGCATTGTTGTCACGCCTCCGGCTGATATGAGCCTGCAGCAAGTGCAAACCATCTTGAGTGAACAGGTGATGCCAAAAGTGCGCGCAAGCCTACCGGCCAGTGCGGGTGCTATTTTGGCAGGAAATGCACAAAAGATGAATTCTGCAATGGAAGAAATGGCGTTGAATTTTGTCCTCGCATTGTTCATTTTGTTTTTGTTAATGACTGCGCTGTTCAAGTCCGCCAAAGATAGCGCCTTGGTATTGTTAGTGATGCCATTGGCTATCGCAGGTGGCGTGCTGGCTCTGTATATCTTAAACCTCTTTACCTTTCAGTCATTGGATTTACTGACCATGATAGGTTTTATCATCTTGCTTGGGCTGGTCGTTAACAATGCCATTTTGCTGGTGGATCAAACTCGTGTTGCGATGGCATCGGGTATGAGCCGTGAAGCGTCGGTCAGACAAGCGGTGTTACTAAGAGCAAGACCCGTTTACTTGAGCACCTTGACCAGTCTGTTTGGCATGCTGCCACTAATGCTCATGCCCGGCGTCGGCTCAGAAATCTACCGGGGCCTTGCTACCGTCATCGTCGGTGGCATGGCTATCAGTGCATTATTTACCTTAGTGTTGATGCCAAGTTTATTGCAACTTGGCCGGCAAACTCCGCCATCAGAAACAAACAAATCAACGGCCAAAGCCCCGCTCAGCCTAGTTGCCAATCAGTAAGTAGTGAGAACAGAATGAAAAACCCAATAAAACAGACACTTCAGGCCCTAGCACTGTGTGCTGGGATCGTTGCACCACACGTCGCCGCCGTGGTGCCAGTCACCGTCGCTGAAGTGACAAAAGCCCCTCTCACGAGCGAAATTGAAGTTAGTGGCACACTGTATGGGAAAGACGATGTGACGCTAACCGCTGGAGTTAGTGGCCGTTTGTTGTACGTAGCAGAACCCGGTACCAACGTCGCAAAAGACGAAATCTTAGTACGTATGGACACACTCCCACTGGAACTCGATAAGGCCCGTCAAGCCGAATTATTAAATCGAGCCAAGATCAATTTACGCTTATATCAACAAGAATTGGCTCGATTAAAGAAGCTCGCAAAAACCAGCAGCGCGGCAGAAAGTCAAGTTGATGAAATGCAAAATAAACATGACCTAGCGCTGTCAGATATCGCCTTAGCGGAAGTCGAACTTAAGGTGATTGACGATAAGTTGTCTCGCGCAACGGTCCGTGCTCCATTTGATGGCGTTATCAGTGAACGTTTTAAGCGCGCGGGTCGAGAAATAAACCGCGCCGACGAACTGCTCACCATATTAGATATCCATCATCTTGAAGTTCGCTTATATGTGCCAGTTAAATACTTGAAGTTTTTGCAAAAAGGCATAGCGCTGCCAATACGTTCTGGTGACTTATCCCAGCCAGATAATACGTCAGCGAAAGTCACAGCGGTGATCCCCTCAACCGATCCGCGCTCACAGACCGTTGAAGTACGTGCAGCACTTGCAGCAGATCACACCCATACATGGGCAATTGGTCAATTAGTTGATGTAGCAGTGCCGCTCACCAGCAAACAACCCGTATTGCTGGTTGACCGAGACGCCCTGATATTACGCAAGCAAGGCACCCATATCGTCAAAATAGATAAGCAAAATAAAGCCGAACAAATTCCTGTCACCGTCGGCAATGGCAAAGGCCAATGGGTGGAAATTACTCCCCGCATCAGCGATATCTTACATGCCGGTGATAAAGTCGCCGTTCGCGGCGCAGAGCGCCTGCAAACAGGACAAGACGTCGAGGTGACAAACCCTTAAAACAAACCAGTTACTAGCCCAATGAGCTCACTCATGGACGAGCGGCTCATTTTTAAAAGCATCTCAGCTTCCGAAAGTAGTTGAATTAATTTTTCACAGCTTTGCGCCTACCATTTTTTAGCTGCTTAGGTAAGGTCAACAGAAACTCCACCCCTTTATCATCTGAATATGCCTTAATACTGCCCTGAAGCACATGACTCACGCTATTAAATACAATGGTTAAACCAAGTCCCAATTGCGCCGCAAGATTTGTACTAAAAAAGGGATTAAACACTTGCTCTGTATTATGATCAGGCAGGCCGCGACCATTATCTTTGTAGCTTAGCTGCCATGCATCATCGTATTCATTCACACGGATGGTAATAAGAGGTTGCTCCTCTATATGGTGGTTGTCGATAAATCCGTGTTGCACTGAGTTTTGCATAAATTCCTTCAATACCTCAAGCAAGATGTTAGGGTAGGTTTGTACTTCAAGGCTATCGTTACCCAGCATTAACTTAGCGTTTGGCGCTGTGCGGATCAGCATTTCACGAATATGTAAATTTAAAAAGTCTGATAATTCAATTGTTTTAAGTTCTGCACTGCCAATTGAGGTATTAATTGCTTTAAACCGCTCGACTGTGGCATTGAGGCGATTGGCACTACGGTCAACAATATCTGATGCCACTAAAGCATCTCCTATAAAGTGGTTAAGTTGACTAGGTGACAGGGTTTTTTGTTCAAATTTGTCTTGAACGTCTCGTAGCGAGCCATTAAGGGAAGAGTTTGCGGTGATCACTAAGCCTATTGGTGTATTAAGATGATGCGCCATCCCCGAAACTAATCCAGCTAGTGACGACATTTTCTCCGCTTCAACGAGCATTTCTTGCGTATTGGTTAGCTCTTTTAAGGTCGCCCGTAGCTTACTATTTCGACGTCTAATTATTTGGATCACTAAGATAGTTGATATGGCATAAATCAACATGAATATGATAATACTCAATAGCCACTTTTGTTGAGCGCTTGCCTCCGCCGCTTGAACCGCCTGCACTCGTTTAAGCGACTCTATTTCCAGCTCTTTTTCAACTATTTCAAGTTCGTAAGAAGCTCGAGATAAAGTAATATTGCGCTGCTGAGCATAGATCTCTCGCTCCACTTGGCTTAACTCCTGCGTTAAAACCAGTGCGTGTTTGCTGTCCCCCTGTAACTCAGCTATTTTCGCCAACACCGACAAAGCGCTTACCTGCTTACTTTTAGTGTTTGTTTGTTTCGCAGACTCCAAGACTTCTTCAGCCAGCTTTTTAGCTTCTGTAATATCGCCTTGTTTGATATCCAAGGTAATTAAATCAAGCTTAACATCATTGACTTCGCGAATATTACCAAGCCGTTGAAAAGTCATGATGGATTTTCGGAAATAGGCTGATGCAGCACCTAACTGCCCTTTAGCAAGCGCGACTTTTCCTCGGAACTGTGACGAATATGCTAGATGGTAGTCAGACTTACTATTCTTTTGAATTTGCTGTGCTTTATCAATAAATTTTGTAGCGTCATCGTATTCATTTTTAGCTATGTAGACTTTAGCAATATTGTTGTAAAGCAATGATAATGACAGCTCATCTTTATTTGAATTCAGAAAGTGCAGGTACTCGTTATAGTAATCTAACGCAATATCATATTGGCCGAGCAAAAAATAAACGTCAGCAATATTATTTTTTGTTTGGTATACCATGTCCTCCCCTCGTTGCTCCGCAACAATCAATGCATCTTTGTACTGCACTAAAGCAAGCTCATACAATCCTAGTTTAGAATAAACCCCCCCGGACAAATTATAGTAGGCATAAATCAGCGATTTATCTTGAGCGTCACTTATCAACTGTTTGATTTCATTTGTCGTGCGCATAGCAGTTGAGAATTGATTCAGCTCCATTTGAAACCAGGCTTTGTAATTCAGGATTTTGATTTTTTGATCTGCGCTCAAACGGCTGGTATTTAACGCTTGCTCAGTGAGTTGAAGTGCAATTTTAGGGTCGATGGTATATTGTTCTCTAATTTGCAGCCGAAGAGACTCAAAATCCGCTTCACTCAGTTCCGCTTGGACGTAAAACGTACAAAAAACCAGCAGAAACACTGCAAACTTAAACATATATTTACCTTTACTAATAATAAAGAACTACCAACATACCTTAATTTATTTTTATTTCAAATAAAAGAACAATCAGATCCGAGCTGTTTGTCTTCATTCCTTCATATTGTATATATCTATCAATCTAATCTTTCTTTTTGATCCGTTGCTAAACCAGTTAAACTAATACTATCTAAGTGTTAGGGGGTGTTATGAAACGAACCAAATTAGTGAATCAATTAACGGAATTACTGAAGCCATATCAAATTAACGATTACTGTCCAAATGGTCTGCAAGTGGAAGGAACAGACGAAGTCCAAAAAATCGTCACGGGTGTTACCGCCAGCCAAGCTTTAATTGATGCCGCTATTGAACGTGGTGCAGATGCCATTTTGGTTCACCACGGCTATTTCTGGAAAGGGGAAGATCAATGTGTCACTGGCATGAAAAAGCGCCGCCTACAAGCCCTGCTTACCAATGACATCAACTTAATCGCATACCATCTTCCACTGGATGTTCATCCTGAACTTGGTAATAACGCGCAGCTCGGTAAGTTACTTGGGCTTGAATATGAACGACCGCTTGAACCTTGGAATAAAAATAGCGTAGCGGTAAAAGGCAAATTAACGACGCCAATGACTGCTGTTGATTTTGCCGCTTTAGTTGAAGAGAAACTCGGTAGAAAGCCGCTCTTAAATGTTGCAGGCGATCACCCAATCAGCACCATCGCTTGGTGTACAGGTGGTGGGCAAAGCTTTATTGATCTCGCGGCAAGCCAAGGCATTGATGCCTACTTAACGGGTGAAGCATCAGAGCAAACCATTCATTCATCTAACGAGCAACAGATCCACTTTATCGCGGCGGGACATCATGCCACAGAGCGATACGGGGCGAAGGCACTTGGCGAATATTTGGCAGCGCAGTATGGTTTAGATGTTGAATTTATTGATATCGACAACCCGGTTTAATACCACTTTGCTTAATTAAGTGATCTCGCATATGGCTAGAAAAAAGCAGCAACAAAAACCGGCACCGACAGATAGAAACTTTGCTGAACTAACGCACAAGTTTAAAAACAATATCTATGGCACCAATAAAGGTAAAATCAGAGAAGCGGTGCTCAAGCGTGACTTAAGCACACAAGTTGACTGGCTAACGCAATCAAATGGCAAACGCATATTAGATGTTGGCGGCGGACAAGGTCAATTGGCGCTCTATTTAGCTTCGCTTGGCCACCATGTCACCATGATTGATATTTCAGAAGAGATGCTCGAACTTGCCAAAACGCGCGCGAATGAAGCTGGGCTAAATAACCAACTTCATTTTATCCACGCGCCTCTGCAAGCGCTCGATACGCTGAACTTAGGACAATTCGACTTAGTATTGTGCCATGCGGTGCTTGAATGGTTGGTTGAGCAACAAAGTGCACTTATGCTGCTAAAGGCGCAGCTAAGCAAAACTGGCTTGCTTTCGCTAATGTATTTCAACCATGAGGCGCATCTGATGGCCAGTATGGTGTACGGTAACTTCGACTATGTGCAAAAAGATCTTAAGGTAAAACAAAAAGTAGGCCTCAGCCCCAATAAGCCAATTAGCCAAACTGATATGGCAACTTGGCTTGATGAGGCAAAGCTCAACGTTATTCAAAAAACCGGTGTTCGCTGTTTTCATGACTACTTAAGGGAGTTAAATAAGGCGGATGAAGGTTTTGATGCTTTGCTCGCTTTAGAGCTTAAATACAATCGTCAAGAGCCTTATGCGTCTCTAGGTCGCTATACCCACTTGATGTTAAAAAAAGCGTAAGTACAGCACTGCTTACGCTTCTTCCGCTCTTAGGGTTAACACTTCAACGCCGTCATCTGTTACCAGCACCGTATGCTCCCACTGCGCCGATAGCTTTTTGTCTCGAGTTACCACAGTCCAGCCATCTTTTTTGGTTTTAATTTTTGCGCTTCCCTGATTGATCATCGGCTCAATGGTAAAGGTCATCCCCGGTTTTAGCGTCATCCCGGTATTTGCTTTGCCATAGTGCAATACATTTGGCGCTTCATGCATTTCTCTACCTATCCCATGACCACAATACTCGCGTACCACTGTGTAACCGGCTTTCTCAGCTACTTGCTGTACAGCCGCACCGATGTCCCCAAGCTTTGCTCCAGGTTTGACCATTTTTATTCCAGCCCACATCGCTTGGTAAGTCGTTGCCACTAACTTTTTGGCCGGGAGTAATGCTTCAGGCATTACGTACATTTTGCTGGAGTCGCTGATAAAGCCATTTTTCTCAAGCGTAATATCGATGTTTACAATATCTGAAGACTTTAAGATTTGCGATTTACTCGGCACACCATGACACACAACCTCATTTACAGAGCTATTGAGGACGAACTGATAACCATACTGACCAAGGCTGGCTGGACGCGCTTTAAGCTCATCAACAATAAAGTTGTGCACTTTGTCATTAATCTCTAGCGTAGAAATTCCGGGTTCAATCCAACTATCAATGTAGCCAAACACCTGCGTAAGCAATCGCCCACTTTCGCGCATCAATTGGATCTCATCAGCGGTTTTGAAGGTAACCTCTTGCATCTCAATTTCCTTTTGGCTGCTGTGACTTTACTCGTGACATCTCTGCCGCAACGATCTCTGTAAACGTAAGCGTTGGATTACGCTCAGCAAGTCGCCCAATTTTAATCCAGAACTCAGCCTGTGAATTGATTGAACGCGACATCACAGTGCTCGCTTCACGGATCTCATCGTGTAGTTCATCTGAAATTTTTACGATACCCATTTATATAAACCATATACATATCATATATACTTTATATATTAACGAAGTTGCGGAACAATGCAAAACCTAATGCCAATTTGCCTATTATTTTGAAGCAAAAAATTTGAGGCAAAAAAATGCACCGCTTCGGCGGTGCATTCCGTATTTCAAGCTCAGGTTGAGTCACTAAAAGCTATAGCGCATCCCTAATTGCCAATTAAACGGTTCGCCGTGCATTACGTAGCCGTCCCAAGATGAAATACTGTTGTAGTAACTTTCATCTAGTAGATTGTTGAAGTTAAGCGACACACTGAGTTGTTCACTCACTTCATATCTTGCCATTAAATTAAGTAACGCACCGGAGGATTGTGTGATCTTGTACGCCTCGCTACCGCCGCCCGGCAATGGCCTTTGCGGTATTGCATAAAAGCTACCTTGCCAATTAATTCCAAGCCCCGCAGTAAAGCCGTCAACAAACGCGCTAAAGTCATAGGTGGTATACAGGTTTATGAGCTCTTTGGGCTGATCCGTTAACAGCTCTTTGCCATCTTTTGATTCAGTTTTGTGTTTTGATAGCCCTAAGCTGATATTCCACTGCTCATTGATAGAGCCTGTAAATTCAACTTCAAAGCCTTCTGTCGTATCGCCTTCACCGCGCTGAATATATGGTCTATTGCCTTGCGGAGTTAGATAGCTGTCAGGGTAATTTGGATCGGCAATCGCAAGTCCATTCTCAACATTGCGATACACCGCCGCTGTAAAGTTCAAGGTGTCATCAAGTAGCTCACCTTTTACCCCTAGCTCATAGCTTTCGCCTGTGCTTGGGTCGAGCATTTTATCATTGATATCAAAATAGGCTTGTGGCTGAAATGCCTCTGTGTAGCTCGCGTAAACACTATATTGTTCATTAATATCAACTACGAGTCCGGCATAAGGCGTAACTTCTGTATCCACCTTTTCATGATAGCGGTTACGAAGAAACTTACCGTTATTAGGATCATAAAGGTCAATATCGTACTCCCAATTGGTGATCCTAGCACCAACAATAAGCTTAACATCATCATGCGGGTTAACACGCACGGCCACAAATCCACCATTAGAGTCTGTTACTGTCAAACTATCACGGCCTAAATCTTTAAATGGATAGCGCGGCACGTCACCTGTCCAATCATGAAAATTTAACCCTTCCAATGAAATCGTGGTTTGGTCGGCTTCATTACCAAATGACGTACGCTCTCGCTTGAATTGGTTATAGCTAAAAATAACATCATGCGTACGACCAAATAGCTCAGCTGGGCCTTGGAGTGACAAGTCTATTGTCTTTTGTTCATCTTCAGAGCTACTTATTACAGCACTGTATCCGAATCCATTATCGCTGCTGCCATCTGGATTGATAGGCCCATCAGGATAGACGAAAAAGAGCTGCCCACCTTGCATCTCAATGGTATTGTAAGTCGCGATGGCATGGAGTTGCCAATCGTTTTCAAACGCGTGATCAAGCCCAACAAAATAGGTGTATTCTTCGATTGGCCAGCTACTCCACTTTGCCGTCATCCCGGTGTCACCACGGCGTCCCTGATAGCGACTACCATCAGCGTAAAAGTAAGGTTGAGAATGGCTGTTTATCGCCCCTTTTGAAGCGGTATCAGCATATTCTACACCGAGTCGTAATAAGGTGTAATCGGTCAGGTCTGCCTCAATAGTAGAATATATGGACGTCTTCTCTTGGCTATAACGCTCAATGTAAGAATCTCTTTCATAATGTGCAGCAACAAAGCGGCCGCGAATACTGCCTTCTTGGTTTAACCCGCTCGCCACATCCACCTCTGCTCGGTAATTATCCCAACTACCAGCCGAAACCGCCACGCTGCCCTTAAACTCATCGCTTGTTGCACGTTTTCTTACTAAATTTACGGTGGCAGTTGGGTCACCAACGCCAGTTAATAAACCATTTGCACCACGTACAATCTCCACGCGCTCATAAGCAACAGCATCCCCGTTTACATTCGGTCTTCGGCCACCAGGGAATTGTTGAACACCATCGATTTGGATTAAATTAACATCACCACCACGTACAGAAAAACGTGTCCTATCAAGACTGGCTCCCCGCTTTGCATAAAAGCCAGTTGCATGTTCCAAGATCTCATCAATGTTAACCGTTTGCCAATCTTGCATCATTTGATTTGTGATAACGGTCACCGCTTGAGGCGTTTCACGCTGTGATAAAATCATTTTTAATGCCGCTTTGTTTGCAGATTCAGTGTAATTTTTTACACTCGTGCCAGTCACATATATATGCTCTAGTTCTTGAGCCCTGCCATCATCCACAGCGTCAGCTGCTAGTGCATCACCGGTAACTTCAGCAGCATGTGCATTGCCATGTAATGACAACAGCACAAAAGTGGCGCAAAGAGAGAGTGTTAAAGAGTGGTTTAGTGTACGTGAAGATGAAGATCGCATCGTTTTTCCCTAAATTAACTTCATTACGAAAACGATAGTGATTATCATTTATATTAATATTTGTTTCAAGTCCCTATTTTAGTTATGTGGAGTTATTTTAAGCACAATAAAAATGTGGCAGCGACCAACTTCTATTAAACTTTGCCGTCTCCCTTTTGTTTTTTACTCTCTGCCATTTACTCAAAAAAGTAGGGGATCCCCTACTTTTTCATCACAGGTAGAGACTCTGCCAACCACTTATTCATATCACCCTCTAGGTGTTTTAAGGTGTAGCCTTTTGGCGCTAGTGCCTCAATAAAGATGCCAGCCCTACGCCCAGAACGGCAATACACAACGAGTGGTGTATCAGTCAATTTAGCTAGCTCTTCCTGATGCGTCTCAATCTCGTTAAAGGGAATGTTTATTGCCCCTTTGATATGTCCCGCAGCAAATTCTTCAGGGCTTCGCACGTCCACTATGGTGTAAGCGTCTGCAGACATTTGATTTATCATCAGCGTTTGCTGTGTGATCGTTTCCGATTGTGCATAGCAAACACTGCTAACAAACCACATAAAGCCAATAACCAACTCTCTCATTTTTTAGTCTCCTTTTTATATAATCCATCAAATACCATTTGCCACTTGTCAGCGCCTTGCTTACTCTGCCAAACCTGACGTACGGTACCATCTGGATTCGCAGTCCATGTTATCTTATCCGTCACCTTAATACCTGCTGCATTTATTCTATCCCCTTGTAATACCATTTTCCCTTCATGAAACTCACCATCCAACTGTAACAACAACCCACTATTATCCACCCAAGTTTGATGCCAACGATGAGTGGATACATCATAAATATTTATACTCTCACCACGATACCCAAGTTCAGTGCTATAACTTTCTTTAATGACACAACCATCATATTCTCGGGTAATGCGATTATGTCCAGACTCAATGCCTCCTACGCTCGTTACCGACCAATCTCCAAGCCAAAAATCAAACTGTCTAAATCCTTGATCTTCACATTTAGCTAAGCTATTGCAGCTAAAAAGCAAAATACTAATAACCAACCACACCTTCATTTCACTAACTCCTTATACCTGACTTTGTTAGCTTAGCGGGGATTAACCAAACAGCTAAAGAAATCGGGAAATACTCCGATACAATTAGCAATAGAGATGACAAGGATAACGTTATGGAAATTCAAATGAAGCCACATCACTTTGCCGGCGCGCTAAACGCAAGCAGAGAAACACCTACTGCCACGAGTAATTCCACAGAAACGGAAGAAAAACCTAAAAATGAAGTCATATTGACTGAGTTTATGGACAAAAAGGCAAAGAAATATAAAGGTAACAACCCTAATTTTAAGCAACAATATGAAATGTTAGAACAGTCAGAAGCCCTAATGAAAGAGCAAATACAACATTTACAACAGCTTATTAGTGAGTTAAAAAAAACACCTCTGCAACGAGCCGTAAAAGTATCCACAGTAAGTGATGCTGATATCCCAACAACACAAGAAGATACCCTGAGATATGAGCATACCGGCGCAAAACAGTATCGCGATAATGAAACAGAAAAAGAAATCGAGATTTTAACCCAACAACTTGATGAGCTTAAATCGCAGTATGCGGATATAAAGCAACAGATGATCCAAATGGTACTTGATGAGATGACTAGGCAACGAGATAAAAGGTATGAAGTCTAAATAACCCTAGCACTTCTATTACTTCATAATGACTGAACTAAACCAATATTAATCATATTTCAGACGTTGCACAAACAGTCACATCTGCAGGCGAACTTGCCAATAATCCCGAGAAAAACTGACACAGCGTTAATTTGGTGGTTAAAGTAATCAGATAAACCGCGGAGCAAACGAATCTATTGGCATTAAATGCCGCCATTGAAGCCGCTCGTGCAGGCGCGAAAGGTCGTGGTTTTGCCGTTGTTGCAGATGAAGTTCGCTCACTGGCCCAGCGTACTCAAGGTTCAACCACGCAAATTGTGGAAATCGTCAACGACCTACAAAGTAAGTCGAAGGAAACTGGCGTGGCAACCAAAAGCCGTGAACAAGGTATTGCACTTTGTGTTGAGCAATCAGAAGTCGCTGGCAATATGATCCATCAAATTGAATCTCAAATTGACAGCATCGCTGCAATGAGTACACAAATCGCGTCAGCTTGTCATCAGCAATCCGTGGTTTCAGGGGAGCAGAACAAAAATATCGAGACTATCAATTACTCGGCTGTTGAAATGACCGAAGGCGCCAACCAAACCGCGACGGCGTGTAATGAATTGAGTAAACTTGCCCACGACTTAAAATCGCAAGTCGACAAGTTTACGCTCTAAGATAGCCCGACAAAATTAATAGCGCTTTATCATCAGAAAGCTATGCTCGGTAACAAACATAGCAAAAGTTGATTGCTGCGCTCACTTCAGAGTTGATTCTACAAACCTCTTAGCAACCCCATGGTTATTATCTAATTGCAATAACTGCAGATAAGTAACACGTGCATTGGTTTTATCTCCTTTAATAAGATAGGCCTCGGCAAGACTGTCATAGGTATTCGCGCTTTTTGGGTGTGCCGCAACATTCAATTTGAAAAATTCAACTGCGGCGTCGTAATAACCGACTTCCAATAATTGATACCCAAAGCGATTTAGTTGGCGCTCACTCAGCCCCTTCCCTTCGCGAACCTGTTGCTGATAGTTTTTAATCGCAACTTCAACGCCGTCAGATAAAATCGTTGCAAAAAGCAGCCGATATGGACTTAACTTAGGCGCTGCTACAGCCCTACCAGCAAGGATTTCAAGTATGCCATCAACCATCTGTGTCAATGGCGCGCCACCTGTATTATCCAGCAAAATAATAACCGTTTTGTCCTCCAATACTCTTGCAATCTTAGCCCCAAACCCTGGGATTCCACCAGCATGGTGAACCAGCGTTTTAATTTGACTGGTATCTTCTTTGTCGATGACTTCCCAGCCAAACCCATAATTTCTATGTTTAGAGGGAGTAAATAACAATGTTTTGGTCTCAGGCATTAGTAGTTTATCTGTGTATAATGCACGATCCCACTTATACATGTCTTGCACCGTTGAATACATTGCGCCCGCGGAAAAAGGCACTGTCATGTCAATAAAATCGGCATGTTTGAACCCCTTCAACGTGGTATCGTAACCATTCGCTAGGCCTTTAATTACCTGCTTATGATCGGCAAATCCAGTTTCTTTCATGTCTAACGGTACTAATATTTGCTTTTCAAGTAGTTGCCAGTAACTTTTTCCGCTCACAAGCTCAAGGATACGCCCAAGTATAGTGTAACCGGCATTGCTGTAACGAAACGCAGAGCCCGGCTCAAACAACAAGTCTCCTGAGCAGAAATGGTCGATAAACTCATCGCGGTTATAAGGGTTGTGACGTTGCACTTGGCGAAATTCAGGGTGTTTAAACACATCAGGTAGGCCTGACGTGTGATTAAGTAGTTGCCTTATGGTAATTTGGTTTCCCGTATCCTTTCGGTATTTAGGTAAATAACTGGAAATATTAGCATCAAGCTCAATCTTTCCTTTCTCAACCTGCTGTAATACCAAAAGCGCGGTAAACTGTTTGGTCACTGATGCTAGCTTAAATTTAGTATTGGGCTGATTTGCTATTTGCCACTCTACGTTGGCAACCCCATAACCTTGTTGCAGTAACACCTCAGATCCTCGAGCAACCAAAGCGGCACCATCAAACTCTTTAATTTGGTGATACTGCGCGATATAGTCATCTAGTTGTTTTTGCAGTTGAGTCGTCGCCTGAGCAGGCGTAGAAAACAAGCATAAAAATAACAGTAAATGGGGTAATGCTTTCATGTAAATCCTTGTTTGTTGTTATGACGAGTCTTACTCTACGTATCTAATATTGGCTTGCCAGTGTGCTTTGGGGACATTGCGTGACAAAACAATTAAAAGCATTTAAATCAATAAAATAAAAAACACAGGATTTATGATTTGCAGTATCAGTTGAATCAAAAATGGGACTTTGATGTATCTTCTCGCACCATCAGCCATCGCGATGTATCTCATGTACTGACACCGCTCGCGCATAGATTGTTGCTGAACCTGATTGAGCATGCACCTCACCTTGTGAGCCACCAGCAATTAGAACAACAAGTTTGGCTTGGTCGAGTCGTGACTCATGATGCGATTAAAAAACAAATAGCAAGGCTACGAAAGATCCTTGAAGATGATGCCAATAAACCAGAATATATCGTGTCTGAACGCAGCGTCGGATACCGCTTTAGTGCAACCGTTAATAAGATAAATCATAAACCGCAAGCGCCAGCAGTAAAGCGATTTACGACTCTAGCCGGCGGAAGTATCGGCCTAGCTCTGGCGTGTATTATTGGTATATATCACTCCCCTTTTACCTCACCATTTTCTTCAACAAGCTCAGACACAGCATTGAGCATCGCCCAGCAACACTATACCCAACAAACTTTAGAAGATAATTTACGGGCGATAGCGCTGTATCAGCAAAGCATCACAACATCACAAGACGTAGATGAGAGTTATAAGGGCTTGAGTCGAGCATTATTGAGCGACTATAGCTTGTATAATCAGGTTGCAGACGCGCTGACGAGAAGCAGGATCAATACAGAAAAAGCGCTAGACTTAACACCCGATAGTCCATCAGCAAACATGCTTTTGGCTCAAGTCTATACGCTTCAAGGGCATTATCATCAAGCACAACAACTTCTAAATGACACCATAGCAAATACACCTAATTGGCCTTTGTTAAAGTCACATCTGGCCGAGACCTATCTATTGCAAGGCAATACCATTGATGCATACCCACTAGCACGCCAAGCTTATGAGGCTTCACCCAGCGAACCTAGGGTAGTTGCTAGCTACCTCCACTGCCTGCGCAAAATGCATATGACCAACTGGTTTAACAAGGTACTTGCCAACGCCAGCCCTGAAGTAAAGGGATCTCCTTGGATACAACTAGAACAGGTCCGGTTTTTACAGCAACAAGCACAGCATAAAAAAACCATCCAACACCTTAACTTATTAGCCAAAGCCGCGCCAAATTCCCAGACATTAAACTGGTTCACAGCCCTTTCTTATCTCAGTAACAATCATCATGATAAAGCGACCGATGTTTTAGCGGTGACGGTTGAAAAGCAAGGTAAATACACATTATTCAGTCAATTATACTTGGCACTCCTCACTGCTAAGCATCAATCAATAAGTAACTATACCGATGATATTGCCAACCAGATAAAGGCCGGCAACCAAAACCCTGAATTGGTCTTTAGCCTCGGCCTCATCAGCCTTTACCATCAGCAAAATGACAAGGCTCAGGACTATTTCAAACAGGCTATTCAACAGGGGTTTAGTGACGAGTTTAGGTTTAAAGCATTGCCCTTCAACATCACAGCAGAGCAAGCTCATTTTGTAGATAGCATTGTTGAACAGCTTACTCTGGCCAACTTAAAGAAAAGAATAAAGCGCACACCAAAGTAGTCACTGTGCGCTGCATACCAATCAGTTAATTGGTAGGTTTTAGCGTTTCGATGACCTGAGCATCAACCCAAAAAATATCAGCATCTCTTGAAGGTGTGGTACGGTTAAAGAACAGATATTTGCCATCGGGCGTTACACTCGCTGACGCCTCCCGCGCACTCGTGTTTACTTTGTCTCCCAAATTAATCGCTTCGCCCCAACTACCGTCTTTCAAACGAAAACTGATATAAAGATCTGAGTCACCAAACCCTGAATCTCGAACCCCGTCCCATATAATGTAAGAGTCATCGGGTGCGATAAATGGATGCGCATTATATAGACCGGTGTTAATTTCAGGACCTAATTTGACAGGTCGTTGGCGCTGACCGTTTTTCACCTCAGAGATCCTAATAACATCGCCACTTTTATAATCGTCAAACACATACGTACCACTCGCAGATGCACTTAACCGCATGATCCCCCAGCTTTCTTTATCAAACATAGGACCAAGACTTTTGGCTTCAGACCAGCTTCCCTCTCTACGTGTCATAATATATTTACCCATATGCATGGTCACGCCATCTGGTGCTAGTAATGGCCTGCCAACTCTTGGACCAACAACCGTTTCATGCCATTGCTCACCTCGTAGCTCGTATGCAATCAAACTCCAATGGTTCACGTTCAGATCCTTTCGCGTAAGATAAAAGGTTTTCATGTCCGGAGAGAAAAATGCATTGTGTTCTCTGTGCACTGTTGACACCGTGCCAAGCGCAAAGACTTGAGGTGTGTCCCCTGGAGGTGTTTGACCAAGATAAGGGCCAGATATAAGCTGCGCATAACTCTTAGCAGACATTAATATCATCAACGGCGCTAAACCAATGTTTATTTTCATTTTTATTACTCACTTTCTTCGGTTAGAGATTATTTTTTGAGAGTGGGTAAGGTAACAGTTTCAACAACATTCTCTTGAATTTATGATGATTTATTAATGACCTTTATCTGATTTCTACAGTTTTCCTTTACGTTTGAGCTCCTCTAATCGCTCTCGCTCCGCCAAAATCATCTTTAACATCTGAATGCGAAGCTCCGCTTCTTGCTGTTTAAATTCGGAGAGCTGTTCTTCAAGCACTTCCACTTCATCCACGGTTGTTTGGTCACGGTACTTTTTGCTGCCTACGTGTTCGATTACAGCTTGCTGCTCATCATTAGTCGCGTCGGGGTGTTGTTCGACTCTTAAAAAGCGCTGTTCTTGGGATTGCATCAGCTTATTAATTCTTTCTTGGAGTTTACGAATTTGCGCTTGAATAAGGTCCATTGCCTTTTCTAAGTTTTCATAATCCTCTTTAAATACAGGGTTATCTTCCTTATAACCAGCGGCTTCATCATCAAGCTCTTTGGAGAGCATCGCAGGTATCTCTTGCTTTTCTTCCGTATCACTTGGTGATTTCGTCTTTATCTGGTTAGCAGCAACTTGAGCTGAGCCTTGTGATTTCAATTCAGTCTGTTGCTGTAACGGTGGTAAGCCACCTTGATGTATTTGAATATCCATTTTCACTCCTTGGGATAGACACTGTTTGCTATATATCGGAAAAACTAAATAAAACTTAATTAAATTTATGTTGTGCGTTCCTAATTTCGTTTCCGCTGTCTTCAAACTGACATCAACTCGCGACCAATTTGTCATAAATACCAGCAAAAATACTAATTAAGCTAACTCGGCTAGGAAGTATGTTGGTATAGCCTCTTTTTTCGCGGGAGCGTTATGGAAAACAAACAAATTGCGGTGGTGACTGGTGCCTTTGGTGGGATTGGTTCTGCTATTACAAAAACACTCATTGAAAAAGATTTTTTTGTTGTCGCGATAGCAAGTGAAAGGCGTAATGAGGCCGACTTTGACCTCTGGCTTAACACGCTACAAATAAATCCAGCTGCGGTAAAACCCTTATTTTTGGATGTAACGCACGCTGAACAATGCCACACAGCGATGGTTCAGGTTCTACAAGAATTTGGTAATGTCGATCTACTCGTAAACAACGCCGGGATCACACGCGATTCAGCGTTTAAAAAAATGACCCACGCGCAGTGGAGCGAGGTGATCAACACCAATTTAAATTCCCTCTTTAATATGACCAACCCGGTCTTTGCGGCAATGTGCGCAAAGAAGCGAGGTCGTATCGTTAATATCTCTAGCGTTAATGGCCTAAAAGGTCAGTTTGGGCAGGCTAATTATTCCGCCGCAAAAGCAGGCATGATTGGGTTTACCAAAGCACTGGCCTATGAAGGTGCAAGAAGCGGAGTTACCGTCAATGCTGTAGCACCGGGCTACACAGAAACGCCTATGGTAAGCGCCATGCGTGAAGACGTGCTAAATAGCATAAAAGCACAAGTACCGATGCAGCGTTTAGCCACCCCTGACGAAGTTGCAGCCGCAGTTGCGTACTTAGCATCAAAAGAAGCCGGTTACATTACTGGCGAAACCCTGTCGCTCAATGGCGGCCTATATATGCAATAACCTAAATACCACCGAGGGAGCGAGCTGTACCTGATGTTCGGTGGTGCTAACTGATCACTATCATCCATTGTGTTAATTTAATCGATAACAAGGAAAAGACCATGTACAGCGATTTATTCAAAACATTCAACGAACAAACTGAGCAATTTTTTGCACCAGCGGTACAGTTTAACCAAATCGTGGCAAAAAACATCGAAGCACTATCCAAAATTCAGCTGCACTCGGCTGAGCAGATCACTAAAACATCCATTGAGCAGCTAAAGCAAGCGACTGAAATCAAAGATGCAAAATCTATGATGGATTTCAACGCAAGTCAGTTGAACGCGTTAAACGCTCTAAGCCAACAGATGATCCAAGATGGTCAAAAGCTTTCTCAATTAGGTCAAGAATTTAAAGACAGCTTAGAATCTCTTGGTAAAGAAACGCTAAAAACAGCGAAAGCGCAATAACCTGCAATTTTGGGCGACTTAGGTCGCCTTACCCGTTCAAACAACACAAAGGATCTACCTGTATGGGCACTCAAGAAAATATTGAGCAAGGGTTAACTGCGTGGTGGCAATATAACCAAGAATTGTGGCAGCTCGCAGCGACAAATTTTGGTAAAGAGAATCCATTGCAAAATGCATTAAATGAGCAAAACCAAGCCGACTTACAAAGTTGGCTCAGTGCACTCAATCAGCAACCGGAAACCTTTATTAAACAGCAAAATGCGTGGTGGCAAACCCAGTTTGCTATTTTTCAAAACAGTTTTATGCCACAAACTACCGATGAGAAAGAAGACATTATTAGCCCTGAGCGTGGAGACAAACGCTTTATAGACCCAGATTGGCAAGAAAACCCTTGGTTTAACTACCTTAAACAAAGCTATCTTTGGTTTGGACAATCGCTACAAAACACCATTGAAAATACTCCAGGTCTCGACCCAAAACTTAAAGAACGATTAGCGTTTTTTGCAAGACAGTCCGTGAATTCAGTATCACCGAGCAACTTTGTTTCAACCAACCCTGAATTACTCAAGCTGACGTTAGAAAGTAACGGGCAAAATCTATTCGATGGCCTGGCGCGCTTAAAAAAAGATTTAGCCAAAAGTACTGAAATGCTCCGAGTCAGCATGACCAACGAAAATGCGTATACACTTGGAGAAGACCTAGCTTGTACACCGGGTAGAGTGGTATTCCAAAACCATTTGTTTGAATTAATCCAATATCATCCGACTACGGATCAAGTACATAAGACTCCCCTGCTTATCGTGCCGCCATTTGTTAATAAATACTATATTTTGGACTTGAGAGCAGATAACTCGATGGTTAAATGGGCACTTGAACAAGGGTATACCGTGTTAATGATGTCATGGAAAAACCCAGATCCAAGCATGGCAAATATTGCGTTTGACGACTATGTCGTCGACGGTGTGTTATGTGCTTTAGAGCAAACTGAAAAGCAAACAGGCGAAACCCAGATCCATACTGTGGGTTATTGTATCGGCGGTACTCTACTCACTACGTGTATGGCCTATATTGCTGCTAAACGCATCAAACAAAGAGTAAAAAGTGCAACCTTGCTGACCACAATTTTAGATTTCTCGCAGCCTGGAGAACTTGGCGCATTTATCAATGAGCCCACCATTAATGCGCTAGAACAGTATAATAATCAAAATGGCGTGATGTCAGGGCACCTGCTCGGTACTTCTTTTAGTATGCTCAGAGAAAACAGCTTGTATTGGAATTACTTCGTCAATAACTACCTCAAAGGCAAAGCGCCCGCCGACTTAGATTTACTCTACTGGAATAGTGATAGCACGAACCTAACAGCGGCCTGCCACAGCTTTATTTTACGAGACTTATATCTCAATAATCAGCTTATTGAAGATAAGTCTGTCAGTATTCGTGGCACTAAAATTGACCTCAGTAAAGTAAAGCAACCTGTCTACTTTCTCTCTACCCGTGACGATCATATTGCGCTGTGGCAAGGCACTTTTGAAGGAGCCAAAAGACTCAGCAGCCCGCTCACCTTTGTGCTTGGTGAGTCTGGCCATATTGCTGGTGTGGTCAACCCGCCAAATGCAAACAAATATGGTTATTGGTTTGATGGACAAGACCAAGAAAACCCCGCCCAGTGGCTTGCCTCAGCAAAGCATGAAAGCGGGTCATGGTGGTCCCATTGGGCACAGTGGTTACATCAAATAAATCCAGAGCAAGTCCCAGCCCGTGCCGCACAAAGTGATGAGCAACCGGGTATTTACGACGCCCCTGGAGAGTACGTCAAACAGAGTATTTAAGAAACTTACAACCAATTAGAGGCAAGAAAACTTGCTTCTAATATTTCCCGTTATTGACACATTCTATACATTTGGTCAGTCTAGGACGCAAAAATATAGGGAAATAACATGATTGGCTTTCTTATACTTGTCGCAGCATTTGTGGTCTTTGTTGGTGTATTACAATATCAAAAAGTAAAAACGATAGCTCATAGACGTACGTTTATACAAGATTACGACCTCACGCATTTAAGACCCAAACTCAGTCACCATTATCCTGAGCTTACTAATGAGCAACTGACACAGGTTGAATTTGGTCTCAAGCAGTTTTTCCAAGCGAATTTATTGCTCGAAGATCAATCCTTGGCTATGCCCTCTCGGGTTGTCGATGCGCTGTGGCATGAATTTATTTTACACACTCAAGCGTATCAATCTTTTTGCTACGAGGCTTTTGGCCGTTTCTTACATCATTGCCCATCAGAAGCGATGAAAGGGAAAAACAAAGCGCAACTCAGCCTACGTAAAACATGGCGAGCCTGTTGTAGCATCGAGCGCATATCCCCGCGAAGACCAGCTGCTTTACCAATATTATTCGCACTGGATGCCTTACTTAACATCCCAAATGGCTATTACTACTCAGCAACTGACTTTCGTGAACCTGTCGCCAAGGGCGATTCCAGCAGCACAACCTATGCAGGTCACATCGGATGTACTTCAATGGATAGTGGCGACAGCTCCTCATCATCATCAAGTTCTTCAAACTCAAGTTGCAGTAGTGGCTCAAGTTGCGGCAGTGGCTGTAGCAGTTAAACACAAAGTATTTCTAGGATGCGGCCTTTTACATTCGTTAACGTTAAGGCCTTATATTGGCGCTAAAGATTAGCTACTATTTGTACCGGTTTAACTAGTTTTCTTTTGGTGATCCGGTGCCTATTTTCAACAAACATTACAGCCTGCTATTTTCAGCCTTACTGATGTCGGGATGCCACCAACTGGGCGAAGGTCAATCTTTGTGGAGAATAGCCTCAGAGGGCATCATTTTTGATGGGCAGCTGCAAACGCACGTATCAGCTCCCTCAATTCAATGTGAACGTTGTGAAGTCAAACGGCAGACTGATATACGCCCTTCTGGCCCCGCGGATTACACACTGGTGTCGGAAAACCACAAACTAAAAGCGATTTGGGGTAAAAGTAGCAATGCCGCTTTGTATATTCCAAATAACGCCGGAAGAACCTTAATAAATTTGGCTCCGGATACGGAAACGGGTGTCTGGATCATGGACTTAGATAGTACACCAAAGCCACTTAAGGTCGGCAAAGTAAATTATGTGATGCTTGGCGCTGACACTTACCAAGTAGTGATCAGTCCAAATTCACAGCGCACAAACTTCGAGTACGCTGTACTTGTAAAATAGTATTTATATAGTATTTATTTAGTTTCTAAAATAGTTACTGCATTAGGCTTAAGCCTAACTAGGTTCATTCCCTCAGTGACTTTGCTTGCATCAAACACTTCACCGTTTTCGTGTGCTCTATGGGCCAAATAACGCTTCGTTTTCTCAATGTCTAACTCGAACTTTTCAAGTACACCAGTCGCATAGGCTTGTTTTCCAATGGCGGACATAGGAAAAACCATATCGCCATCCCGTACCTTTACGTTTATTTCCTCGCCGTTATCCACTTTCAGTGTCATCCAACAACCGCGTTTTTTACACACCTTGACCACCTCACCCGACAGCGTGATCTGGCTCCCCACAAACTGCTCAGTATTTTTCAACACGTCTTTGCCCGCAACGAGCTTACTCATATCCGCCCCCCCACCAAACTGGGTAACACTTGCATAAGATATAGTGCTAAGCAATGCCAACATCAGCAGCAACCTATTTTGTAATTTCATAAAACCTCCTTCTCAAAAATTACAGCCAGTATAAACAAAAATGCCGACTTTACGTCGGCATTTTTAACATCATTTTGGCTTTTGAGCGTTATAGTTTTTTCAGCTTCATATCAGTGCCAAATACAAGGCCATGATCTGCAACATCCATACTAAACTCGAACACCATATTTTGCTGTAAAAGTGCATCAATACCTTCAGGCATTGGTTGGCCAGTCGCTTTTGCCGCTTCTAACATTGGTGCTAAAAACGCTTGCATATCCATGCTGAAATGCGTCATACCATTAGTTTCTAGCGCTTGGCTTGCCATTTTCTCAGCGATAACCGTCGCCTTTTCACCCGTAAACAATACCAAGTGATCGCCTTTAACAGCCAACTTGATATCCATACCCAATGGCTGTGGAGATGGAATGTACTGGTTAATTGAAACCGGAGTACCATCTTCTGGGATTTGAATTTGACCCAGCATAGGTGCAAGGCCTTTTACCGTATTAACGAGTACTAACGGGTCTTCGGCAGACAATGTAACTAGCGCATCAAACGTTTTAGGTTCCGGCATGCCTTGGTCGTTTGGCTCCATAACTAGATCAAAAACGGATGCACTCACGCCTTTAACCGAGTTCGCCATGCCTGTCATCATCGCAATAGCCATTGGGCTATTTTGTTTCGCTTGCTGCTGTAGTGCAACGAGTTCAGAACACTTGAATTCAGCTTTAGTAAAGCGGCCCCAAAGGGTGTTTACAAGCGGCGCAACTTTTGCGACATCAACACCATAGCCAAACCCTAGAACTTTCTCTTCGCCGTTGGTGACGTGCGCAGGAATAAAGCCACGGATCGACCCAAGCGCTTTCATCAACTCAGCATCTTGACCCACCACAACAGTATCAACTTCAAAGTCGATTGCGGAATTTGTAAATTTGATATTCTTGGTACCCAATACCGTTGCAGGCCACAGGTTGGCGATTTCACTGTAGTCCGCCTGACACTCAGGAGCACGTACCGCTGCTAATTTCTCAGTCCCACCACCTAGCTGCAAGATGTTATCTAACATACGAGTTAAATCAGACTGCTTGTTTGCAGTAATACCATCGACGATAGCCACATGGTTCAAAAATGCAATTGACGAACCATCAAAACCAAACTGCGTATTGTATTGCTCAAGCTTGCCAGATTGTGCCAGTGACTGAGCTGGTTTGGTGATACCCAAAGCAACTTTTAGATCTGCTTCGGTATTAATTGGCGTGTTAAATGTCGTCGTAACCCATTGACCCTGCACGGAAGTGATAAGCTCAATTTTAGCTTCTGGCGCGAACTCAAGCTGATAACGCGTTAATGCGACGCCATCAAGCGTATCTTCTTGGTACGTGATTTCGGCATCTTTTGCAGCCATTTTTATTGTGCGCTGAAAAGCTTCGGGATCTGCAAGCTCATAACGCAGTGTCGGTAACAAACCAACGGTGTAGAATACACTTCTAACTGTCTCACCCATACCTAAGATAGCTTTCATTTGCTCAGGGGATGTCATCGCTAGATTGTACTGCTCTAATAGCGTCGCCAGAAAATTCAGATGTTTGTCATTTTCTTTTCTAAGCAACCCAGTTACTTCTTCAAGGTCGTGTACTTTTCTAAGTGCTTCAGGCATAAAAGAAAAATATTTTTGCTGCTCAAAAGGCGTTAATTGCCCCCAAAATACCGCGGTATCAGCCGGAACATATTCTAGTTGTTCCATCGCGATGCTTGAAGAAGATGATTGAGTGGTTACATAAGCACCAACGGCAATAGCCACAGCACCCAAGCCAACGAGAAGTTTTGTATTCATAATGTGATCCTTGTTATCACCACGAAACATAGCCAAACACGTGGTAAATTTATTCTTCCCTACGAACCGCAACGATTGCGCGCGTCAGAGGTCGTTGCATAAAAACACCTAAGTGTCCAAAAATGCAGCGCTATTGTACCTTGATTATTGTCTCAATTCCATTAATTGTGCGCGGTTAAGTTACTCTCTATATTCGGTCAGTTTTAAAATGAGCTTGATCGTTACACCAATAACCACCAAGCTCTCATTTACAGGGCTATTGACTTTCTGCTTGTAAAGTCAACCCTGAAAAAGCAGCGTAACCATAGAGTCCAATATACCAAGTTCCCGCATTTGGATTGGTAATTGTGCACGTTTCATTATTGCCATTTTCATAAGGCCGACACTCGTAGGTATTACTATTTGGTTGTTGACCAAAACGCAGATATAAATCAGCATCTCCAGTCCCCCCCGATGCCTCTACTTGCAGGCTCTGTGTTCCCTGCGCCACGTCAAAAGTATAATACTGCCACTGACCTTTACTGGCGGATTGATCCAACCATTGCTGGCTATTACCTTGATCTGGAGGAGTGTCAGTATAAACCGTAGCCGTTAGCGCAACGCCCGAATAACGCTCATAGCCATCAAGCATGACATAGTAACGACCTGTTTGTACTGGAGTAATTGTACAGACTTCATTATTACCGGATTTATAGGGTCGACAATCGTAGTTTTGTGTCGTTGGTTCCGCATTAAAGCGCACATACATATCTACATCACCACTGCCGCCCGCCGTTTCAACTTTTAGCTGCGTTGCTCCTGCTGGCACATCAATGTAATAAAGTACCTGAGAAGACTTAGCACCAGTGACATTCGCTTGTGTTTGACCACTGATAAGTTCAATTGCAGCTGGCGGCTCAATAATGGGCGTTTCTATCACAGATAGATTATTGCTTGCTTTGATCAGATTCAGTTCATCACCAATTTCGGCGGCATACCACCATGTCATATTCATAGGTAACGCGAGCGGATCGGCATCTCGCTGCGCTTTAGATAAGGCAGTTGCATTGCTTGAAAACTCAGCAGTTCGAACAGTAAGCTTATCATTTGTCACACTCAACACTTTAAACTGTTGAATACTCGCAAGGTCGATAGTCCAGCTTTTTGGATCATTGGCGCTTCTCGCCGGTGCACCCCAACTTCCCTCACCCACATAAACGGTGCCGCCTTGGCTCGTTGCAGTAAAGCCATTGCTGGTAGGCGTTAGTGCGTAAGTCAGTTTATTGATATGAGTATCGGACTCTACCACTAAGTTCATCGCATTATTATAGAAGTCTTGTGCCCACCAAGTATGTAATATGGTGTTGTCTGACTTGCCTGAATAGTGAGGATACATCGGTTTGTGATACTGAGCGATACGCCACGTTGCGCTGTTAGCCTGAGACTGTAAGTCGCTTTTCAGCCAATTGTTCATCGCTGTGGCATAGCTCGACCAGCCACTATTTTTAAATTGGCTATTTAAGGTATAAACCCTTAACAGCCCCGCCACGTTAAAAGCACCATAAGTATCTTTTGCTGTACACGCACCATCTTGGTCATAATCGACGCCAAATACTTGGCATAGCGTTTTGTAGTTATCGTCTTCGTGATTGCCATGTGTTGCTACAAATGGATAAATTCGCTTGTATGCAAGGCCATCAATCAAATCATCCGAAAAGGTTAATTGCCAATCTTTTAAGTATTCACGCATTTCAGAAACGGAGTTTGCATTGGTGTAATCACCACCATGCATAATAAATAGCGGTCGAATTTTAGCGATCAACTCATTGCCTTTACGACGCGTTGTCCAACCTGTGCGCGTATCACCACCAGCTACAGCAGTGATCCCTGATGCCGTTTGCGGCGCAGTTCTAAACCACAAACGCTGACCGCAACCTTGTGAATCACAAACACGATAATACACCGCACTATCTGGGGCTAAGCCGGTTAATTTCACAAATGAACTTGAGAGGCCCCCGTCAAAGGTATGCGTTGCGCTGACCGCAGCACTTTGCCAGCTCTGCTCATCCGTTGTGCTGCCATATTTAACAATATGATTAGTGCCTGATGTGGGTGTAAATCCTATTGTTGCTGAGGTGCTTGGGCTGGTGTCCCACACAAGACGGTGGTAGTCACTCGCAGCAAAACTGCTACAAGATAGACCTGCTGCAACCACAAAAGTTGCCATTTGAGTATATTTCATTTCCTTGGTTCCTAGTTTAGAGTAACAGGCTCAGCACGACTTTGAGCCAATGAGAGTGGTGTTGACGGCGTAGCCACCAACATGACGAATGCGGCGTTTGCATAAGGAAGCGATAGCGTCTTTGCAGATTGAAAATTCACGGCCGTTGCTCCTAACTTTTCACGCTTAAACGACTTGGGTAACGGCACGCCAGCCTCACTACTCCAATAGTCACCATTTTTAATCTGTGGGAAAAAATCACTTGCGATATGGGGTTGTCCGGGACTATTTGGCGTTTGAATTAAAGAGCGCAGCTCATCAGGTGTGGGTAAGCGCCACTCGGCACTACCACATAATGAAGCTTGGTTGGTTTTACGGATCAGATCTTGGCTATCGCAGTGGGATGCTTCGAAATAACAATCACCTTGATCAGCATGACCAAATTGACCGTCATACCAAGAGTAACTCCAATAGCCATCGTGAATAGACTCATCATCTCGCTTTACTTCCCAAAGCAGATTAAGCTTTTTATCATAGACACAATGCCAAGGGCCCTGCCATACAGACAAAAATTGCATGTCATTGGTGACTTTAATAAAGCGTGCATGAGTTGGAATTTCTCGCTCAGGAGCGCTGAATAACAAGTAGCTAATTGCCACAGTGGCAATCGCTAAACTAAGTATTAAACGTGAGGCAACGGTCATAGCATATACCTCAATTGAATCGCTCTGTGGTGGCGAGTATGAGCGATTTGTGCGTGATCAAATGCGGAGACCCACATGCAAACACCTGAACGCAGTTCAACATCAAGGGGAGAATGCGTTTGGTGTTTACGTACCAGCTCTAGCGTCCAATAACCATCGTGCCACTCTCCCCTAGCCCTAACATCGGCTCTATCTCCCTCAAAACGATTTGAACGGTACAACACAGATGGGAGCTGTTCGCCAATTTTCGCCATGTCTCGTTGAGGGTTGTAGGTTTCGCTGGCAAACCAATCAAGGACTTTGCGCTCGGTGATATCTGGCGATGGGATTGGCATTCGCTTTGGCGTAACCTCAGTCGGTGAGTACCAGCGCCAGTTCATCACATAAGCACCGCTTTCTTTGCCATCAGGTTGATACCCTGCGGTGTAGCGTCTTTGCCCAAGTGCAACGCTTTGAGGTGGCCCAAAAAAATTATCATCGGCCAAGTACATGTCATTAGTTCTCAGCGCTTTCCAGTGCCATAAGTCTCGTGTGCGGCCGTCCGTACTCGCATGATAGCCCTTGCCGTGCCAATTACGGGGTTTGTCTGCAAGCGGCGCATCACCGTATTGCATCGTACCATCGCCTCCTAGTTCACAGGTTGTCGATAGCATGATGGCAAACTTATCTTCGTAATAAGTGCGCTCGTCAAAGCGATAAAAGCCATTCTCTTGTACTTGCCAACCGTCCGAGGTTTTTTCCAGCGGTAGATGATCTAGGCTTTCGGTCGGATCTTGCCAGCGGATCAGAAAGAAGGTTTCATCATGGTTGCTCAACGCTTTTATTTCGACCTCACTACTCCCATCCAAGAAGTTTGCACCACCAAATGTCGTTAACTTAATAGGCTTAGCACGCAACCATTGTGGCTCGTCTCCTTTGCCGTCTATTTCAAGGTGGCTTTGCCTTGATAGCGGCGCAACTTCTAACCGTAAATGCTGATCTGCAACAATAAGTTTTATGCCAAGGCCGCAAAAATACACCAGAGCAATACTGCAACTGAGTAAAATAAGCGCATTTCGGGGCAATAACACACTCAGTACTTGCTTGCCCTTAAACACGGTGTGCTTTATGCCATGTAACACCAAATACAAAAAAATGGCTGTCGCTGATAACCCATGAATCACTAAACTTAGACTCTCTGGATTGAGCCAAAGTAACCATCCTGTGACTATACTCAGCACGATAACCAGATACCCAAAGTAGTTAACGGCTTTATCAAACTTACTTGGTGCGCCACGAAACGGTGCGCGAATGGTTGCCACAGTAAAAACAATCGCAATTAAGGTGAGTAAGCAACCAAATAACACGTGCACTGACAGCAACGCGCCTTGTGGAAGTAAAGGCGAAAGAAACGCCAGAAAATCATGATTGATAATGCCCAAGCGAGGACCTGTCAGTAACCCAACCAAGATAACTATTACCGCCATAACATGAAAAATGGCAAAACTACTTCGACGCACAACCGCTCCCAAATAAATAAAGTAAATTTAGTGTAAACAAATAAATTTACATAAATATTTCATATTTGGAAAGATGAGACTTTCTCATCTTGTGAATTAGCGGCACGTGTAATGTCGTGTAACTTGATTGTTAATAAGTTTGTACTAAGGTAGTTGATACTTCCACCGTCACGGACAGTTCCACATGAACAACAGACTAGTAATAAAATATGTAAGTGCGGCAGTGGCTTGCACACTGTTTCTCGCAAGTTGTAGCTCACCAAGTAAAAAACCTTCAGTGCCAAAAGAAACGCTCGACCCGGTTGCAGAATCTGGTCAAGTGCCTGAGCGAGTTTGGCTCAATCAAGGATGGTCAGATAAACTTCGGCAAGACTTTTGGTTCACAGGCCAAGGGTCACAAATCATTCCCTATACTTGGTTTACTTGGTTAGAGCAACCCAACAGTAAAAAGCTCTTTCGCGATAGCGAACATATGGAAATGCTGCGCTATCTGCCCAGTAAAACCGCCGCCAATAACCCTTCAGGTTTGCCCATCGGCTTTGCCGTGCATAACAATCAAACCACGGGACAAGCTTGGGTCGGGATGACCTGCGCCGCATGCCACACCAACCAAATTGATTATAATGGTACAAAAATTTTGGTAGAAGGTGCGCCCACCCTCGCCAACTTTGTTCTCTTCTTTAGCCGCCTAAATGCCGCGTTAGAAGCGACCCTCAACGATAATCAAAAGTTTAGCCGTTTCGCGATGCGCGTATTAAAAGAAGGAGCATCGCAAGAGTTGATTGATGATTTACGAGACGATCTCAAGCACGTGGCGCTTGCAACCGCCGAGCGACAAACCGTTAATGACTTGCCCGAAGATTATCCAGACGATTTTACCAGCTATGCTCGACTTGACGCGTTTGGCAATATTCAAAACGCCGGTACGGCATTTGCGCTTGACGACCTTAACAATAAAAATGCGCCCACCGCCCCCGTCTCCTATCCATTTTTATGGGGTACACACCAATCCAATGTAGTGCAGTGGAATGCCTCAGCACCAAACGTACCTGTAATTGGGCCTTTGGTTAGGAACATAGGTGAAGTGGTGGGTGTATTTGGTTCGTTATCCATTGAAGAAGCACCGGTTTGGCAGCGTGTTTGGGGGAAACATGCGCGTTACAGTTCAACCGTTGACTTGCAAGGATTAGGACAATTAGAAGCGTGGGTAAAAACGCTACTTCCTCCCGCTTGGCCGGAACAATATTTTCCGGGAATTGACACCAACAAAGCGGCACAAGGAAAAATGTTATTCCAAGCAAACTGTGCTAGCTGTCATCAATTAATTGACCAAAAAAATCTACTTAAAGATTACGAAGCGGTCAAAGTGCCAGTAAAAGAGATAGGTACCGATCCTACTATGTCTAATAACGCCAGCTGTCATATGGCAAAGACCTTATTTTTAGAAGGTACTAAGACAGACATTCTTATTGGCGACAAATTCCAAGCGGTAGATAGCGCTATTGATATCCCAGTAAATGGCGTTGTGGGTTTGGTGTTAAAAGACCCTATCAAAGCAATCGAAGCAGGCCTAATAGCAGAACGCACCGGGCCAGATGGTAAGAAAACCACTGTGAAAAAATCCATTGAAGAGCGCCTTAAAGTCTACCTAGAAAATAGACACAAATTGAGTCCGAACACTAATGAAGATTGTGTGGATGGTTTCTACGACGCGGGTGTCTACAAAGCAAGGCCGTTAAACGGAATTTGGGCAACCGCGCCTTATTTACATAATGGCTCAGTGCCAAACCTATGGTCACTATTACAATCACCAGAGTCGCGCCCGGATACCTTCTGGGTTGGCAGTCGCGAATTCGACCCTATCAACGTTGGCTATGTTACTCATCAAGGCATGAACGAGTTCAAAGTGAACAAAGCCAATGGTGAGGTGATGCCGGGCAACGATAACAGCGGTCACGTTTACGGCACTACCTTGAGTGACAATGAAAAGTGGCAAATCGTTGAGTTTTTGAAAACGCTATAAACGCTATTTAGCGCTAAAGATAAAGGGCCGAATACAGGCCCTTTGACTTACAACCGAAAACGTTATTTAAAATGACTCGTGCAACACCACCAGCGCACTTAACTTGCTTGCGCCAAACGTCATCATTTTTTCAAAATCCGACCTTGCGATGGGCACTTGCTGGCAGTCGATAGGGTTTTGGTCGTCCTCGACATCAGGGTCATTAAGATATAAACACAACTCATCCAAGCCCGTAATAAGCACCCAATGCGGCGCTTTTTTACCGTTTAGCCGATAAGTGCTGATCAAAGCCAATACCGCACTACCCTGTAACAACCATTGTTCAACCTGTTCAAGCTTTACATCAGCTTGGTGAATAGCAATATCACGATATTCACACTCTTGACGGAATTGCTCATGAACTAAGGTCATCACCTGTTTTTTCTGCGCGCTTCTCACGCCATCTAAAAATAGTGGGCCCGCCGTATTCACCATCACCTCTGCCGCAAAACCACGGCGCTCCGCAGCCAATGCCAAACCAAATGGGTGACAGCCGCCGTGACCTGCAGTCATAAAGATGGTGGTCGCTTCACGCCATATTTCAAGCTCTAAGGCCTGATCGCCCATACAGCCTGGATCTATACTCGCCATTGCCATCATCAGTGACGCCGGTCCGCAAGTGAAGTCTGTCGTTTGCTGATACCAAGGTGCCTGATGCAACACCGCCTTTTGCGACAGCTTACGCACACATTTTTGCATTCTTAGCGCGTCATCATGATCCGCGTAATAGTTTTGATACTCGCCAAATACACGATAACCCATGCGTTTATATAAGCCGATGGCCGCGTCATTACGTTTAGCCACCTCTAAACGCATATATAACCAGCCCATTTCACCCGCTCTGGCCTCAAGCTCTGACATCAGTTGGCGTGCGATCCCTTTACCTTGATGATGAGGCGATACCGCCAATGAATAAAGCCTTGCCAGCCGCGTTCCTTGGTGCAACCAAAGCAATCCATAGCCCACAAGTTCCCCTGCTAACTTTGCAGTGAGCAGCAGACTATGTTCAAAACTGATGTAATGCTTGAGTTGGCGACGACTCAGTCTATCCACACTGAAGCAGCTTTGCTCCAACGCATTCAGTGAATTCAAATCCTGCAGTGTCGCCTTTTCAAGCACCAACGCGGCTTGCAACATTACTTTTTACCTCTCGCTTCAAGACGCCTTGAAAATTCAGACATCACCTGCATGTACAGCTCGTCACCGAGATACTTGTCTTCAACCCCTTGATCAATATTCGGATTGTCGTTTACTTCAAGCACGTAAGCTTTGCCGTTGTGCTCTTTAATATCAATGCCATACAATCCATTACCCACAACTGCCGCCGCTTTTAACGCCGCACGTAACACCGCCTTTGGCACTTCAAACGTTGGTAGCGTGTCAAACCCACCCGAGAAATTGCGTTTTGACTCATGGTTATAGATTTGCCAATGGTTACGTGCCATATGGTAACGGCATGCGTAAATTGCACGGCCATTTAACACCCCAATACGCCAGTCGTAATCTGTGTATAAGTAAGCTTGCGCCAACACAATCGCAGAGACGCTCATCAGCTCTTGTAAACGCTCGCCAAGTTCTTCTTTGGTTTTTACTTTAAATACGCCTTTTGAGAACGAACTCTCAGGCATTTTAAGCACCATAGGTAGCGATAACTCAGCAATGAGTTTATCGATTACTTGTTCATTACACTGACTCACAAATCGCGTTTCTAAACTTGGCACCTTCTTGTAATTAAAGGCATCATGTAAAAACACCTTATTACAACAGCGTAGGATCGAGCTTGGGTCATCAATTACCACTAAATCTTTTTGCTCTGCTTCTTGCGCAAGGCGATAAGTATGGTGATCAATCGCTGTGGTTTCACGAATAAATAGCCCATCGTATTGGCCTAAGTTGTATAACTCAGCCGCTTCTAATGGATGTACTTTAATGCCAAGCTTTTCACCCGCTTTTACAAAGCGGCTGATCGCTCCTTTATTACTTGGCGGCAACTTTTCATCGTGGTCCACCAACATCGCAATATCCCAGCGATACTTTTTGTGGCTCTTACGCTTGTTCCACTGAGTGGCATGCACATGACCTAATACTTGAGTACAAAACTCAAGCTGCGCCACCTGCAGAGTCGAAAAGTCGCGTCGCTGCACCTGCACGCGCACGCCTTTGTCTTGCTGCTGTAATGTCACTTTTAGTAAAGGCGCTGGAAATTGCTGAAATAAATACGCCGCCAACTTACTAAACTCAGGCTGTTGGGTTTCGCCCATACAAATGATCAGCTCAGCGTCATCGGTAATTGCGATCCCACGCTTATCAAACCAAGCTTGCGATAAAAACAACGCATTATCGCCATCACGTAAACCATTAATAACCTTTAGACTCGGAAGTACTTGGTGATTACGCGCTTCAGCAAGTAAAGAGCAGTAATAACCTTGACTTAAATAACGATCACAGTCACATAAATTAATCACTCGAAGTTTTGATTCACCGAGCTTTGGGTACTCTTGCAAATACGTTTCAAACGTCACTACGTTATTTGCCAAAGGCAGTACATCTGCATTTTGATCAACAACGAATAGAGTAGATAGCATCTAAATAATCCTTAGGTGGCGATGCGTTGGCACATCATTACATGATGGTTTAGGCACCCCACGATTTAACATAGGGTTAGTGGGCAAATTCAAGGGCCCACATTAAAGTGGAGTAGTTGTAATCTTAAATATAGCACTTAGCAATTGAGTAATTTTGATTCTCAAGATAAATCTTTCTTGCTGTCGACGGTCGGAATAAAAGACTTAAATTTCAAACGGTTAAAAACCATAAAAGTACGTACAATCAAATTTGATTGAAACGATTAAGATTTCTCGTGTTTACAAACAGATATCAAGGATGAAATAGCACGTGGTAGGCGTGCTTAGGGGCACCACGAGCAGTGAGTGCTTTGGTTGAGGTGGGTGTCAGCGATTTATACTCTTTGCGTTTAAGCGGTTACACTGATTTTCTTAGGTAAAATATAGCCCTGATAACTTTTGAGGACTGCTAAGGTTTCTTCATAGCCTTTGGTTGGTTGGCCTATACTGCGGTTATACTCAATTCTACGTTCTAAAGCGCCCAAATAGTCTTTATTTTCTACACCGACAAGAGTATCACCTTTAAATTCAAATTCTTCAAAAGGGATATATTGCCATACGCGATCATCTCCAGTGACTTTAGCTAACGTTCTTATGTCTTCTTGAGATACGTTCCGCATATCAAGGCCATTGGTATTCGACTCCCTATTTTCAGAATTTAAAGAAAGTGAATTTTGATTGGCTAAATTTTGCTTTTTTACGACTTCGACAGCGTTGTAGTTACCGTAAATAGCTTGGGTATTTGATATATTCATAATAGAACTCCTTTCTTTTTCGACCTAAATTTACATGCAATAGTCACGCCTTTTTATTTACCGACACACTGCATTTGTTGGCTTCCAACGACTAACAAACGACTACGGAAACAAGTGACATCAGTACTATCTATACTCCAACAAGCGATTGTTAACAAAAACCACGTGTCTCATAAATATTAAAATGTTAGGCTACAAAAAGTACCCACAATATGGACATGAATATGGCAAACCTGAATACCGTAGAAATAAAGTCTTTTGTTCCAGCTAAAGACTTTGAATGCTCTAAACGCTTTTATCAGCTAATTGGCTTTGAAATGGCTTTTGAAGCTGGAGATATCGCATATTTAAAATCTGGCTCTTGTTCTTTTTTGCTCCAAGATTTCTATGAGCCATTGCACAGCAACAACTTTATGATGCACCTTTTAGTCGAAGATGCCCAAAGCTGGTATGAACATGTTTTAAAACTCGAGCTGGACAAAACGTTTGGCGTAAAGGTAACTGAACTTGTCGAGCAGCCATGGGGAATGCTCGAATTTTGTATTACTGATCCAAGTGGCGTGCTGTGGCGCATCGCCGAGAATCAGTAACCTAACAAAAAGATTGTGGCGTCAATAACTGACTTTATGCTTTGCCGATTTCCAAATTAATCGAATTGGATATGAACAGATAGCACCATTCACTACGTTTATCATGATAGGGAATCGATGATACCCACTACATATTTGCACCGAAGCTGGGAATTTGACTAACAAACCAAACCTTACCTACCTTCGGTTCTTCACTTTAGCTTTGACGGTGGTTTCCCATACCATTTTACACAAACTTTATTCAGCGCACTTTGCTCTGTAAAACCGAGTGCGTCTACAATATCGAGCAATCTGGTGTTGCTGATGAGTTGTTCAAATCGATGCTTTCGCTCTTGGTCGAGTAAGGTTCTAAAGCTGGTGTGTTGTATTTTTAGCTTACGCTGCATCGAACGCACACTCATGTTTAATGCCTTAGCAATACTTGCTTGGTTGACTCCAGCCAGTGAGTGCTTTGCCGCTAGTAAATTGGCAACACGCGCTTTTAAGTCATGATTATCACAAAGCGCTGATACGCTTTTTGCAACCACTTGCTCAATATGTTCGTGCATTAGGCTGTCGACTGTAGCGACTGGCATGGTAAGAAAATCTAACGGAAACGACAGTGCATTTTCAGGGCAATTTTGTGATACGGGGCAGCCAAACCAAGTTTGCAAACGCTGTAATTCTAGGTCACACACGCTAAAGCTAAGCTGGAGTTGGTTAGGCGATAAAGTTGAACGCAAAAGCTGCCGTGCAGCGCTCACCCAAGCGGTCATATTACGCAAAATGGCTTGCTTACCCAGCGGGGTTTTTGGTTGCCAAGTTAACTTGGCATTGTCGCTATCACTTGCGAATACAGCGAGGCCAATATCGGCGACAATAGCGTCGTAATGCAATAATGAGATAATAGCTTGCTGCAAGTCTCTACTGGTTTCGACCAAATAACCAAGCGCCCCATAATCATGCAGCTGAATGGCTTTACCCAGTTCAAAACCAATTAAGGGATCGCCACTCAGCTCCTGCCCTACCTCGAGCAATCGCTCATATTCAACGAGTGCTACACGTTCAGGGCGTGACGCTACTAGCTCAGCAAACTCGCCTCGCAGCCTCTTGTCATCGGTAAAATGGTCATGGAGATATACCCACGCACTATAAAAATATACAAACGAAGTAGAGTGCATTGCAGTTCCTTTTGTCGTATTTGGACAAATTGTTGGCGCAGTTTGGCAGGATTGTCAATAGCTAACCCGTTACCCTTGTGCATATAAAGTACCAAAGCTTTGGCTAAAGAAGGAGCTGTATATGGTTGATGTATCGCTAATTTTACTGGCACTCAGTCCCATCTTTTTACTTTGTGTTGCCTGGGAGTATATCAAGCACCACGAACACTATGATTGGCGAGATTCATTACTCAATGCCCTACTCGCCTTGCTCCATCAAGGCAGCGACGCGCTGGCTTTGCTTGTACTGATGCCGCTCTTTTACTGGCTTCATCAATTTGCCTTATTCACAATCGAATTAAATCTCCTCACTTTGCTTTTTGGGTTTATCTTGCAAGATTTCTTGTATTACTGGTTTCACCGGGCATCACATTGTATTCACTGGCTTTGGAGCGCACACGTAGTGCATCACAGTTCGAACAACATGAACTTTACCACCGCATTTCGCCAAAGCTTGCTTTACCCTATTGTCGGTATGTGGGTGTTCTGGCTGCCTATGATACTGCTTGGATTTACCCCGACCTTGGTATTTGCCATCGTCGCAATCAACTTGGCTTTTCAATTTTTTGTCCATACACAAACGGTTAATAGGTTAGGAGTGGTTGAGCGGATCTTTAATACGCCTTCCCACCACAGAGTCCATCACGCTAGTAATCCTGACTATATAGATAAAAACTTTGCTGGGGTGCTGATCATTTGGGATAAGCTTTTTGGCACCTTTGTTGAGGAGCGTGAAGACATCACAATTTGTTATGGAATAAGAGGTGCGGCACCAAAGCAGACCCCTTTAGATGTAAACTTTGCTCAGTGGCGTCATATGTTCCACTGCTTTTCACAAGCAAACACCTTAAAGAACAAATGGTTGGCGCTGTTTGGTTACCCAACCCACTTACCCGAAAAGCCTAAGAATACAGCTTCAGTCAAGCCCTAGTGCGTTATTTATACCGCTCGGCCTTTTCTACAAGCGCTTGGCAGTACACTCTTAGTTTATCGCGCAGCACTCTCACGCTTGGGTTGATCATTTGCTTTGACGGGCAGATCAACCACAACGGCTTACATTCAACGCGGTAGTCATTTAATATACTTTGCACCACACCTTGTTCTAGTTGGTCTGCTACATCTATCGCGGAGCGCAATGAAATACCCGCTCCTTGCGCACACCAGCGCTTTACCACATCCGCATCATTACTGGTTCTACGCCCTTTAAGCACCACTTTGTAAGTTTGTTCATTTTTCGTCAGTTTCCACGTATCAAACTTACTGCCTCTAATCAAAAAGAATAGCCCTTGATGCTCACTTAGCTCCTCATGATCCTTTGGCGTGCCTTGTTTTTCTAAGTATTCCGTAGAGGCACAAAGCAGCAATGGCACATCACAAATTTTAAAGCCGTAGAAGCTACTGTCTTCAGGCGCGCCATAGCGCAGCGCGATATCAACACCGTCACGATAAAAGTCGAGATTGTGATCATTAAGAATAAGCTTCAAGGCAAGTTTGGGGTATTCATCAAGTAATTCGTCTAGCCAAGGTAGGAGAATATTACGGCCAAAATCTGACGGTGCGGTTAATCTTAGCTCACCGTCAATTTCGTTGTCGTTATCAAGCACCTGTTTTTTGCCATTATCCAAAAGCGCAAGTGCCTGCTCGCAAATTGGCAAGTAAGTTTCACCTTGCTTTGATAGCCTTAAGCTACGCGTAGAACGCACAAAAAGTTGAAAGCCAAGGTGCTTTTCCACTCGCTTTATCGCGGCGCTCGCTGTAGCAACCTGCATATCTAACTGTGCAGCCGCCGCACTAATATTGCCAAGCTGAGCCGTTTTCATTACGACGATTAAATCTTGTGTATTCATTTTCAAAAAATTTTTGAAACTATTTAACTCATTATCATCTTTTTATTGATTATGTAAATCCATATTATGTCTTTAAAGCAATTTTAGGAGTCTGATATGTACACATTACGCGATGCAATTAACAATCGTTATTCCACAAAAGCCTTTGATCCTAATAAAAAAATTAGTGATTCAGATATTGACTTACTCAAGCAGGCGCTAAGACTAAGCCCGTCTAGTACCAACGTTCAGCCATGGCATTTTGTCATCGCAAGTACTGAGGCAGGCAAAACTCAAGTGGCTAAAAGCACACAAGAGAATTACAAATTTAATGAAGCAAAAGTACTTAACGCGTCACATGTTGTTGTATTTGCTGCAAAACAAAATATAGATGATACGCATTTAGATAAAGTGCTTGCCAAAGAAAGTGCCGATGGCCGATTTGAAAAAGGCTCTGAGATTGAGGCACAAATGAATAATGGCCGTCGCTATTTTGTCGGCTTAAATCAAACCAGCGATGAAGCAATCAAAGCATGGACTGGCAAACAGGTTTACTTAAATCTTGGGCAATTTTTGCTAAGCACTGCATTACTAGGTATAGATTCTGTGCCAATTGAGGGATTTGACGCCGATATTCTCAGCAATGAGCTTGGGTTAACTGAGCAAGGCTTTGACGCTCTTGCTATTGTCGCATTGGGCTATCGAGACGAAGGTGATTTTAATGCTAAATTACCTAAATCTCGCCTCGCAATCGAAGACATCATTAGCGAAATCTAAGACCCAGTTTGGCACTGATAATGGCTAGCTAGATAACGTCAGTGCCATTTCAACTTAGGTTGGAATACCATTTCAAACATCACAATGTAAACCAATGTGAATGAAACAATAAATTCACAACTACCCTCCCCTCAGTTTTGTACTAAATTTATCCATATTTTTCAATAACATTACATTTATTTGAAATTATTGGTAATTTTCAAATGTAAATTTTTTAGCTCTGTTGTGAAAATTCTGCTTGAAACATCGAATATATTATTGTTAATTAAAAGTGAAGATTGAATTCATCTTTAAAAATAACGAAATGACAACAAGTAAACTCAGTCCTCACTACTGGTTTTGTACCTGCCAGTCGAGAGACTGTAGCAACCTCAACAGGAAGAAATAATGAAGCTACTATCACGCACACTATCAACAGGGTTACTCGCGGCAGCCGTAACCGCATCACTGAATGCTCAAGCAATGAATAAAGACCTAGCGGTAAGTGTTGATGTCGACACAAAAAGCAACGGCGATGTTATTGCGACGCTGAATATCACCAATCAGGGTAAAGGTAATCAGAAAATTCTAAGCTGGTATACAGATCTTGAAGAAGAGCATATTTTCAAAATTACGCGTGATGGTAAAGAAGTTAATTTCTTTGGTCCTCACTACAAACGCCCGGCTCCTACTGAAGCTGACTTTATTAAGTTAAAGTCTGGCGAAACACTCACTAAATCATTTGAGCTTTCGGGCCTTTATGATCTTAGCCAGCCAGGTAACTACGAAATTAGTTATGATGTTGAGTCATTTGACCTTTTCGGTAAAAAAGAAATGCCACGTATGGCTGCCAGAACGATGGGGCAGCAATCAATGATGCGTGCCGATGTAGCAGAGCTCAGCTCAAACTCGGTAAACCTGTGGCTTGAAGGCGTTGCGATGACGAAAGGCAATGTTCAAATCAATGCAAAACCAAGCGCCCGCGCTGCTGACTGCACTGATGGCACTTGTTTTACAGGCCGTTGTAGTAACAGTGAAAAAACCAGTATTTTGTCAGCACTAAATGCTGCAGATCAGATCACTAATGACTCTGTTGCCTACCTAAATAGCCACTCAGCAAGCAACCCGTCTACGCGTTATCAAACTTGGTTTGGTGCAGCGACAAGCAGCCGTTATGCAACCGTGAAATCCAACTTCAATGCAATCAATGATGCAATCGACAACCAAGATCTCACTTTTGACTGTAGTTGTAACAAATCATACTTTGCTTATGTATACCCAAATCAACCATACAAAGTCTATCTATGCCGCGCATTTTGGAGCGCAAATGAGCTGGGTACGGATTCACGTGCAGGCACGATTGTTCACGAGCTAAGTCACTTTAACGCCGTGGCGGGTACAGATGACATCGTTTATGGTCAATCTGGCGCGAAAAACTTGGCAATTTCTAACCCAAGTCAAGCAATTCAAAATGCTGACAGCCATGAATACTTTGCGGAAAATACCCCATATCAAAACTAATCTCGACTAAATATCCCTGAACGAGTATCGGGTTTAGGCAACCGTCCAGACCCGATGCTATTCACAGCGATTTCAGCTAACATGAAATATACTTCTTAGATTCACCTATTTGCTGAGGAATTTCATGACTTGGGTTATCGTCGCGCTGTGTGGTTTTATCCTACTTGCTACGTTATTGCCACTTGCTAAACATCCGCACTGGAGTGTTAGAGCAATGGAGTTCCCGCGACTTCAGCTCGTTGTTATTACTGCATTTACGCTACTGCTGTCCATTTTCTACCTTAATCTTCAAAGCGTAGCCGCGCTTGCTGTCATTTCTTTATTAGCCTGTTTAAGTTTTCAACTGTGGTGGATTTTACCCTACACCCCGCTTTGGCCAGTCGAGGTAAAAAAAGCGACAACCAATACTCACACAATCAGCCTAATCACCGCCAATGTACTGCAAACCAATCGACAGTTTAATCTGCTATTGGAGCAAGTCCGAGTACATCAACCTGATATTTTAGTCACGTTAGAGAGTGATGAGATATGGGAGCAACAATTAGACTCGTTGTTAGATATACTGCCCTACAGCGTTAAATGCCCGCAATCAAATTTATATGGCATGCATGTTTATTCTCGCTACCCGCTAGACGAGGCAAAATGTGAATATATCGTTGAAGAAGGTGTACCTTCGATTCATGCAAAACTCAAGATCGCTCCCCATATCATGATCCAAACCCATTTCTTGCACCCAGCACCGCCAAGCCCCACCGAGAACGAAACGGCCATTGAGCGAGATGCGGAATTGGTGGTTGTCGCCAAACGCGTCATAAATGAGCCATTGCCTACCATTGTCACTGGCGATCTCAATGATGTTGCTTGGTCTCCAACCACGAGATTATTTAGGAAAATAAGTGGGCTTCTTGATCCACGAGTTGGCCGAGGCATGTTTAACACGTTTCATGCACAGTACCCGTTTGCACGCTGGCCGCTGGATCATTTGTTTTCGAGTCACCACTTCACAGTAATCGACATTAAAAGGCTAGACAACATAGGGTCAGATCACTTTGCGCTTTACGCAAAACTTGCTTATCAACCGGTCAAAAATGAAGATGAAGCAGGGCTTGAATTGAATAAGAAAGATATACATCGCAGCAAAGAAATTATTGAAAATGCCGTGGCAAAGCCGAATTGCAAATTATGATAGTGAGTTTAAGTACGGTTAGTATGAACGAGTGTTATAAGGTTTTTTAAATAACATCAGCTTGGAGCCAGCATCGTTCACTGACTTCAAGCCGAAAAGTATATTTACGACTTCAGAGAATTAATCCAAGTCTTGATATCTTCTTCAACAAGCGCCATTGGCCTTGCGCCTTTTAGCAACACTACGTCGTGGAATGCCTTAATATCAAACTTATCACCTAGCTGCTGTTTAGCGTACTCTCTAAGTTCAACTAATTTAAGCATACCCAACTTATAACCAAGCGCTTGACCTGGCCAAGCGATATAACGGTCGATAGCCGATACCACATCACTCATCGCCGTACCTGTTGCATCAGCAAAATAGGTGATCGCTTGGTCGCGTGTCCACTTTTTATAATGCAGGCCCGTATCAACCACCAGTCGAGCAGCACGATATGCCTCAGCTTGCAGGCGACCTAAGTCTCCAAATGGGTCGTCCTTATACATCCCCATTTCGTAAGCCAATAGCTCTGAATACAGCGCCCAGCCCTCAACATAACCATTAAATGAGGCATTTTGACGCATCAAACCAATTTCTGTTTGCAACATATTAAGCGCAATTTGGAAGTGGTGACCAGGAACCGCCTCATGATACGTTAAGGTTTTCATGCCAAAGCTTGGTACTGCTTTCATGTCTTTTAGGTTGATTGAAAATACCCCTGGGCGACTTCCATCAAGCGATGGACCGTTGTAGTAACCACCCGGTGCACCCGCTTCCACGGCTTTTGGTATACGTTTAACTTCAACAGGTTGCGGTGGAATAGTAGAAAAATAATCTGGCGCTTTTTGTAAAATGGTCCCTATTTCACCACGCAAGAACGATAATAACGCTTCACGACCTTCGTCAGAATCCGCATATAAAAACCTCGACTCCTCATTGAGCTGCTTCATCCGGTCGCCAACGGTGCCTTGTGAATAGCCATTTTGCTTGAGGATTTCGTCCATACGCTTTGAAATACGCTCCACCTCAGCTAGGCCAATTTGGTGGATCTCTTCCGCGCTCATATCAGAGTCCGCCAAATAGGTGATCTCATGCTGGTAGAAAGCTTCGCCATTTGGTTGGGCCCAAATACCGACATTTTCAGGCGCTTTACTCTCTAGAGTGTGCATAATCGCAGACACATTTTTAAATTCAGGATAAAGCTTTTGCTCAACAATTTGCGTTGCCTGTGCAACATAATCAGCGGCGGCTTTATCCGTAATACCGTCAAGATCTGCAAGTTTATCTTTAAACGATGCAACCAAAGGGTGTTCTGCACCACTTGGCGCCGTGAAGTTATCTAAATAGCCTAGCGTGTTTGGAAACAGTACTTTTGGTAAAATTACGCCTTTATTGGCATCCGCTTTTACCTTACTTGCAACTTGCTTCGTGACTTCAACAAAAGCATGTAGGCGGGCAACATAGTCTTTTGCATCTTGCTCACTCTCTATTCCATGCTGGTCTTTAAGCACATTTGGAATATCCAGCAATGGGCCGGACAATTGGTTAACAATATATGGCAGGTGTCCGCCCCAAGTATCAATATAACCTGCCGAGAAGCCTTTATCCCCAGCATAATAACGTGCAATAACTTCATTTACTTTAAGGTGCAACAAGTCATTAGAGTTCGCCACGCCCGATTGTAATTGTTTTAATTTATCTGCGGCTGCGTTCATGTCCACCTGAAGCGCCTGCATACCGACAACCGAGTAATCCGGTAGTCTATTAGCATAGTGACCATATTCACTACTTGATAATTTAAGCGAAGTGGCAAGCGCGGGTTGGTGGTTAATAAATTGCTTGGTGTACTGCTCTACGACTTTGTCGATTTCTGCACGAGAGAGAGTTGGTTCAGTGGTTTTAGCAACAGATGTCGTTTCTGTTGTTGGCTTGTCTTGAGCACATCCGCTCAAACCTAGCACGACAGAGAGTGCTACCACGCTTATTTTATTCATTATTACGCCGCTCCATTAGGGTTGTTGTCAAAGCTAAAAATACCAGTGCAGATCTGGTTGCTGATGGAATAGTCATACCAATTTGAAAAAGCAAATGGATATAAGCACTTTATTCAGAAATGAAGTGCAATAAAGTGCTCATGCTATTCTCATAGATGCAACTACAAGTAACATATTTGCGTTTTTGTTACAGCTATAAAAGACGGAAAATTGCGAATTAATTGACTTTTCCCGCACTTTTGCAAGTTAATTTGCTTAGCTTTCGAGCACTAGAGATTTTGGCGTATCGACGCATTCCGATGGTAACTCAACGATAATACGCTGTACACGACCTGTTGACTTGTCAAACAAAAAGCAAGCGTGTGGCCTTTGCTCCAGCTGTAAGCTGATGGTGATACTCAAACTTTTAGGTAAAGCCTGCGCTATCACATCTCTCGACGCTTCTGTAAAAAGCACAGACTCAGGGGTAAATTGATAAAACTGCCCAAACTGTAAATCACAATGCTCGCCTTGCTGTAAGTCCTTCCTATATTCATACTGGTAGAGCTTGCTGCCACAACCGGGGCCAAAATAATTGGTTGTCAATGCCGTAAAATTGTAGTCCCGCACTTGCGGAATAAAACAGTGCTGAGCCCCCCGCTTTGGCATTGGATGCCAAATTTGTGCACATACTTTAAAAAATGGTCGTTTATTTTCATAAAGTACATAAAGGTCATCATTGTCCAACATCCCTCGAGGATGATGTTGATAATGACTGCTTCTCGCAACTTGAGATGCGAGAAATTGCTTATTTTGTGATAGTCGATACAACATTTCAGCAAGTAGTCTTAGCGTACTGTCATCCAAGCAGTCTGGACCTGTATATAAACTAGAAACACAATTAATAAAATCACTAAAATTAATTGCCCCATGACTATAAAAGTTATCGAATTGGCGTGCCATATTTCTTCCTTGTGTTTGAGCGTTTTAGTCAGACGAATAGTGAGTACGTCAGCTAAAATTCGTATTTTTTAAAACAGAAACTTGCATATATCCGATTGCAAACTGCGCTGCTTTTTTCTTAGTCCCTAATTAAAGCTAATGCAGACTGGGGAGAACGCAACAAATTAATTACAATTTTAGTGACAGCCTAGTTAAGACTATTAATGAGATGAGTCAGAGATGGTAGTTTAGAGTTTATACGCTATACAGAGCGTAAGTGAAGCATGAGTATATGTCATAAAAACTTCATGCAAATTTATGCACTTAACACTACGCGCAACAAAGACTGAGCCGAGCGCAATATTTATATTAATTTTTCATCGTTTCGAATGACATTAATCAGCAAAACAAGATAAATCACTGTCCAAACTTACTTAGATTTGGACTCGGTAATCATCTCATCTTGACTAAACATCTCAGCCTGAGTTGCTTGAGATGAGATGCTATGAGCATCAGTTGTTAACGTTAAAATAACAAACAATACAGTCATCACTGCAAATGCAATATTGACCGTTTTCCCTAAAAAGCGTGTTTTTAGCATCACGATTTCTCCTAACATTATCACTACTAAGCTTAGTCGAAATCGTGAGCAAAAAGGTTTAATTCAAACAAAAAATAATTTACTTAATGCAATTATCGAAACTTATGGGTTTATGTGCTAGTCAACATTCGAGTTAATTGGTTTTAACGCCTTGATAAGCCTGAGTTCCCCATAATGGCACTGTTGATAAGCTATGCTTAAAGCTACCAGAGGTTTCCTTAGTGGTATAGGCTAAGTACATCAAGGTTTGGTTTTTTGCATCAAAGATCCTTCTCACTTTCATTGATTTAAAAAATACACTTTTTGATTTTTTAAATACCACTTCGCCAGAGTCACTTTTATCTATATTCGCTAGCATTGCAGGTGTTATTTCGCTCGTTTGACGACAAGAGATAGAGCTATCGCTTGGGTCCGAAAAACTCAAGTCGTCTTCAACACTCGCCACATGACAGGTCACACCCGTTACAACAGGGTCAACCATAGAGTCCAGCTTTATATCTTTGAGCGTAAATAGACCGAGTGACACATCACCAACTTCACTGTCAGAGCAACCAAGTAACGTACAAGATGCCAACAATGCAAACATCAGCTTTTTCATTGTTTTTCCTTAAGATAATCGACGTACAAAAGAAACATACGGAGTTAATACTCTAAGCTATTTGAAAATTTTCGCAAACCATCTCATTTGAAAAAGAAATAACCATTCAAAAAATCAAAATAATTATTCACAAAACAAGAATAAGCATGTTAGCATGCGCCGCAGTTTCAAGGTGGCTAAATTTACCTAAACCATGAACAAAACATGGTGAGTCAATTCACCACCGGTTGTATGAAATTCTTTCTAAACTCGGGACAGAAATGCACCGCCTGCATAGTTACCCACTTCTAAAGATTGAAATTTCGTCATGTTTAATTCTTAATTTGAGGTTTCACCATTCATGAGTAAGCTCCATCCAAGCTTAGTCGCACTAGCAGTTAGTTCGAGTTTTTTTGTTGTTAATCAATCACAAGCTGAAGAAAGTAAGATTCAAGAAAAGTCAATTGAGCGAATTCAAGTAACAGCCACTCGACGCGCGGGCACAGTTCAAGAAGCGCCATTAAACATTACTGCCGTCGACAGCGATGTGATGAGCGACCAAAATATTGGCGACCTTGAAGATGTAGCAAGATGGGTTCCTGGTTTGACAATCACAGAACAAGGTGGCCGTGAGGGCTCACCTATTATTGTTCGTGGCTTGAATACTAATTCGTCGGAACGTGCCTCTGACTCGGGCACTGTAGCAACTTACCTCGGCGAAATTCCAATCAACGTAGATTTGCGACTAACCGATATCGAGCGTGTTGAAGTCTTAATCGGCCCACAAGGTACGCTATACGGTGCAGGCACGCTTGGTGGTGCGATTAGAACCATGCTAAAAGCACCTGTGCTTGATGTCATTGAGGGCAAACTCAGTGGCGACATATTTAATATCAATGAAAGTGACAGTAACGGTCATGAAATCGGTGCTGTGTTCAATATGCCTATAGTGATGGATGAGTTAGCCGTTCGTGCGAGCATTAACCGCTATCACAACCCCGGCTTTATGGATTATAGCTATGTGGTTAAGCAAGCTGGCGCTTCAAACCCAGATCCTGATTGGTCCAATGCTGATGATGTAAAAGCAAACATCAACGCAGTGGCGGATGCAAATGATGAGACCATAACAACCACACGGGTTTCTCTACGTTGGTTGGTGAGTGAGAATATCGATACCACACTGAACTATTTCCATCAAAAACAAGAAAATGGTGCTAACTCGATTTCACAGTATCAAAGCCTTGGCGCACAACACCCGCTTGCCGACTCTATTAAACCATACGAGTCAGCCTATCGCGTGCTTGAACCTAATGAACAAGAAGACGACCTGCTTAGCCTTGAAATCAACGCCGATTTAGAGTTTGCTGATTTAGTTTCGGCATCCGGTTGGTCAAGCAAAGAACAACAAGGCCAACGAGATCAAACCGATCTCCTTTATGATATTTGGCCGGGTTATGCGGATTTTCCTAGTTTTACCGCGTTGACTAAAGACACCACAGTTCAAGACACGTTTACCCAAGAGATCCGGTTAGTCTCTAAAGGAGATGACGCACTAAATTGGATTGCAGGGGTATATTACAGCAAACAGGAAATTAGCTCGGACGATAGAGAGTACACGCCAGGGCTCACGGAGTTTTGGGGCGACGAAATCAACAATATTGAGCAAGACCTTGAGTATATTGCACTTACCAATGCCACCAGCAAAGAGTCAGCATTGTTTGGCGAAATTGGCTATGCATTTTCAGACGATTTTAATATCACAGTGGGCGCTCGTTTCTATCGCTATGATGTTAAAACTGAGTCAGCGGCTGAAACCCCGCTCTATTCTGGTGGCCTGCCAAGCCTTGAGCAAATTTCATTTGAACAAGTCAGTGCCAAAGACAATGGTAGTTTGTTTAAGTTTAATGCCAATTACACTTGGCAAGATGGACTGCTGACGTACTTCACTGTCAGTGAAGGATTTAGGTTAGGCGGTGGCAACGGTTTGGAGTCCTGTCCAGAAACACTACCTGAGCAACAGATCATCTGTGCACTGCCGCATGAGCTTAGCTATAAACCAGATACCACCACTAACTATGAGCTGGGATTAAAGTCTACATGGCTGAATAACAAGCTGCATTTTAATGCCGCATTATTCAGTGTTGATTGGGAAGATGCACAGATCTCATCTGTGACGGTAAACGGTCAAGAGATCATTACCTCCAATGCAGGCTCTGCGAACTCTACTGGTATCGAGTTATCAACCCGCGCTATATTGAACGACCATTGGACGGTGTATGCAACCTATTCTTATGCAAAAGCACAGCTCACTGATGATGCACCTGCCCTGTTTGCGGTATTCAAAGAAGGTGACTATAGCGCTGAAGAAATCGCGCTTTACCAGCCGTATTATGACGGTACTGACGGTGACCGCTTACCTGGCGCCCCAAAACAGCAGTTCTCATTCGGTTTAAGCTACGAGCAGGAAGTGTTCGACGACAAAGTGCTTAACGTTAATTATGGAGTAACCGCTCAGAGTGACGTATACACGAAAGTCGGACTCAAAGCTGACGGAGAGATACTGCCGGGATTTGCCTTATCTAACCTCAGTGCGAAGCTTTCAAGCGAGCAATGGGCTGTCACTTTGTATGTCGACAATTTATTTGACAAATTTGCTTTCACCTCGGTAAGACGCGATAAATCTTGGGCTGGTGAAGCTAAATTTGCCGCATTAAACAAAGCCTTGCCAGAGCAGCAGCGAGTGTACGGACACTATGTCACAACACCTCGTACCGTTGGGGTCAAGCTTAACTACCAGTTTGAGTTATAATCAGCAAAAAACTAAAATAGAGAGTGAAGCTACCTTCACTCTCTTTACGTTGCGATGACATCATACAATCAGATCCAAAGCTATATTCAACAGCGTCAATTTCAAGCGGCGCATCACGCATTAGTCGCTCGCATTAATACCAATGCCAACGATCACCACGCGTACGCCTTATTGGCCGAATTGAATATCGCTCTCGGTAACCTCAGCAAAGCATTAAAAATTTACGACAAGTGCCTAAGTTTATTTCCCTGCGCATTTTACTCATTGAGCGCTGCCAAACTTGCGCTGTTCACACAATCACCATTAGCTGCAAAGCGCTATATACAGCATTTGCTAGGCAGCACACAGTTGTCGGGGTCAGAGCACGATACGCTTGCAAATATCTTACTGAGATTAAACCAATATACTGACGCTGGTTGGCATTTTAACCATGCCTACACGCACGCACCGCACAGCCCTGAAATCGCGCTCAACTATGCAATGCATTTAAAGATGTCTGGTGAATTAGCACAAGCGCGGACGCTGCTTGCCTCGTTAGTGCAAGCAAACCCAAGTAATGCAAAGTGCCAGTTAGCCTACTCAGAGCTTACTCCTGATGAATTAGCATCGACTCGCATCACTCAATTAGCCACTGAAATAACAGCACAAACTACACCACTTGCATTACAGCGGCTTTACCATGCGCAGGCACTCGAATACGAAAAGCAGGAAAATTATCCCAAGGCATGGCAAAGCTTTATTGCCAGTAAACAAGCGCTCAGTGCAGAGGTTTCCTATTCATCTAAACAAATGACTGGCTATTTTCAATCACTTCGTAAACTTCTCGACAAACCTATTGAATTTGCACCGGAGCAAACGCTTGCACCAATATTTGTGGTTGGGCTGCCGCGCTCAGGCACTAGCCTGATGGAGCAAATTTTAGCGCAATTGTCACTACAACCGCTGGGAGAGACCAGTATATTGCCCCAAGCAATTAGGTTTTGTCTTGACTATAACAACAATATTCAACATATCAGCCGCGCCTATGAAGAGGCTAACGTTATTGAACAATACCGTCTTTTCAGCACGCAGTCCGTAGATGGTGCTCAACGTTTTATAGACAAACAACCATTTCATTTTTTCTTTATCGATTTGCTCGCAAAGGCGTTTCCACGCGCGAAATTTGTCGTGATGAAACGAGACAGAACAGATACTTGTATCGCAAACTTCCGTCAACTATATCAAACGAACAGTCCCTTTCATGGCTACTCATACCGGATGCAAGATACTCAAGCTATGTATGATGATACTTATGCGTTTTTGCAAGATGCAGCACAAAAACACAAGACTCAAATTAAGTTTGTGAATTATGAATCGCTGGTAGAAAAGCCTCAGGCTGTGATGAAAGAAGTCTGTCAATTCCTCGAGTTGGATTGGCAGGACAATGCACTTCACTTTTATAAGCAGGGTTATTACTCAGCAACAGCCAGCAAAGTGCAGATCAGACAACCATTGAATAACTCAAGTGTGGGCAAATATCGAAATATTTACCCAATATAGGAGCATTGATCCGTTGCGCTGATGGTGCTAACGTTAGACAAAAGGAATACCAAACAATAACGATATGAAGCAACTACTCCCTATTATATTTTTAGCTGCGTTAGCAGCCTGTACACCATCAGAAATCACCAAAATAGAACAAGAATTAACTCTTGCTCAACAGCAACGAAATTTAGATGCCCAACTTAACGCGCTCAAGTCGCTCAATGAATATGATAATGATAGGTGGCAAGCGTTATATCTAGAAACATTGAATGCCTCCACATTACTATCAGATGCACAACGCGCCTATGACAACGGCAACATTGTTACGGCTCAAATAGGAGCAGGACAATCCAAAGGTATTAATAACTCATTACAAGCGGATACATTACTGCGTGCGCTATCTACCGATTACCCTCTGACTGAATTGATTGATGAATTAGTGCAATTGCAAACGACAACAAGTAAAAATGAAATGTCGCTCACCCCTTTTTTTAACCAGCCTCCTAGCAAGTGGAATACTATCGAAATCAATCAAAAGCTGCTTGCCATAAATACTAAGATAAAAGCAATTACTGCGCAGATTAAAAAACTGCAAAATACTCAAAGACAACCTCAGAGTTACCAAACGGTATTAGTAGAAGCAAAACGGCAACGAGGTTTACTAGCTGAACAGGAAGCTATTTTTTTACGCCACTTGCAACAACAGCTCAGTGTTTTACATCAAGCGCAATTTGCAAAGGTTTACCAAACAGTGGTCGAACAACTTAATAACTTTGACGAAAGAGTAGTAGCCTCGATGATCCGCCAAGATCAAAATAAGTTAATTGAGACAATGCAGCACCAAAGCGAGCTGCTGTACAATATAGACCTCATACTAAAGCAGGCTGGCTCTGCAAGGCATGCCGAGTTTGAGCCTTTTTACCTTGCCTATATCCAATTACTAAATAAGTCCAAAGATTACAGAGAGTATGCTCTGCAGGGTAAAGCGGCCCTCGCATTATTTGAGCGTGTGGGAGCCCCTAATAACTTTTATCAACAGTATCAATCGCTGGTGTCAGAGCCATTAACACTGAGCAATGATTTACTCGCTTTTGCACGCTCACAAAATGAGTCAAAATTTTTGTATAAAAAATACTAGGCCATACATACTAACGACTAGCTATCCACCATGCGAGCAGCACAATGGCCGTTGTGAGAATAACGGCTTTTATTTTATGTTTCTTAATTAGCTTTTCTGCCTGATCACCTGCAAAATAAACGACAGCAGCCAAGCCAAAATAACGTAGTGAACGGGCAATACAGGTTGCAATTAGAAATTGTAATAGTGAAAATTTTGTGGCGCCTGCTGCTAACATGGCAATCTGAAAAGGTACTGGTGCAATACCTAAGGTCAACACAAACCAAAATCCCTGACTTTGCATCTGCGCTTTCACTTGCTCAAACTGAGACTGACTCGACAGCAGCTCAATAACAGAATCCCCCACTGCATCAAATAAATAGTAACCTAACGCATAACCAAATAAGGCACCAATCACACATCCAACCGTCGCCATTAACGCAATTAACCATAGCTTTTCTCGCCTGGCTTGCATAAGTGGTACCATCACAGCTTCAAGCGGAATAGGCACTATGGTTGACTCTAAAAAAGAGGCAACCGTGATCCCTTTAAGCATATTTTTTGATTCCACTACTCGCTTGGTCTTTTGCTTCAATGTAGCCGTTAACGCCATCACACTTCCCCTGATTTTCTCAGTAATTGAGACAAGCATAGCCTAAGCTAAGTTTCTCTTTCCTGAATTAAACTGTTCTTTATATATGCTGGTATTTGTATGTACAGAGAAATGCGGTACCCTATTTTAATATGAATTATTGTTGGGGTGTTTTTGTGAATTATTTGGCGCATTTGTACTTTGCCAAACCGACTGCTGCATCGCACTTTGGCAACTTGCTCGGTGACTTTCAAAAAGGCGTAAATATACAAGCACTACCTAAACCTGTACAACTTGGCCTACAAACACATAAACAAGTCGATAAATTTACCGATAGCCATACGATTACAAAATCTGCTAAACAACTTTTTTCGCCCACGCGTCGCCGTTTTGCAGGTATTGCACTTGATGTGTTATACGACCACTTTTTGATTAAACACTGGCAGCAATATCACGACACCTCGCTTGACGACTTTAAAAGTCAGAGCTTTTCTTTGCTGCACGATAACTTGCATATCATGCCTGCGCACATGCAACGAGTCGTTAGCGCAATGACACAAAATGATTGGTTTGCCAGCTATGAATCTGTAACTGGTGTGGGCCATGCGCTCGATAACATCGCCAAACGAATTCGCTTTCAAAACCAATTTGCCGGCAGTGAAGTAGATATAAAAAAGCACTACCACCAGCTTGAATCAGGATTTCAAACCTTTTTTCCGCAGTTAGTTGAGCACATAAGGCAGCAACCCATAGAGCACAAGAGGATAGAGTAAACTGCCGTCGTATTACCCAATACCAATTCGATAGCAAGGTTGCCAGAAAGGGCCCCCCCGCTGGACATCGGCTCTTTGGCTGCTATCTGACTCGCCGAAATGATACATAAACGCTTGGTGTAGTTTATGCCATTATCGGCGACAGGCTACTCATTGCTGTGAAGCTTGCGATTAAATCCGCTCAAAACGATATAAGCCACGCCAAATCACCGCAGTAATCTCACCTTTGTCATTCGTTTCAATGGTAACATCCGCGCCCCCCTCAAGCTCAATCAAGGTGTCTTCCTCTGTGGCGACAAATGCCATCAGGTTATCGCGGGCCATATCTAAGACGTTAAATCGCGTACCATCTCGGGTGATTTTCATTTTAAATTGATGATCTTTATCATATGCGTACAAGCCTTCCAGCTGCTTTGCCCGTTCCTCAGATAATGTAATCGCAGTTATCTTTTTACTGCGTAGAAAATCCCAGCCGTAATGTTCGCTGATGGCAATGCGAAGCTCACCAAATACGGTACTCGCGGAGTCGCCATTGGACATCAACACCATACCCTCACCTTTTTCCACAAATGCTTCAAAACGATTGCTAAAGCCTTTATTTTTACCGCCATGGGTGAAGACAAGCCCTTGCTCACGCTGTTCAAGCTCTGGTCCTAAACCCCATACGTCATGATGAACTTCAAGCATTTGCTTCGCCAGCTCAGGCGTGATGGGCCCCACAGTATTTCCGGCATACGCTTGTTGTACGGCCATAATATATTTAGCAAGATCCACCGGAGTGGTCCAAAGGCCAGCAGCGGCTTGTTCTGGATAAACATGCCAGTCCCCTTCAACTTGCTCGCCTTTATCGTCAAACGCGGCACTGGCTTTTGACCATAACGTTTTCGGTAGTGGTTGCGCATAGGTACTGTTGTGCATCCCTAGCGGAGTTAAAATTGCCTGTTGGACATACTCTTCAAATGGCATTTTTGTCACATCTGCCACGAGCAATTCCATTACCGTGTAGCCACCGCCAGAATAGCGCCAAGTTTTACCTGGCAAAGTGTCAACCGTCACTAAATCGGTATTGCCTTTACCCATTAAGACTTCAACATCGGTTGGAATTTTACTACCACGCACGTAGCCCGGAAAACCATGTTGAGTGAGCCCTGAGGTGTGAGTCATTAACTGTCTCAAAGTAACAGGATTGGCTTTGGTAAATTCGTTCGTTGGTACTTTCCAAGAGGTGAGATATTGATTAACGTCAGCATCTAAATCGACTTTACCATCTTGCGCTAACTTTAATACCGCAAGCGCTGCAACGGGTTTACTAATGGACCCAGCCTGAAATAGCGTTTCAGTGGTCACTTTACGGTTTTGCTTTTTATCTGCAATGCCAAAACCCTCAGCCCACACCACTTTACCATCTTTGATCACGGCAAGGCTTAAGCCCGGCAAATGCGTTTCTTGAAGACGCGTCTGCAAATCTACAGGTTGGTATTTTTGGCCTTTTAACTGCACTCTAGGTAAAAGATTTTGTGCAACTTGTTGAACTTGATGTTGAGCCGAGTCAGTGGCAAAGGATGTCTGACTTAGCAAAGACGAGCAAAATATGGCGCAGTACAATAGTTTCGACATGATATTTCCCTTGTTATTATCGTTATTCACTCACTTTACACATTGATAAATGTGCCGTGAATGAATAACAGTATAATCATGAGATGAAGAAAAGTGCACCTACATCAACTTTGTGGTTGAGACACTCGGCGATTAACGGGGTAACGCTCGAAATCCTCCCAGTAATGAATTCCACCTATCATCTCTTTTACTTGATAGCCCATTTTAGCAAGCTTAGACGCGGCCTTCGTTGCGCCATTACAGCCCGGCCCCCAACAATAAACTACGATTGGCGTGACTTTGTCATACTTAGCCATCGTCCGTTCGCTTATGTCTGCGCTTGGCATATTGACTGCGCCTTGAGCATGACTTTTGGCAAAGGCTTCATTCGACCTGACATCAAATAGCACAAAATCTTGCTGTCCTGTTAACATCGCTTGATAAACATCAGCACAATCCGTTTCGCAAGCCAGCTTCATTGCAAAATACTGTAATACTTCTACTTCCATCTTCTAACTCCTATTTAAATACCTTGGGTCCTTAATAACCAGAGCTGCGGATAATAATTTAACCTGAGGTTTGGATAAGGAGTGAGCTAGCTCATTGTTTTTTAATCACCTTAAACTATCGTCTTATCTAGCCAGAGAGTTTTGGGGATAACTAGGCGAATTTACGCAGTTAGCGCTAAAACTGGCTGCTAGAAAGGCATTAATTATCCGAAGCTCAGGTTATTTACTATCATCTTATTCATTGTTTC
>NZ_PNDS01000010.1 GCF_005886535.1 Pseudoalteromonas sp. S2755
GGGCATAATGTCCTCCGCCGAGCCTCCTTGTAGTTGGTCTATAAACCACAATCGTCGCTGCGCAAAAGAAACTGGCTGGATACTTGATGTACGCGCCACCGCTTCTACAGCTGGACGCATGTCACTGCCTTGGCTCTGATTGATGCGTGTCGCAAGCGCTGCCAAATTCTCCGCATCAAATACTGCCTGCACTGGCAGCGCTACGGCAAACTGCTGTCTTATTTCTGACATTAAGCGAATGCTCAGTAGCGAGTGGCCCCCTAGTGTGAAGAAGTTCGCCGTGGTGCTGATTGTATCGCTCGGTATATTCAGTAAGGCTGACCAAATATCAACTAACTTTTGTTCCACTTCGGTTACCGGTGCTACATACTCTCCTTGCAGTGCACTCCCTTCTGGCTCTGGTAAGGCTTTTCTGTCTACTTTACCATTGGCCGTTAATGGCCATTCATCTATTGCAATAAGTATACTTGGCACCATGTGAGCGGGAAGATCGCCATTTAACTCCTTTTGTATATTTTCTATCAAGTTCTTTTGATCAAAGCCGCCATGGTTATGCGAGGGTTTAAAATAACCAACCAACTGAGTTGAACCTGCAACTTCTTTTGCTAGAACAAGCGCTGAATCAACACTATGTAAACCACTTAACTGATGCTCGACCTCTCCAAGTTCAATACGTAAACCTCTAATTTTAACTTGATGATCAATTCGACCCTGATATTCAATTTCCCCGTCGGCTCTTAAACGTGCAAGATCGCCTGTTTTATATAAACGTGGAGAACAGCTACCTTGTCCTTCATCATAAAAAGGGTTATGAATAAAACGCTCAGAAGTTAGTTGTTCTTGGTTTAAGTACCCTCTCGCGAGACCATCTCCGCCTATATGTAATTCCCCTACTGATCCCTTTGGCACTAGGTTTAAATTAGGGTCAAGAATGAGCAACTGAATATTGTCGATAGGCTTACCTATCGGCACTCCTTTGCTGATATCCCCCGAGCAATCCCAATAACTTACATCAATGGCAGCTTCTGTTGGCCCATAAAGATTATGCAACTGGGTACTTGGTAAAACCTTTCTAAATTCTTCGACATGGCTTTGCTGCAACGCTTCACCACTACAAAATACTTGCTCTAAGCTATGACAATGTGAGAACTGCTTATTTTCCAATATCAGTCCTAACATTGAAGGAACAAAGTGTAGCTTAGTAATTTGGCTCTGCTGGATTAGGCGGCATAGATACTCAGGGTCTTTATGCCCATCAGGACGAGCAACAACCAGTTTCGCCCCGTAGGCTAAAGTCCAAACAAACTCCCAAACCGAAACATCAAAGCTGTACGGTGTTTTTTGTAGCACGTTATCACGATGAGTCATACCATACTTATTGTGCATCCAATGAATCCGGTTAAACAGAGCTTGATGCTCAACCATCACACCTTTTGGTTTTCCTGTAGAACCAGAAGTGTAAATCACATAAGCTAAGTGATTCGCAGTCAAACCTAGTTGTGATTTAGGTCCATTTGTTATGTCATAAGTTGAAAATTGCGCATGCTTATCCAATGCGACAGCGGGTGTTCCCAAGCGTTCAGCTATCTCAATATTACTTCCTTGAGTCAACACAACTCTAAGAGCAGCATCTTCCACCATATAAGACAATCGTGACACTGGGTAGCTAGGGTCAAGAGGGAGATATGCCCCTCCTGCTTTTAATATCGCAACGATACCGACGACCATTTCAACCGAACGCTCAGCGCATAGGCCAACAATATCATCAGGCTTAATATGGTGCTCTTCACGTAAATAGTGCGCTACCTGATTTGCTCTCCTATTAAGTTCTGCGTAGCTGAGCACCTCATCATCAAACACCACGGCGGCCCGTTCAGGATGAAGCGAGGCTTGCTCTTCAATCAATTCATGAATGCACATGTCCTTAGCATAAGGAACTACCGTATCGTTCACTTCATTTAACAAGTAATGTGCTTCTTCCTGAGACAGCATAGGCAGCGAGGGCAAGTCATTATTACCCTCTGCAACCATACAAGCTAACCCATTAAGTAATTTACAAAAATGATCGTTTAAAACTTGGATCCGCTGCTCCATGAAAATGCTAGTATCATACTCCCATACTAAGGCAACACCTGAGTCACTAATACTGATATCAATATCCAGATCAAACTTGGCATGAATGTAATCCGATTGATATGTCTGGAGTTCAACATTTGGTAACTTGAATGCCTGCTCCGAGCCTGGCGTTAAAGCATAGTCACTGTTTGTCGTTAACAATACTTGAAACAAAGGAGAGTGACTTTGACTTCGCGGTATTTTTAAGCGCTCAACTAACTGTTCAAAAGGGACATCCTGATTAGACTGAGCATCAAGGTGTAGCGCTCTAATATGTGCAAAATACTCATCCATAGCAACAAAACTGGTATCAGCTCGAAGTACCAATGTGTTTGCAAAGAAACCAATGAGCGGCTCCAGTTCTGACTGCAGACGATTAGCTATAGGCGTACCAATAACGATGTCATTACTATTACTGTGCTTAGCAAGCAAAAGTGAAAGCATTCCATGTAACAACATAAATGGCGTTAATTGATACATCTTAGCGATATTGATAAGCTCTTTCGCCAATGCAGATGAAAGCTGGCCATGTACGATACCGACTCGGCTGGCCGTCCCTTCAGTGCGAGGCTTATCCAAAGGTAAAGAGTGAACGACAGGAAGATCATCTAGTTGCTTTTCCCAGTATGCTAATTGCTGCTCTAAAACCCCATTGCTCAAGTACTGTTTTTGCCACAGTGCATAATCTGAATACTGGATAGAAAGGGCTGGAAGTGGGTTGGGCATACCAGCTATATACGAATGATATAAGGTAAACAACTCCTTCAAAATGACTTCCATTGACCACCCATCAGACGCGATGTGATGCATATTGAATAATAGAACGCCAGAATCATTCGTCCGTTTGATATAGCTTACGCGGAGCATTAGGTCTTGACTTAAATCGAATGGCTGGCCAATCAGCTCATCGATGTGGCCCTTTAACGCAGTTTGTAATGAATCACCACTGAGATTTGTAAGATCAACTTCTTGAATATCAAAAGCAAAAGCATCTATGCCCTTTAATTGTTGTACAGCCAAGCCATCGTGCTCATGGTAAGTAGTACGTAATATCTCATGTCTTGCAATGATGGTATGGAACGCTTTTTTCAACACCGCAATATTGAGTTCACCTGTTACATCAAAAGCCATCGGCATATTATATTCTTGAGTACTGCCTTTTAAATTATCAATAAACCACAGGCGCTGCTGTGCGTACGATAAGTTATGTTTTTGATCCGTTTGAGTTGCTTTTACAACTTTTTTATATCCGTCACTTCGGAGGTAGTACAGGATCCCTTCTTTATTGTCCTTAATTCGCTGTATTAACTCAGGGATGGCTTCCTCAAAGTTGATTTTGAGTTGGTCATTCTCCGCCAGCTCAAATGAGAACTGTGCCTCGGCACAATCGGCTATTAATTTTTTTATATTTTCCACAGAAATTTTACCTTTTTACATAGTGCAAGGTCTACAGAGCGCATCTTACTTCTCAACGAGCTAATAAGTGCAAACGACCAATTACCAATCCATGACTGGAGTATTAAAACTTTATATTCAACAGAAGCTAGCGACTAGCTGCTTTATCCTCAACCTATTGAGACCTAAAATAACAGAGTAAATCCGAGCTATCCGACCTTGCCCGTTAACTTACATATAAAGTCGACTCTACTTTTTTATTCTTTGCTTTCCACCAGCTTTCGACCACGAGCGTTCTCAACAACCAACGATCTTTGCCATCAAATCTGGGACTGTAGGCATTACGAGAATGAACCACTCTACGATTGTCAAAAACCAGCATTTCGCCTTCAGCTAAGGTCAAAGTCAAACATCCTTTTACGATGGAGTCTTTAAGAGACGAGAAAGCTTCGGCTGATGCGCTACTGCACGCTTCCATATAAGCTGGGTCATAAATAATTTCTGGATCTTCGGTACCATCCAGCACTTTTACCTTGGTACTACGTAAATCACCCTCGTTATTAAATGTGAGATCTTCCCAAATTAAATAGTCTAATTGGCTCAGTTGAGCACGCTCTGCATCTGACAAGCTCAGGTGATTTGCTGGCATCAAATATGTTTTTACTTCAGGGTCATCCCTTAAACATAGCAGTGTAACGAAATCAGCTTTCGTTTCGTGGAATCCATCTTCAACATGCCATTCAAGAAATACACTGTTAGTGCCCACTTGCTTGTTAGAATCTTTCTTTATTGGATAGATATCGTCTACCAGACCAGTGGTAATTTTATCCTTAAAGTTATATACATACCCTAATGATACAGAAATGATCGATTGTAATAGCGCGGCATAATCTCGCTGCTTACCCTTAATTTCATTTTTCGCGAGCGGTGTATCACGAAGCCCTTGTAGTAGCGGCAAATTCTTTATCAATAGATAGCTATGATCACCGCCTTTAAACTTGAATTCAAGCAGTTTTCTTTTAATTCTACGAGGAAATTTATTCCATGTTTCTAGATAGTTAAAAGTGATATCTGCACCATCTTTTGAGTTAACTGTATTATGCTGTCTGACTAGTTGTTCTATTTTTTCTTTTTCATCATCCAATAAAGTGAGGATCAAGCCTCCACAATCAGGCTTCGCTTCTTGTTGATGCTCAGCGGGGCTAAGCTCTTTTAATAATTCCATGTTTTTCTCCGAAAAGTTAGCGCCATCAAATCATTGATATCGTTTGATGGCCAGAGTCATGCTGTAGTAGATTGCGCATAACTCTGACGAGAATAAGGTTTACTTTTTATATTACTATCGAATTTTTCTTTTCTGACACCGTTGTTTCTACTTGCTTAACTGCTGCCGCTTTCGACGCATCCACAAGAGCTGCAATCCCTTTGATTGTAGGCAGTTCGAATACATCTTTTAACACTAGACTAATCTCATACTGTTCATTGAGTGCAGCAACTAAGCGACTGATTAGCAAAGAGTGTCCACCCAGCTCAAAGAAATTAGCTGTAGTGCTAATCTGTTGAACCTCAAGGTTAAGCAATTCAGACCACACTTTAGCTAGATGCTCTTCAACCTCTGTTATTGGTGCAATATATTCTTGTCCGATTGATGCACGGTCAGGTTCTGGCAATGCCTTTTTATCGACCTTGCCATTAGCATTCAATGGCCAGCTATCTATAATCATAACGATTGTGGGTAACATGTATTCTGGTAATTTCTCTTTGAGTACGCTCCTCAACGCCGCTTTAAACTGACTTTCTGAACTTTCCTCTGTGTTTGTCTCCACTGTTAGCTCTATCGGTTTTACATAAGCGACGATTTGCAGGCTACCTTGCACTTCTTTGGCCATCACCACAGCAGAGTCTACATCACTTAAGGCTGCGATTTGTGCTTCAATTTCACTGAGTTCAATTCTGAACCCTCTGATTTTAACTTGCTCATCGACTCGTCCAACAAACTCTAAGCTACCATCTGATAAACGCCTTACAAGATCGCCTGTGCAATAGAGTCGCTGTTCTTTTATATCTGAGCTTTCATTGCGCACAAACTTCTCAGCTGTAAGTTCAGGGTTGCCAAAATAGCCCTTCGCTAAGCCATGTCCCGCAACATATAAAGTACCAGTTACTCCATTTGGTACCAATTGACGGTTATCATCTAACACATAAAGTGCAGTATTTGGGAAAGGTGTGCCCAATGGGATCGACCCACTCTTTAAGTATTCAATTCCATACTTACTGGTATCGAAGTAACTAGCATCAATAACCGTTTCCGTTTGACCATATAAATTGAAAATTCGAGTACTGTTATCAACGACTTGATTTAGTAATTCTAAATCATCAACTTTCCACGCTTCACAGCCTATTGATATGAACTTAAGCCCATGCAACTTCTGCTCATTATTCACAAGGTAATGTCCCAGTTCTCTTACAACACTAGGGACAAAATCACCATAAGTTACTTGATGTATGTTTATCAAATTACAAAGTTCATGTGCTGAAATTAACGTTTCGTACGGGCAAATGATAAGCTTCCCAGCATTACTACAAAGCGCCTTGATTATATCACCCAGTAAAATATCAACCGACAGTCCTGCCATTTGTAAAACTGTCAGCGGTGCCTTATCAATTTCAAAAATATGGTCCCAGCCAGCTTTTCTCGCAAGTAGCCCGCAGTGCTGAACCATGATCCCTTTAGGTTTACCAGTGGTCCCGGAGGTATACATCACATAAGCAAGGTGGTTTGTGGTTAATCCAATCGTACTTTTATCTAAGTTATCAGTAGGATACTCAATAAATGGTGAATTATCTCCATCTATCAAATCGTCAACAATCAAAACCTTTGATGCTGATAACTCAAACTTATTGAGTAACTCAGATTGTGTTAGAACAACTTTAGGCTCTGTTTCTGAGATGATATCCGTCAGTCGATTATTAGGGTGACTTGGGTCTAACGGAACATATGCCGCCCCGGCTTTGAGAATCCCTAAAATACAAACAATCATCTCCAATGAACGCTCAACACATAGGCCGACCAATGTATCTGGCGTAATCTCATGCCTAGCCCTTAAGCAGTGTGCAACCTGATTCGCTTTCTGGTTTAGCTCAGCAAAAGTAAGGGCCTTGTCTGCAAACACCACTGCAGTTTGTTCTGGGGAGTTAGCTACTTGCTGTTCGAAAAGCTCATGAATGCACTTTTCACTATCATAACTTTGCTCGACGCCATTTAATTCATGAACTAAGCGGTTAATTTCAGCTTTCGACATCATCGGTAATGAAGATGGTGCAACCTTTGTAGGGTCATTAATAGAGCCTATGGCTTCAAATAATGAACAAAGGTGTTGGTTTAATTGTTCGATATGCTGGGTTTCAAACAAACCGTCATCAAAGGTCCAATCTAAGCTCGCACCAAGCTCGCTAATACTGACATTGAGCTCAATATCAAACTTAGCTTGTACTTGATCAGAAAGGTATGCTTTCAACTCTGCGTTTGGTAATGCTAATGTTTGGCTGTTTGAATTTTCATTCACTCCAAAATCGCTGCTCGTTGTCAGCATAATTTGAAACAGCGGACTATACTCCGAGCTGCGAGGAACTTTCAAGCGCTCAACAAGTTGCTCAAATGGTACATCTTGATTAGATTGAGCTCCTAAATGCACTTGGCGAATATGATCAAAGTATTCATGTAACGATTTATGCTCGGTATTTGCTCGTAATACTAATGTATTTGTAAACAGCCCAATCAGTGGCTCTAATTCTGCCTGAGTTCGGTTTGCAATTGGCGTACCTATAACTATGTCATTACTATTGCTGTGTCTTGCTAACAAGAGAGAAAATCCAGCATGAACCAGCATAAAAGGAGTAAGCTGCAATTTTTTAGCCGTATCTAGTAGGGTTTTAGCAAGCTTTTCGGAGAGTTGACCATGTACCAACTTCCCCATAGTTTGTTTGCTTTTTTGGCGCGAAAAATCACAAGGTAAGCTATGTATCATCGGTACATCTTTGAGTTGATTTTCCCAATAACGCAATTGACCTTCTAAGACTTCACCAGCTACGTACTCTCGCTGCCAATGACTATAGTCTGCATATTGCACTGGTAACTCTGGTAACGGGTTTTGCTCTCCCTCACTGAACGCTTGGTATAATGTAATAAACTCTTTGATGAGTATCTCAGTTGACCATCCATCGGACGCGATATGGTGCATATTAAATAGCAGTACACCCGAGTCTTCAGCTTTATGAATGTAGCTCACTCTCAGCATCAAATCTTGCGCCAAATTAAATGGGGTATTCATATCACATGAAATCAGATTTTGAACTTCAGACTCAAGCATCTCACCCGTGAGATGCTCAAGGTTCTCCACAGTGATGTTAAAGTCTATTTCAGCCATCTCACGAATGACCTGCTGTACCTCACCCGCATCTGATAAGTACACGGTGCGCAATACTTCATGACGCTCAATAATTGCTGCAAATACTTTGCGCAGCGTCGCAAGGTCAAGGGTACCGCTTACTCCAAAAGCAACAGGCATGTTGTACTCAGCAGATCCTTTTTGCATGCTATCAATAAACCATAGCCTTTGCTGTGCAAATGAAGCCATTTGAAGCTTATCTCCCTGCCTTGGATAGCGACTGATAGGGAGAATATCTGCATTTTCCTGTTGTTGCAACAAAGAAACAATTTCACTTTTCTTCGCTATAATTTGTGCTTTGATTTCGCTATCCATCGCTCCTGGCGGCGCTTTAAAAGCTAAGCTTCCATTCTCAAGATATAAAATAATGCCCTTATTTTTAACTTCTCTTAGCAACTCAACTACGTTCATAGTAAACCACCTTCCATACATTCTAATTCTTCATTACTTGCACTGTTTAACAGCAATAATGGTTCGATATGTGCTGCAAGTTCTGCAATTGTTTTATTTTGAAATAACACCCTAACACTAATGTTTATTTTGAACTCTTCTTGAATGCGATTTAGGACTTTCATAGCCAAAAGAGAATGTCCTCCTATAGCAAAGAAATCATGCGTGGTGCCAATTAACATAGATGTATTCAAGAGTTCTTGCCAAATATGAGTAAGCTGTATCTCGACTTCCGTTTCAGGCTTTACATAGTCTGCCTTTGTGTGGTTTAACGCACTTTCAATTAACGATTTGGTATCTAACTTACCATTGGATAGGTAGGGAAATGCCTCTAATTCTATTAGCTGTTTTGGCTGCATATATTCAGGTAATTTATTGGCTAACAATTGTATAAGTTCCGCTTCGGAAGCTGTAGGAGCAACAATAAATAGAGAAAGCCCACCTCCAGCAACAACACATTTTGCTTGCTCCGCAAGGCCTGCATTCAAGATAATCATAGAAACTTCATCCGGTTCTATTCTATAACCATTAAGCTTTACCTGATTATCTAGACGTTCTAAGTACATTAGGTTACCGTCTGATAACACTTGGACATGATCACCGGTTTTATAAAAATCTAAGTGACTAGTATCACAATGAACCAGCGCAGCCATCGTTAACGCCTCTTGACCGTAGTAACCATTGAAAACAGAGTCACCTGCAATTTGTAGCTCACCTGTTTCCCCTATTTCAGCAAGATCACCGTCCTCTTTCACGACCCGACAATGTAAGTTGTTAATTGGATATCCGATAGGCACAAAATCTGTTACTGTCGCACGCTCATAGCGCCAAAATAAAGCATCAATACAGCACTCAGATGGCCCATATAGATTAATAACTTCACAATTAAAAGTTTGCATCGCTTTATCTGCAGTTGAGCTCTTCAATGCCTCACCGCCACAAAATACACTTTTTAGCGTGAACGATACGGATCCATCAATGTGTTCAAGTAACAAGTCTAATAGTGATGGAACAAGCTGTAGTCGAGTGATCGAATAGTCATGCATCGTTCGCTTGAAGAGTGGTAGATCATAATTGATTTCACTTGGGGCAATCACCATCGTTGCGCCGACCATCAACGGTGCCCAAAACTCCCAAATTGATGCATCAAAACTTGCCGATGTTCGTTGCAGGAAACGATCGTCTTTTGCAAACGTAAATTCATCATTAATCCAGTTCATATGATTGAGCAAAGCTTTGTGACTGATGCTTACTCCCTTGGCCTTTCCTGTCGAGCCAGAGGTAAATAAAATATATGCTAGATCTGTTTCTTGAATAGTTACATCCGGTGCTGTCGCAGCGTACTGCTCGAGCTTGAGCTCATTTAAATCAATGTTTTTACACCCAGTGACCTCATACTCACCAACACTGATCACCGTAGTTGCTTGCGCATCTTTAAGCATATCGGTGATACGCTGATGTGGCAGGTCAATGTCGATAGGAACATATGTTGCTCCCGCTTTCATCGTCGCCAACATCGCAATGACGAACTCCACAGAGCGGACCATACATAGCGCGACGACATCACCTTTACCTATGCCTTGATGTTGTAAATAGTTCGCAAGTTGATTTGCGGCACAATCAATGTCTGCGAGTGTTTTTTCCTTACCATTTAACTCAACCACGTTACCGTTGCCTGCAGCGACGACCTTGTTAACGTGATCTAAAACCGTTACTCCCGATGTAGTAACAACTTTACCATAGCTTTGATATTCAGCTCCTAGGCGTTGAGTGGAAATACCCATATGGTTAATTAACGCTACTTTTATCTGATTAAGCAAATAGGTAACGGCTTGATCATCAACATAACTGTTATCATACGTTAGCTGTAGACGACTGCCACTCTCTTGCTGAATATAAGTAAACTGTAACTTACAAGCTTCAGCTAAGTGTTTTACCTGCTCGAGTTGCAGTGTCGGCTGCGCTACATTAACTACGGCATCAAAAATAAAGCTAAATCCTGCGGATTCATGATCATGGCTTTTAGCAAAACACTCTGCATAATCAACACCATGCTCACTACATTCAAGTTCGTTCTGTATAGCGTCATTAAAGTTGTCAGCAACTTCTGGGAATAAGGGTACAGCCCGGCTCAATGGTCCGATAGCATCGGCTAAATCACTGTCTGAACGGCTATCAAACATTCTAACAAGTTCGGCTTTTGGTGCGAACTTCTTTAATGCTAAACGCAAACTCGCGCATACTACCTCAGCACTCGTCGCTTGATATTGCTTAGCAAAACGTGAGATCTCATCTTGAATATCACCAAGGTTGATATAGTCAAATTTATACTCTGACTTTCCATCATGCTTATATCGTTGCAAAGTACACTTATCAACTAGCGCGGCCACACTTTTATCTCTCGCCCAAAATTGACGAGCTTCTGTTAAGTCGTCATCTAACAAGAAATCAGCTAACCAAGGTGCTAGTTCCTCATATTGGATGACTTCATTTTGCAACCAAGTCTGCGCATCATGAGTATACTCGCTGCCAGCGGAAAGGATCAGCTGCATTAGATGCGTCAATGTAAAGCTATCTGTGTTTAGAGCACTCATTTCAAGACAACACCAATAGCCATTGCTTTGCTGCGCAATTACTAATCGCAACCAAGGAGTGGCAAAGTCGCTCGATTGCTGTTCCCCGAATATCGTGAGCTCTGATTTACGCTGCGTTATCTGTGCATCTGTATAGCCACGCCAATCCTCTGTCACCAATTCAACCGGATCAAGATCTCTGATATTTTGCCAAAGCCCTCCAAATTCATCCACCTCATAGGCTGTGCGAATAATGTCTAAACGCTCTGCTAAAGTGGTCAAATATTCACTGACAGCTTCAATGTTTAAGCTACCCGTATGTAAAGCACTAATTGAGCCAAGCTGAATTGACTTATCTATATTATTGTTCAGCTGAATCCAATGCGCGTTTTGAATTGGAGACGCCAATACTTTTTTATTCATTGGGTTATTCCTTGTTTTTTCTGCATCAATATATGCAGAAACGGTTTACCATTGTTCATTTTTAGTTATTTAAAAGCAGAGAGCGACTAATAATGCCTAGTTCTTTGCTTCTTATTTAAGTGGTAAAGCAAAATAGTCAGAAACTACTTTCATCAATAGGATTTCTCAACCGGTATGCACTAAATATTAATACCTACCGAGAATATTTCTCGTCTCTACAGAAACCCGACCTCCATCTCTTGCTCTGCTTGATGGGCGAGAGAAGGAAAACTGCCATGCTCTATATAGTGTGCCAACTCTTGTTCTATTTCACTTAGTACTACACAGATATTATTCAATTTATCTTGATTGTTGCGAAGCTCTAGCTGTTCTCCGACGATGCTAAAGTCAATATATTTTTTGAATGAGGTAAAATCTTTAAATTGGGCATAACAGCCAGTAAACAAACCTTCCCATCCCGCAAATGGTGGGGGAAATCTAAATTCATCATGCTCTTTGAAACCGTATTTCGGGTTGGTAATAATGAACTTCATGGCAACACCGATACGCTCAAACTCTGAGGGGCCTGATGAATGGAATTGATTTGCTCTGAAAATGTAAGCATCACCTAACTGCGGTTTCACGACTGTAGTGCTCTGCATATCACTTTTTGGCAAAATATGAATTTTCCCTTTTGCGTCATGGTACAGGTAGCTATCGCGTAATTTTTCGATTTCTATGCCTGTAAACTCTTGAGCCAAACCGAGGTAGTCAGGTGCCTGAGTCGCTCCATCAATGAGAAAGTTGGTCTTTGGTATATTGTTATTCCCATAGAGGCTTGGTACCTGCTCTGACGTCATCACTTCAAATAGCGGTTGCTCACTTAACTTCTCAAGCGCAGATTGACGATATAACGGGATCCATAGGTTATAGCAAGGCCCTAACCATTGGTCAATTGAGTCTACGTGCCACTGATATTTATTAGCTTTGTTTAATTCAGTGACCGGCCTCACTGCTGAGTTCTTCAGATTAACGGGTGCAACAAAATCATTGACGTAAGCAATGTCATCTCGACAAATACCGGGGTGAATATCCTGTAACGCTGCAACAACAATATCGAGTAGCGCGTTAGCATGAGCTTCAACAAACTTCCGATTAACGTAATGAAGTTGGTTGTAAAAACAATCCTTAGCTTCAATTCCTCGAATGGTAGAGCGCACAAGCCCAAGTAAAAGCTCATCAGAGATAGCTTTATCTAGTTTTAGCATAAACATAGATCCTTTTTATATCGTAAAATTCTTTATTTCTGACTCAATGTCGATCTGTTCCATGGTATACGTAGCAATAACACGTAATCTCTACGCCCATCCACTTCAATTTTCAAAGAAGTAGTGCAAACCAAGTGTGTCCTTGGTCGTTGGATATAGTAGTGGGCACGCCCACCAAGCAAAACAAATAGCTCTATGAGTTTAGATTTTCACAAACTAACAAAAACAAGGTATTAGTATAAACCAACGCCATTTAGGAATGCGCATCACGCTTCTACCATTCAGGCTATTGCTAGCTCAATATTAAAGTGTATCAATTATTAAATATATTTAAATTTTTACACCGAGTCAATTAACAAAGGTATAAAAATGACTAATTTACAAACAAAGTTCCCTTGGTCGATATATTATCATCTCATGCGTGAGACGATAATATATCTCGACAGGGCTCACTTACCCCATGGCCACAAGCACTCTACGAGCACCTGTAAATGGTTTTCGACCATGTGCAACCAACCAATTATCTATCAGTAATACATCCCCTTCACGCCAGTCAAACTTCACTTCCTCTTTCGTATACGCCAGCCTCAGTGCTTCGACGGTCTTGTCATCAATGTCGCTACCATCACCATAACGCGTTGAATAGGGAAAATCCTCAAGCGCTAAGTCTTCTTGCATTTTTGCTCTCACATCTGGGCATAGGTTATTTGTGTGCCAAAAAGAGATATGGTTAAACCAGACTTTTTCTCCACTAATTGGATGTTGATGCACAGCCTTTCGAACCTGTTCAGTGACTACTTTTTCATCCGAAATTGGTGTCACTTTTAAATCAACCTTTTCTCCATAAGCTTTTATGTCTGCAATATCTGTCATACCAAACGCTTTCGCCACTGTTGGTCCATATCCATTGCCATAATTCCTACGCAATAACCAGCCTTCTCGCTTTTCGAATTCGGATACGATATCACGGTCAATTCGATTCAGCACTTTACGTACATCGACCAGTTGAGTTTGACCACCACTTTCAGGGGCAGTCAAACAGCAAAATGCTAACTTACTTGGTGGCTCTGTGACATACGACAACTCGTTATGCAAAGCAATTTCTTGATCAGAAGGAAACTCCGTGGCCGTATAAACCCCTTTTGATAGCTTTGTCCTCGGCGTTGCCCCTTCCACATACTTAGCCGTCTGTTTGATGCTAGTGGCAACAAACTGCTGGAAATCATCTTCGCTATGTATATTAAAGCCGCGGAATAACACAGCGCCATATTTAGCAAGCTCTTGCGCTATTTCCGACTCATTCTGATTATACCAAGTCGGTAAATCAACGTTTGCCGTATTGCACTTATACACTATAGGCAATGTAGGTGATTCTTCTAAAAAAACCTTTGAAACTAATGAACTTACCGACGTTGTAGTTTCACTTTTTTTATTACGCCATTTATTAAAACTCATGCTACGTTTCCTTCAACTGAGAACTGACTCTTATTTCTCACTGATTTAAATTTTCGCTTCGCTGAACGCAACTTGCTGCGGGCATCTTCGTTCAATATTGTTTTCACTTCCGCTAACGTTTTGCTCTGCAACTCATGGGATGCCAACATCGCTATTATTTTTTCCAATCGACGCAACGTTGATTGATCAAAACAACTGTTTTGCAAGCGCCATTGGCCCTCTATTTTTTCTGCGCTCAGTCTGTCTGAAACCAATAAGCTCACCGAGCTGTCTGTCACAAGCTCTTGCTGCATCATAGTATCCGACACAAACTTTAACTGATAGGCAAAAATAGTCTTCCAATCGGTGCCGCATTTTTGATTGTACTGTTGCGTTATCCAATTCTTATCAACAAACTCGTAATCCACACTTTGTGATAAATTATCCAGAATACCTTTCAGGTTGTCTTGAACGCGTGCATCTTTACAAAATGAACCAGACAAAACGCCTCTACCAACTGTAGAAGAAGATACTCCAGACACCGTACTTAAGATACAATCACTTTCAGAGTTAATCACTAGGGCCAAATTAAAAATCGCAGAAAAGGCCTTTGCAATTGTCACATTATACTGACACGCTAAATTCCGCAATGCAAATGATACTTCTTTATCGAGGAAAAAATCAACTGTTTCTGTTGTGGAACCTTGCAGTTGTAAGTCAGTCTCCAATAATTCCGGTTGAGGTAACGCAGCCAAGTTATCTTGCCAACTTTGCATATGACGCCACAGCGTATCACGATTGACCGTACCGCCATTTCGAATCGGCATATTTGATACTATTACGTATGACTTTGGTAATAGATATGTAGGTACCAGCTGTTTTAAATTATGTTGAACTGCTTTCAGCTGCTCTTGCTGTGCAGCACTGCTGCCCGACAACCTTAGGTAAACCACTTTTTCTATCACCGCAACTTGAATCGTTTGCGACTGAGCTGAGATAATATTTTCTAGAAATACATCATCACGGCTCATTCTCAAAGCACCATAGTGAATAGCTTCGATATTGCCAGCGTTAGTTTCTCGCACCAACATCTTAGTATTTTCAAAATTATTATTTTCATCAAAGGTATAGAGATAACCAATAGCACCTGTTGGGGCACGATTCTTGTCGTCAAACATCACTTTCGCTTGATGTTTATCAAAAGCTCTCCCCAACGAGATGGCCTGACCAGCAATCACTTTCTCTGCACAAATATAACCTTGTAGGTCAAGACTCAAGACAGATGTTACCGAGTAAAGCTCACTCCATCGCCACAGTAATGAATCAGCACCAGACTCTGCATGAATGATAAGCTGCTGAATAGCATAATCCTTACATAAAGTTACATCAGCAAGCAGTGCAGCTGTTAGCGTCAGGTGCGTCACTTCTTTTGTGATTAAAGTATCTTCGAGGTCTCGAGCAGTCTCTAACAACACCAGTTTAGCGCCTGACGCGAGCCCTGTAATCCAATCTATACGATTGGTTTTCTCTGTTTCCGGATGAATTAACAAGTTTGCATTCTTATGTAGCTGCATCGTTTGCTGCTGCCTGAGCACTTGTTGTAACAAAAGTGCATGGCTTACTCTACCATTATTCAATCGACTATCTATTATCGCTCGGTCAAAAGACCTGATAGAGACCTCATCCTGGCGCATATTTGCTGAAGAAAATGCCTTCAGCTCATCATCTGAAGGCACGCGTAATGCGTTACCAGATAAGCGGCTTACCGTGCACTCTGAAAATAGCAAGACGCTACCTTGAGCTGCGATGTTGTTGAACCAGTCTGTATTTTCAATGATGTCATGATATTCATATATCGCCCCAGCTTTTAATACAGCCAACTTGGAGACATAACGGAACACCCCTTGGATTGCACACAAATGTACTTGCTGTCCCTGCGTAACCCCATTCTGAATTAAAAATCTCGCCAGTTGGTTTGCCTTTTCATTTAACTCCTTATAAGTGAGTGAACAATCACCACTGTCGATAGCCGTCGCATCCCCTTTCGTCTCCACCATATTTTCAATCAACGAGTGGACCGACGTAAATGACTCCAATGGAAGCAGCTTCGGAGTTAGCGCTTCTGTCGTGTTTGCCAAGGCTAACTTATCTACCGCTATATCAACATTCACAGATAATTGACGCAATATCACATCAAAACTATTGGACATTGATTGAACCGTTTCAAAGTCAAACAGATCTGTTGAGTAGGTCAGATTTAACCAAAGCCCACCCTCACCTTCTTCAGCAACCATTTGCAAATCGTACTTCGTTAGTGAGTTTTCGCCCATCACAGGATAAGTTTCCAACCCGTTCAACTCAAAATCAGACTTTTCTGTGTTTTGCAGCGTAAACATCACCTGAAATAGCGGACTATGACTCAGCTCTCTCGGTATTTTCAAACGATCAACTAACGAATCAAAGGGTATATCCTGATGATCGAATGCAGATAACGTATTCTCTCTATTGCGACCAAGCAGGGATCGGAAACTTTCTCCTTCAGTCCATTCGCTACGATATGTCATGCTGTTAATGAAATAACCGATCATAGGGGACACCTGAGGGTGGGTGCGACCTGCAATAGGACTTCCAATAACTACATCTCTTGTCTGGCTCCAACGCCCAATCAATACTGAAAAAGCGGTGTATAGCATCATAAAAAATGTTGCTTGATTTTCTTTTGCTCTTGCTTTTAATCCCTGGACCTGTTCATTATCAACAAACCAAGAATGTGTCTTTCCAGCGAACTTTTGCTGTGCACCTCGAGGCCTATCGAACGGTAATGCATGGGAATAAGGCGCGCCTTTGAGCATTTTTTCCCAATACACTAACTGCTCAGATATGCGAGTTTCGGTATAGTAGTTCCGTTGCCAGTGAGCATAGTCGCAATACTGAATATCTAACATAGGCAGTGGATCTGGCAACTGTTTGCAATAACTTTCGTAAAGTGTCGCAAATTCTTGGATCATGATGGCCTGTGACCAAGCATCAGACGCTATATGATGCAGTGTAAAAAACAATACATGATCGTGTTCTGTTCGTGCGACTACTTTTGCTTTCAACATTAAGTCAGATTGCAAGTTAAAGACCTGGTTCATCTCTTGATTCGAGATCTGAAGTATTCTTTCCTGTTGCTCTTGCGACGAAAAGCCTTTTAAATCAACAATCGGCAGCTCCATGTATTGAAGAGGCTGAACTTCTTGGCAGACTTCTCCCTCTTTCTCAATATATACAGTACGTAATACTTGATGGCGCTCAATTAACTTATTAACAGCCCACTGTACTGCAGCCAAATTTAGCTCTCCTTTGAGGCCAAACGCTGCATGTATATTATATTGATTACTCCCCCCTTCTAGCTGATCAATAAACCATAGACCTTGCTGCGCAAAGGTAAGTGGCAATATTTTACTCTTATCTACTGGCGTGATCAGTGTTTCATTCTCCGCTTTCTGCTTTAGTAGTTCCTGTTCTCGTAAATAAGCACTTATTTGATCTTTGTTCTCACGGATCAACGTTTTCAGATCATCAGGAAAGCCACCTTCCTCGCTAATATAAGCTAACTGCTCGCCTTTTAAGTAAAGCACAATATTACAAGCTTCTGCGTGGGCGATAATTTGTTGTGGTGAATTCATTAAAATACTCCTTCTTCTACAGCTTTACCTGCTTCTAATATTTGCGCTTTCTTACTTTCGACTTCAGCATTTTCTAGTTCAGCCGCTATTTTTTCTGATAACTGGCTAATAATTGGCTTCTCAAAGAACTCTTTGATAGATAATGCAGATTCATTTACTGAGAACATTTTTCTTATTTCACTGATAACACGGGTTACTACTAAAGAATCCCCGCCTAAATCAAAGAAATTATCTTCAATCCCGATTTGCTCAATACCTAGCACCTGCTGCCAAATAGCAACGAGTTTCTCTTCAACCTCATTTCGAGGTGCGACATAATCACTCTCCAATTCAGGGCGCTCATATAAAGCTTGTTGCGACTCAGCAACCTTTTTGTCTATCCACTGGCTTAGTCGCTTCTCCAATGCACCGGTTGAATTCACTAATTGTGGGTAGTAAGCGATTGACATCATAGCTGCAAACGCTTCTATCCCTTCTTCAGGTGTCATCGAGAAATCATCTTGGGTGGCCTCCGAAAAACTCCATCCATCCCAGTTAACACTTACCCAGCGTTCGTCACCTTGCTCATGCTTACTTTGCGCAAATGCGTCCATAAATTGGTTTCCAGCGGCATAAGCCGAGAATCCAAGGCCGCCAAGTACTGAAGATAATGAAGACATCAATATACAAAAATCAACTTGTCGCGTTTGTAGCAAGGTTTCTAACACTATGACGCCATTCGCTTTGGCACGATATTGTTTTTCGAAGTCATCTTCAGTGGTCTCAATGAGTGCTGTCATTGAACCGTGTAGCTGGCCCGCAGCGTGGATCACTCCAGAGATCGCGCCAAACTGATTTTCTACGAAATTCATAGCATCTTGCATTTGTTGTAAATTTGCGGAGTCAGCACTTAGAATTATTACTTCTGCACCACTTTTTTCCACTTGAGTAATTTGCTCAATTTGCTTACAAAGGTCTGGATCAACTTTACCTTCCAGCAAGCTTGGCCATGTCGCGCGCTCGGGAAATTTAGAGCGCCCCACAAGTACCAGCTTAGGAGCTGCCACGGCTTGACTAATATATTTAGCAAGCAAAAGACCTATGTTACCCAAGCCGCCTGTAATAAAGTAAACACCGCCATCGACTAAGCGATGAGCAGCTGGTGTCTCTGTATCGATTAGCTCAGTTTCATAATCAGGCTCCCAACGTTGATTACCACGCAGTGCAACAAGTGGTGCTCGCTGTTGTGAATGTAACTCCAATGATAAACGCTGGCACAATTTAGCAATTGCATGATCACGCGTAGCTTGATTCAAATGTACGTCAATATGATGGCAACTCAACTCAGGATATTCCTGTGGTGCGACTTTACATAGCCCCTTAATTGTTGATTTACCTATGTTAAGAGTTTCATCACCAGTGACTCGCTCAACATCATTGGTTATGAAATCAATACTCAATTTATCATCTAGACCCGCTTTAACGATTGCTTGAACAGTATAGAGAGCACTGTATGCGCCATACCGTTGTGCTTGATTAAATTGTGTCATATTTAGCATATTCTCAGTTGCTGTTGGCGCAACACCTAACAAGTGTACAACGCGATCCAACTGTACCTCTTTATTGATGACTTCGAGCAGCGTTTCATAATCTTGACTATTGCCAATATCAATATTGAAACTCTGATCATCTAGACGGTTGAAGCTCTCTGCTGAATATGCTCGATATACAGTGTGGCCGTTCAACATAAGCTGAGAAGCTAACTCTTCCGCGACACCATGACTGTCCATAATTAACAACCAATGTTGCTTATCTGTGTTAAGTTGCGCCTTGGCTTTTTTCATTGCGGTACTTTGCTTCCATATCGGCACCGACCACCATTTATCAGCAGCTAACTTAGCACCATGAGAGGATACGCTCGTCAAAGAATCTGTTTTGGCGTCCACCCAGTAACGAACTCGTTCAAATGGATAGGTAGGTAACGGTACACGACGACCTACCTGCGCTAAGTTGAGCGCGAACCAATCTATATCCACACCATGACTCCAAAGAGAACCTACCGCACTTAACAATTTTTGTTGATCACAGATAGCTTCGTTCGCATGACGCGTAACCGACAGTACCACTTGTTGCTGCGCATCACGGTTTTTCTTCACGAGTGTTGTTAAACTTCTACCAGGCCCCACTTCTACAAATATCTTTTGATCAGCAAGAGAGTTTGTATCAGATAGAACTGTCTCAATACCATCAGCAAATAACACTGTGCCTCTTAGGTGTGCGAGCCAATACTCTGGGTTTTGTGCTTGCTCATTAGTAATGAACTTCCCTGAAACATTCGATACATAGCGAATCTTCGGCGCATTCAACTCCACTCGCTCAAATACCTTCGAGAATTCATCTAAAATCCCATCCATCATTTTCGAATGGAAAGCATGGGATGTATGCAGCGGACGATAATCGATGCCGCGCTCTATTAATAGCGCCTGTAACTGCGCAAGCCCTTGCTCTGAGCCAGCTGCAACACAGTTGTTAGCAGAGTTCACCGCTGCTAGGCAAGTATCACTTAGCTGCAACAACGGGCGGAGGTGCTCAACTGGCATTGCAATAGATAACATACTACCGGGTTGAGCCTGCTGCATTAAGGAACCTCTAGCACATACCAGCTTTAAAGCATCTTCTACCGTGAATACCTCAGCCAAACAGGCAGCAACATATTCACCGATACTGTGTCCTATCATGACGTCAGGCTTGATACCCCAAGACTGCATCAATGTTGCTAAGCTATATTCAATGGCAAATAACGCTGGCTGTGTTACACGAGTTTGCGCCAATAAAGACTGCGCAGCTTCAGGCGTTAACTGGCCGGTGATTTGAGGGTAAAGAACCGCTCTTAAATCTACATTGATCTGCTCACTTATCGTATCGGCACATTGATCAAATACCAATTTAAACTGCGGCTCATTAAGATAGAGCTGCTGCGCCATTTCAATATATTGCGCACCTTGACCCGGGAACATAAATACCACCGAGTGATCATCAGCTTCATTACGAATCACTTTTGGATGGCTGTCCAGCTGCGTAATTGCATCTTCCAACGATGAACAAGAAATATGAGTACTGTATTCGTATTGTGTACGACCCACTTGCAGAGTATAAGCAATATCATGCAAGTTCACCTGGTCGTCTGCTTTCGTCGCCAAGTAGGAACGCAAGTTCTCACATGCCGCTTTGACCGCACTACTGGATTTTGCGGAAATCGGCAACAGCCAAGTCTTACGTGGTGATGAACTGGGTTCGACCTCAGGAGCTTGCTCTAATATCACATGAGCATTAGTTCCTCCGATCCCAAATGAGCTCACGCCAGCACGTCTGCTTTGATCAGCATCACAATCCCAATATTTACTTTCAGTATTAACATAGAATGGAGATTGTTCGAAGTTAATCTGGGTATTACTCTGTGTGTAATTAATTGTCGGTGGTAGCTGTCGATGCTTCATCGCCTCAATGACTTTGATCATACCAGCAGCACCTGCCGCAACATCTAAATGGCCGATATTCGCTTTGACGGAGCCCAATGCACAATAACCCTTTTGTTCGGTCGCAAAGGCATTTTTGAGCGCTTTAACTTCTATCGGATCACCAATTTTAGTACCCGTGCCATGTGCTTCGAGGTACTGAATAGAATTCGCTTCGACATTAGCGTTTTTCAACGCTTGTTTAATTACTGCAGCTTGGCCCGAAATACTCGGCGCCATATACCCTACTTTTTCTGCCGCATCATTATTCACAGCAGTGCCTTTAATTACAGCATGGATGGTATCTTTATCTGCAAGCGCTTTATCTAAGCGTTTCAGTAAAAGAACACAACCACCACTGCCACCACGTGTTCCTGTCGCCTCAATATCAAAAGGTCGACAATGACCATCTGCAGAGTTCACGCCCCCTTCTTGGTAAAGGTAACCATCGGCCTTCAATGAAGCGATACGAGCACCACCAGCAAGTGCCATCTCACACTCATTTAGCAATAAGCTATTACATGCTTGGTGCACATTCACCAATGAAGATGAACAAGCTGTCAGTACGTTTACACTTGGCCCTGTTAGATTTAATTTATAAGACAGTTTGGTCGCCAAAAATGATGCACTTGTGCTTGCCACCAAACTCTGAGAGGCACTACTGACAACATCTGGATTGCGCAACAAGTTTTCAATCAAATAAGCACTATCCGTTACACCAACGAAGACACCCACATTTTGTGGTTTTGAGTGATCTCCATACCCTGAGTGTTCTAATGCATCGGAGGATACTTCTAGCATAAGACGGTGTTGTGGGTCTAACAACTCAGCTTCTCTAGGAGTGTAATCAAAGCGCTTTGCATCGAAGTCAGCTACGCCACTAAGGACATCCATTGATTTGATATAACGAGGATCTTTCAGCATTGCAGGCGCGACACCTGCAGCCACCAACTCCTCATCGGAAAAAAAGGTGATAGATTCTTTTCCAGCACTAATATTTTGCCAAAATTGATCAACATTAGTGGCATCAGGGAACCGACCAGCCATACCGATAACCGCTATATCTGTGCACTCTTGTGTGAAGCTTCTAGTCGTTAACGTTGCACCATGCTCAAGCCCATCATCGTGTTCACCAGACAGGAACTTGGCAAGTGCCCCGATGGTCGGATATTCAAATAGATCAGTTAGCTCAACGTCGACTTCCATATGTTGTTGAATCGCCTTCTGTAGCTTAATACTAAGCAGTGAATTCCCTCCAATCTCGAAGAAGTTGCTATTCACCGATACCTTGTCGAGCTGCAAAACATCACACCACACTTTCACTAGTGCTTGTTCAGTATCATTGGCAGCTACAATAAAGTTATCTTTCGACGCCATTTCAGATGGGTTTGGTAGAGCTTTGCGATCCATTTTGCCATTTGCAGTTAAAGGCCATTCCGTCATTGGGATGATCATGCTTGGGATCATATGCTCAGGTACACGGTTCCCAAGCTGAACTCTGACCTTGTTAGTAAAGTGCTCAGGCAGCTCGTCTGTCATCCCATCGCTCGCTTTCACGTAGCCAACGAGCTGGTTAGCACCGCCAATCTCATAGGTAGTCACCAGTGCTGAGTTAACACAGTCCAACTTCTCCAGTTGCGCTTCAACTTCACCAAGTTCGATTCTAAATCCACGAACTTTTACTTGATCGTCCGCACGGCCAATAAACTCCAAATTTCCGTTTGGTAAATACCGCACTAGATCACCTGTTTTATACAGGCGCTTAGAACTATTCTGATTGCCAACTTGATAGAACGGATTGGTAACAAATCGCTGCGCTGTTAAGTCTGAGCGATTTAAATACCCACGAGCAAGCCCTTGGCCTCCAATGTAAAGCTCTCCTACACTGCCGTAAGGAACAAGCATATCGTTATGCATGATAAACAGTGACTTTCCCGGTAACGCTTTACCAATGCTAACCGTTTCATCACATTTCAATAGTGCCACACTACTCCATACAGAAGCTTCCGTTGGCCCATACTCGTTGAACAACTTGACACCGGTTAGTGCAAACTTCTGATAGTGCTTTTCAACGACATTTTTCGAACAACTTTCTCCTGCGACAATCGCACCGCGCAAGGCTGGCAGTGCGGTACTGTCGACCTCATTTAGGATCAAGTCATAAAAACTTGGAACCATAAGCAGGTGACTGATTTCATGGCGTTTAAGCTGACTCACAATATAATTAGTATCAGCTTTCTTATGAGCACTAAGCAAACATAGTTTTGCACCACTAGTTAGAGAAGAGAATATTCCCGCAATGGAACTGTCAAACGACATTGAAGAAATCAGTAAAAAGCTAGAGAACTCTTCATAAATATCAAATCGACATACCGTTGAATACACCAATGATTGATGCTCAATCATCACGCCTTTCGGTTGCCCAGTTGATCCTGACGTATAAATTACGTAAGCAAGATTATTTGAGGTTAAGCCAGTTTCCGCAGAAGAAAGGTTGTGGCTGTCGTACTGTGAGAATAAATGTGTAGTACCCTGATTGGTTTCCGCCACGTGATCAAGGGACACTATAGTACCTTTAAAATCACTTAATACCGAGTCAAGATGCGATTGGCTAAGCACTACCTCTAATGAGGCATCATCAAACATGTAGCTCAAACGTGATTGAGGGTAATCAGGATCTAGAGGGACATACGCAGCTCCCGCCTTTAGGATTCCCACAATGCCAATCACCATTTCTAGTGAACGCTCTACACATAAACCGACAAAAGTATCAGGGCGAATATCATGGTTTGCACGTAGGTAACGCGCCACCTGATTCGCTTTTTCATTAAGCTGCTGATATGTCAGAGCTTGCTCATCAATGACCACAGCAATATTATTTGGGTGCAACTCCGCCTGCTGTTCAAATAGCTCATGAATACAATGATCTGTTGAACGAGTAAGTTCAGAGTCATTGATACTATGTACCAACTGGTGTGTCTCTGAGTCACTTAACATCGCAATTTCCGACAAAGCAACGCCGCGGTCATTTTGCAACGTAGAGATCTCCGTTAACAAGCGGCATAAATGTGCATTTAGTTGCTCAATATGATGCGCTGAGAACAGGTTCAGATCGTAAGTCCAGCGAAGTCCAACACCTTGCTCACTTATATTTAGGTCAATATCCAAATCAAATTTCACTTGGATTAAATCAGAGGCATTCGCCTGTAACTCAACACTAGGTAGAGAAAAGGTATCCATTCCACCATCATCAATGCCATAACTCGTACTCGTCGTCATCATAATTTGAAATAAAGGGTTGTAGGATTTGCTACGCGGTACCTTCAGATGATCAATGAGTTGTTCGAATGGAACATCTTGATTAGTTTGTGCACCTAGATGCACTGTTTTGATATGGCTAAGATAGTCTGCCAATGTTTTATGTGCTGTATTTGTACGCAATACTAATGTATTGACGAAAAAGCCTATAAGTGATTCAAGCTCACTTTGCTTACGGTTCGCAACAGGTGTACCAATAACGATGTCATTACTATTACTATGGCGAGATAGCAACAATGCTAAGGCACCGTGAAGAAGCATAAATGGAGTCAATTCATAAGCCTTGGCAACCGCTAACAATTTCTGTGCGATATCCTCTGGTAACGAGCCCCGCACAACATCTGCCTGTTGCTGCTTAGTAACTGGCCGTGCTTTGTCTAGCGGTAACGAGTGTACCGCAGGCGCTTCATCTAACTGGGTTTGCCAATAACTCAGCTGTTTTTCAAGTACGTCACCTGCCAGATAGTCTTTTTGCCACTGAGCATAGTCTGCATACTGCACATCAAGTGGCGGCAACGGATTAGGTAGCTGCGCATGGTATGCATGGTAGAGCGTAACAAACTCTTTAGTCAGCACTTCCACGGACCAGCCATCAGATGCAATATGATGCATGTTAAATAGCAACACACCGGTATCCACCGTTTTCTTCAGGAAACTAACTCGCAACATTAAGTCAGACTCAAGATTGAAAGACGTGGTTATATCCGCATCCATTCTTTGTGTCACAGCATCAGTTAACGCATTACCACTCAAATGACTCAAATCTTCGACTTGAATTGTAAAGTTAACTTCGTCCATAGTGCGGATCTGCTGAACGATACGACCTTCATGTTCAACATATACTGAGCGAAGTACTTCATGGCGCTCTAGTATTGTAGCGAATACTTGATGAAGCACTTGTAAATTCAGCTCACCCTTAGTATCAAATGCCATGGGCATATTGTATTCTGGCGAACCATTCTGGAGATTATCAATAAACCACAAGCGTTGTTGGGCAAAAGAAATATCAGCTTTACCATCTACCCGTTTTGCAGCCTCAATTTTCTTATTATTATCACGCTTGGTATAAATCGCATCTAATTGTTCAAGGTAAGCAACCAAACTCGCTTTGTGCTCTTTGATCAGCGTTCGAAATTCTTCTGTGATAGCACCTTTGGGCGCTTTTGCTTTAAGCTGATTGCTTTCGTCTAGATAAAGATCGATATCTGATTTAGCTAATGTATTTAGTATTGTTTTCGCATTCATATTAAAACTCGACCTCTTCAATTTCACAGTCAACACGTTGAGTTAATCGTTGTTGTAATTCTTTTTTCGTTATAATTACGTCGCAAAGTTGCGCCAGTTCACGGATATAAGGGCTCTCATATAGTGCTTGCAGCTCCAAAGTAATATCAAACTCCCTTTGGATATGGCTAAATAAACGCACCATCAGCAATGAATGGCCACCAATCTCAAAGAAGTTAGCTGTTGTACTGATCGAGCCCACTTCCTGATTCAATAGCTCAGCCCAAATAGCAACAAGGGCATGCTCAGTTTCAGATTCAGGCGCGGTATATTCGCCAATGACAGCATTATTTTCTGGTTCTGGTAATGCGCGCTTGTCTATTTTTCCATTAGGTGTCAGTGGCCAACTAGGCACCACAACCAAAGCACTCGGTATCATGTAGTCAGGTAAATATGCTCCCAACAGCGCTTTAAGCTGAGTAACAAAGTCGCTGTGGCTATCGGAATCAGTCGCCTCACTTGGCTTCACATATCCAATAAGCACTTGTTGAGAATCAACTTCTCTAACCAGCACTACAGCTGAGTCGACACAGTTCTGTTTCGTCAAATGCGCTTCAACTTCACCTGTTTCAATCCTAAATCCGCGGATTTTCACTTGGTCATCAACGCGACCGATATACTCTAAGTTGCCATCGTTTAAATAACGCACTAAGTCACCACTGCGATAAATACGCTCAACTTTGCCGATCGGCGAGGTAAATGTAGTGAATTTTTGCTCATTAAGTTCCGGTCTGTTCAGATAACCTCGGGTGACACCAACCCCAGCAATACATAGCTCCCCAACAGCCCCCATCGGCGCTGGCATATCGCCGTTCAGCACAAAGTGTTTCGTATTACTAATTGGTCGTCCAATAAGCACACTACTACCACAAGTCTGTAGCGAAGCCTCATTACTAATAGTGAAGGTTGTACATCCCACCACCGTTTCTGTTGGTCCATACTCATTAATATATGACGCGTTAGGTAGGCAATGTCGCTGCCACTTTGCCACAACATTTGTCGTTAATTGTTCACCACCAATCACTAGACTATGAGCTTGCTGACAAGGTGAGCTACCTTCAAATAAAGGGAATAAACCATCTAGATGAGTAGGTGTTAGCTTAAATAACCAGCTATCTCCTTGCTCGAACAAATACCACGCCAATTGCTCGAACATACTAAGCAAATCTTCAGCGAGTACGACTAATTGTTTACCTGATATAAGCGGAACAAATAAGCTGGTGACTGTTGCATCAAAGTTCAGCGGCGTACTCATTACAGCACCTTTATGATGAGGCTGTAAGTAATGCTGTCCATATGTAAGATAATTCACTACTCCATGGTGTTCTACTAATACGCCTTTAGGCTTGCCTGTAGAACCCGATGTATAGATGACGTAGGCTAGATGACGAGGAGTTAGCTCAATCATTTTCTTATCTAGATTATGATCCGATAGGTGTCTAATCAGGCTATAGCTCTCATGCTTTTCATCTAATAATGTATCAAGCGTAAGTAGCGTACATGCGTCGTTTTCGAATACAGATTGGAATCGACTTTGCGTCAAGATCAAAGCTAACTCCGCGTCATTAACCATGAACTCTAAGCGATCCTTAGGATAACTGGGATCAAGTGGTACATAAGCACCGCCCGCTTTCAAAATCGCTAAGATAGCAATTATCATCTCTGGCGATCTTTCAACACTGAGTCCGACTAAGGTATCTGGTACCACTTTACAGTTTTCGACTAAATAGCGAGCAAGTTTGTTGGCTTTGTCATTTAGCTGCTTATATGTCAACTGTGACTGCTGATACTGAATTGCTATCCGCTCTGGATTTTGTTCTGCCTGTATTTCAAATAACTCGTGAATACAGCAGGTGTCATCGTACTCGACTTTCGTATGATTAAAGCTATCTAATAAAGTGTTAAGCTCAGCCTTTGGAATAACCGATACTTGCTTTAACTCTACACTCTTTTCAATACTGTTGAGAATGTTAGTTAACGCCTCGATAAAGTAGCCGTGTAATCTCTTTGCGCAAACGCCATTGGCTGTTTGCACCGTCACATTAAAAGCGCCCGAAAGGTCGTAATCATCAACATTTACAAAGATTGAGTAATTATTTCTTTCGTGAGCGCCTAATACCTCCCAACCATCAATAAATTCACCTTCGCCTTCCATTTCCAATGAATGGCGATAATTCAGAACCGAGTTAAATAGGTCACCACCAAATGGCGTTAAATTAAGTACTGAAGAGAGTGGTGTTTGCTCAACATCAATTAGCGCTTGTAACCCACTGGCGATATCTCCAATCATAGAACGTACATTGGTCTTTGCGGTCTGTACTTTGAGTGGTAGGGTGTTTATTGCCATACCCATTGTTCTTTGCGTACTCGCAAAATTATTCAACCGACCCGATAACACAGTACCGAATACCACATCTGGCTCTCCCGTACATTGTGCTGCAACTTGTGCCCAAACCGTATGGAAAATAGCAGAGATACTGTGACCAAGATGTTTTGAGGTTTTACGAAGTTGCTCCCCGAGTGCCTTATCAATACGGCCGCTGTAGGTGTCCTCAGGTGCCGCTGTAGAGCCTGAAAATAATGTAGTTTTATTTTCCAAGTCACCTAGCAGTTCCTGAAAATACCCGATTCCCTGATCATCACTATTTTTCATCTTGGCATAGGCAACCATATTTCTATATGGTGTCGGTGTCAGTAAATGCTCATCATTGCCCGACATTACTGCGCTAAGCTCTTCAACAAGAATATCTAAACCAATATGATCGATGATGAGGTGATGATGCTCTACCAGCACAAGGTATTCATCTGACTCGTTGCTCTTGCCTACTTTCAACTGTAGCAGCGGCCCTTGGTGCAACGAAATTCGGTTAGATTTATGCTGCTCTAGTAGCGCACGACCTTCCGCTGTCGTGTCGTAGTTTTCTAACACGACATGTTCGACACAAAGCTCGCCCTGATTCAGTACAACCTGTACAGGCTCAGGTAACCCCTCCCAGAAAAATACGGTTCTTAACGTGTCATGACGCGCAACTAAACTCTGTAGCGCCGTAATTAATTGCTCTACCAACTCTGCATTAGCAAGCTTTAAAGTAAAGGAGGTTAAGTATAAGTCTTCCGTTTTGTCCATTATATGGTGAAAAAGCATCCCCTCTTGTAACGGGCTTAAAGGGTATATATCCGCGATGTTTTCCTTGCCACCAGGGACTTTGCCAATAAGGCTAGACAGCTCGACATTATTTAAAGACACCATGTTTAGTTTTTCAACCGTGACATCTTTCGGAGCTGTTATCTGGTTTTTTGGTGCCACAAACTCGCTATTCTCGCTATCAAGCTGTGTTACCTTTTTCGCTAACTGCTGGATTGAAATTGGCTGCAGAATATCCGTGATAGTTACAAACAACCCTTGTAACTTAAGTTGTGCTTGCACATTAAGAGCCAATAGCGAATGGCCACCTAATTCATAAAAGCTACTCGTAGTACTAATAACATCATATTCTTGTTGAAGCACCTCAGCGTAAACATCAACTATCGCCTTTTCATGCATAGTACATGGCGCGACATAGTTACCATAGCTAGATGCAATGTCAGGTTTTGGCAATGCTTTCTTATCAATTTTACCGTTTACGGTAAGTGGCCACTCGTTGACCACTATAATTACACTTGGCACCATGTAATCTGGAAGCATTGCAGCTAACTGATTTCTGATCTCAGAGCCTGTAGCTACTAAGTCTCTATTATCTAAGGATATCGCAGACTTAGCATAGCCCACCAACTGTTGGCTACCAGCTATATCTAAAGCCATTACTAGCGCGGAATCGACAGCGTTGAGGTCACTGAGTCTAGACTCGATTTCCCCTAATTCAATTCTAAAGCCACGGATTTTAACTTGATCATCAGCTCGTCCAACAAATTCGATATTGCCATCAGCCAAGTAACGAACAAGGTCTCCTGTACGATATAAGTGTACTGAACTGTTTGAACTAGATTGATTATAAAAAGGGTTCTTTATGAAGCGCTCAGCCGTTAGCTCCTCCCGCTTGAAATAACCTCTAGCCAAACTAGCACCACCGACATACAACTCCCCGATGCAACCAAAAGGAACTAAGTTTTGCTCCTCATCAAGAATATATGCAGTATTGTTATTGATAGGACGACCTATTGGCGCACCATACTCAACTGCCGATAGTTCACAAGCAGTTGCGTATACAACAGCTTCTGTTGGCCCATATACATGCATCAGGCTAACATTTGGATAGGCTTCTTTGAAACGCTCTACGTTTTTAACATCACAACGCTCCCCGCCAAATAATACTTGCTCTATCTTTGTATTAGCAAAAGCATTATTTTCCACTAATACATTAAACAGTGCCGTGGTTGTAAATAGGTTGGTGATCCCATCACGCGAGATTTGAGTGTGAAATTGCTGTGCATCAAGTGCAATATCTTGCGGATAGATATACAAAGAAGAACCATTAGTCAGACTAAAAAACAAGTCATACACAAACGCATCAAAAGCATGTGAGGATAAACTCGCCATTTTTGTTGATAAATCTACTTCGGCATACGTAGGTGAGGAAACAAATGCGACTACCCCGTGATGTTCAACCATCACTCCTTTTGGCTGACCTGTAGAGCCTGAGGTATATATCAAGTACGCTAAGTTATCTGCTGCAATATCTACATTCGGATTCTCTTGGCTGTATTGGTTACCAAGCACAGCTTTCGTATTTGCCATAATTTCATCAAGGGCAAGTATCGCTCCATTAAAGTGTGTCAAAACAGAACAAAGATGTGCCTGGCTTAAAATCAGATTAATGCCTGTATCCTCGCACATATACGTTAGACGTTCTTTTGGATAACTTGGATCTAATGGTACATAGGCGCCACCAGCTTTCAGAATAGCCAAAATGCCTACGACCATTTCTAAAGAACGACCAACACATAATCCAACAGGCATCTCGGCACACACACCGTGTTCATCAATCAAATAGTGGGCCAGCTCATTCGCTTTTTCATTTAATGCTTGGTAGGTCAGCTGCTCATCACCAAATACCACCGCTACCTTCTCTGGATGTAACTCAGCTTGATGCTCAATTAGTTCGTGAATACAAGCAGATTTTGAAAATTCAGTCGCAGTTTGATTCAACTCTTCAACCAAAAAGTGGGTTTCATTGTCACTCAGCAGATCGATTTGTGAAAGCGCACAATCGTCATGATCAGCAGCAACAAGTTGCTCTAACACCGCAATAAAATGAGTTGCCATTGAGCTGATAAACGATTGCTCAAATAACTGAGTTGCAAAATGCCACTGACAAGAAATCTCGCCTTTGCTTTCAACACAATTTAAATGTAGCTGAAGGTCTGTAAGCTTTTGCTCAGGATCAAGTATTTCAATATCCATGCCGCCAAGTTGCTGCACGCTGGACTCAAACGCTGAGTAAGTAAACATCACTTGGGTTAGTAATTCATTATCCAAAGAGGATACTTTAAGGATCTCATTCAAGGGCAAGGCTTTGTGAGTCATGACCTGATTTAACATGTCCTGATATCTAGGTAATGCAAGCGCTAGCGTTTCTGATTGCGCACATTCAAAGCGGATCGGAAGCGTATTAACAAAGTACCCAACTAATGGTTGCAATTCCACTTCGTCTCTATTGGCAACAGGTGTACCTATAACCACATCTTTTTGCTGGCTGTATTTGGTTAGTAGCAACGTAAATGCAAACTGGAATAGGGTATACATAGTTGTGTTGTATTTGTTACACAGCTGCTTGAGTGTCTTAGCCAAGTGAGAAGTAACAGGTACTGTCACGGTCTCCGCTACCAACGGTGAATTATTGCTTTGACTAAACTGCGCAAGATTTAGTGACTCACATTCCCCACTGAGATAAGTTGACCAAAACTCTCTGTCAATTTCCGCATTTTCGTGGCTGAGATAAAAATCCTGCCATAGGCTAAAATGCCCATATTCATGAGTAAGTGTTGATAACTCGAGTTCTTTGCCATTCACCAGTGCAGTGTAAACGGAGTTCAGCTCTCTGTTGATAAGTTCAAGAGACCATCCATCTGTTGCTATGTGATGGCATTTAATAAGAAGATAATGTACCTCTTCAGACTGGCTCACTACAGAAGCTTTTAGCAAAACATCTTTATCCAACGCGAATTCATGTTGTTGGAACTCACTGATAACCGTATCCAGCAATTGCCCTTTATCTCCTTCACCTGCCGAATACACAGGCAGTGAAAATGCAGGCTGAGATTGGCAAGTTGTGGTTAGTACACCATTGTTATCGTGATACGTCATACGTAACTGTTTGTGCCTCATAACCAGTACATGCAACGCTTGCTCAAGTACATCAGTATTTAATGTTCCGTTTAAGCGCAGGATACGAAAGAAATTATAAGGCTGTCCGGAAGTCAGTTGCTCCAGTAACCACATCTGGCGCTGTCCTGTCGAGATAACACCCGTATCATCAAGCGGTTTATCAAAAATTGCTGATTTTTCTTTTTTCAGCTCTAGCGTCTTAATGATGTCAATAAGCTGCTGTTTATTCTCTTTAATAAAGCTAATCTGCGCTTGTTGTAGCACGCCTTGCGGGGCATTAACTTTCAGTTGCTCATTGTCCACACTCAAAGCAACATGATTGGTGACACAATAGTCTAAAAAGGTACTAATATTCATAACGCGATTCTTCTTATTTTATGCTTGAGCCATACTTGGCATCGCAGGCTTTGCCAAACTAATTGCTGCGGTGTTCATCATGCTTTTTACCGCGCCAGATTCCATTTTGATAACTGAGTCTGCACAGTTGAAATATCTATCATCGTGTGTGATCGCGACCACTAACTTACCCTGAGCTTTTAGCTCTGGCAGCACCTGGGTATAAAAGAAGTCTTTAAATTCAGGATCTTGATCTGCAGCCCACTCATCAAAGATGTAGATATCTTTATCTTCCATTAAAGCAACTAGTAGTGCTAAGCGTCTTCGTTGACCATCAGAAAGTTTAGTTGTAGTGAAAATATTGCCGACAAGCTCTGTCTTCCCAGTCAATTTGAACGTTTCCATATATTGCTGAACTTTTTCCCTGTCGATTTTTTCCGTTGGAATATAGAGCTTCTTAAACAAATGATAGTTTGAGAAAATAACACCGACTTTTTCTCGCATTTGCATTAAATTGTTTTCTGTAACAACCGTATCATCAAACTGAACGCTGCCTTTAGTTGGACGGTAGTGGAAGGAAATCAGCTTACTTAATGTTGACTTACCAGAACCATTACCACCCACGATGAAATATATTTTTCCCTTCTCGAAATTGAGGCTCACCGGCTTGAGCGCAAACGCTTCATCTACTTCATCAGATGTATATTGATATTGAACCTCTGACAACGACAGTTTAGTCCACTCGGTGTTTTCAACCGTATTTTTGCTAGTACTGTAAACCTCAGGCTCTAGCATTTGTAGCTGGTGCACCCGCTCTAAAGACACCTGAGCAATCTTAAGAGTTTGCATCATTGATAAAATACTCGCGATTGGTCCTGTGATGTAGAGCAATGCCATCACCACACCAAAAGCACTTGTACCTGAGCTTAAATACCCAGTTGGTAACAAAAAGACCACTGCGCCAATTACGAAGAAGCAAATCATTTCACTGGCGTTACCCGCCAAGTGAATAATCGCATCACCACGTTTTTCTTGCGATGTTGAGCTCGCTAGCGGCACGGCAATTTCTTCGGCTAAAAATTGCTTTCCTTTCTCGTGACTCAGCTTCATTTCATAAGCACCGAAGATCAGCCCTCGGATCCCTTCTTGTAATGCATCTTTATCGTTTCGAGAGCGGGTATACAGCCCTTTAGCAAACAACACGGGAAGTTGAAAAAGTAAAACTCCGATGACAATTGCAACACAAATAAAGGCAAATACTTGTAAGTCTAAATAAGCCAGATAAGTCAACATGCCCAATACGGTCACCAAAGATACAATCATCATTGGTATAGCAACGGCAGCATTCGTTATTTTATTCACATCATCAACGACGATATTCAGAATCTTAGAAAAGCCTATACGTTCAACTGTATCAACACCTAAAGCTTGAATGCGTTTTGCAACACTTAACTTTAAATCGGCGGAGGCTGATTTCGCGATGTTGTTGACAAAAATTACAGAAGCAACCTTAGTCAATAAAATAGCAGTAACAAAGATGAAAAAACCAGCACCTCCGTCTTCTAACAATACATAATCCGATACAGTAAGAGAATCATCCTCCAGTCCACTCAAAATAAATGGAATAATTAAGCTATATAGGGCACCTGACAGCATCCCAAGCACGACAGCAAAAACAAGTTGTTTCGGCGAGTAATTAAAAAGGAGCCTACTCAGTGAGGTTAGCTTTCTATTTTTATTCATTGTTTTAAGCCTTTTAAAATACTAATTCTTCATTATTTGTTTGATCAACCACAGCGGCGCTGAGTTGCTGCATCTTTTGCTTATCCAGCTCAAGGTCGATTTGCTTCGCACACAAACGTATCGTCGGTGACGTCATAAACGATGCTATTGAGAGATCGATAGAAAATAGAGCATTTGATTTTGCGACTAACTTACTAGCAAGTAGAGAGTGACCGCCGAGCTCAAAAAAGTTACCTTCCACAGAAATCTCTGGCATCTCAAATAGTTCACTCCATAAACCTTGAAGCGCGACCTCCGTTGCAGTTTCAGGCTCCACATAATCACTTTGCAATTGTGGTATGGGTAGTGACTTACGATCTACTTTTCCGTTGGCGTTTAACGGTAAAGCATCCAAACAACTAAATAGTGTTGGTCTCATTGAAGCAGGGAGTTGCTCATCCATCTGCGCTTTAATTTGCGCTAGTACTTGCTTTTCATCCGCTTCATCTCGGAGACAGAAATAGAGCACAAGGACCGTTTCTGTATCATTTATTGTTTGCGGATGAACCACACAACTTTTTACTGCGTGGACTAAATTAACACAGCTTTCAATGTCCCCTAACTCAATACGCACACCTCTTAAACTGATTTGATTATCTAAGCGGCCATAAAACTCGTAATAACCATCCGAGTTTCGCTTGGCTCTATCACCGGTCTTGTAGATACGTTGTGCTAATTTCTGCTCAAAGACAAAATGCTTATTGCTCTGTTCTACATTGTTAACATAGCCAGCTGCAAGCGATAGACCGGCGACACATAACTCACCACTGACGCCATCAGGCTGTCGAGCTCCGTATGGATTCATCACATAATAATTGACGTTTGGATGTGGCTGGCCGATACAATAGCCCAATGACTCTACTCTTCTGGCATCATAGCTACTGCTGACCACTGACGATTCAGTCATGCCATACAATACTCGAATCTCGACGTCGGGTCTCCAATCTCTCAGTTTCTTAAGCAATGCTTCTGGCACCGGCTCCCCACCAACCAACAGCAATCTTAGTGCTGGATAACAGCTATCACCTCGATGCAGTACTTCATCAATCCAAGGAGACATCAAACTTGGTACAGCATGAAGTACAGAAACATTTTGAGTGCGCTCTACGAGATTTGGTATTAGCGACACATCTTCTCTGGAAACAATTTCTACTCCTCCTCCGCTAAGCAGCGGCACAAGGATTTCTAGTAGTGATACACCAAAAGCCTGAGAGCCTATCGTGGGCATGCTGTCGCTTGCCGAAAAGCCAAAGACATTGCGATTTGCTTCGATAGAGTAGAAGATACTTCCATGCGGAACAGCCACTCCTTTCGGCACCCCGGTTGAACCTGATGTATATAACACGTAGGCAATATCATCCGCTGCTAGTACCGGCAGCCTTGTAGGTTTACTCCCTTGTAATAGCTGAGAAATGGCCACGATCTCTGGCTGCCAGTCTTCCAATACAACATCAAACTCTCCATGTGCAGTAACAATACAACTCAGCTCAGCGTTGCTACAAATCTGAGCAATACGCGCTTGCGGATAACTCGGATCGATAGGTACATAAGTCAACCCTGCACGCATAATTGCGAGCATAGAAATCACCATCTCAATCGACTTGTCCATACATACACCTACACGACAACCTGGTGCATAGCCTCGTTGCAATAACGCACCTGCTGAACGGCTAACACAGTCTTCGAGACTCTCGTAGGTTAATACGTCATCATGATGACGAACAGCTATACATTCTCTGCTTGTTTGCGCTTGTTCAGCAATCAATTCAGGAAGACTCTTAAAACAAGGAAAATCTTGTACTGTCGCGAGTGTCATATCGTCAGTCGCGACAAAATCAACTTTTGCAAAAGCCCGTTCCGGTGCTGAAATTAACGTCGCAATAAACTGCTCAAAATACTTTCCTAGTTGTACGATCCACTTTTGACTAAACAGCTCGGTGTTATACTCCCAAACAAAAGCTAATTGCTTGCCTTTCGTAAATACATGGATAGAAAAGTCAAACTTTGAAACCTCCTGTTCATTCTTAATAAACTCAACCTGACAATCCTCTAGCTCGAACTGTTCAAGCGCATTGTCTTGTGCAACCAGCATAATTTGCACCAGAGGCAAATGATTTGATTGATATTCAACCTCTGCGCACTTAACGATTTCATCAAACGGAATGTATTGATGTTGTTTTGCTTGCTGAACTAGTCCTTTACATTGCTGTAACGCATCCGCTAGGCCGTCTTCTGCTGAAAATTGAAAACGAAACGGCAAGGTATTTGCAAACATACCGACAGTGTGCCCTACATTGTCACAACCGCGATTAGCGTAGACAGAGCCAAACACAACATCTTGACTATCACTCATTCGTGATAGAAAACAAGCGAATAACGATTGCAACATAGAAAATCTAGACACACCATGTTGTTTAGCCGCCACTTTTATAGCGCTAGATAGCTCAGGACTAAGCAGTTGTTCGGTTCGCTTTCCTTTTACCGTCATCCCTGCTGGTCTTTGTTTTTGTAGCGGAAAATTATGGCAACTTGGCGCTCCTTGTAATAGTGTCCGCCAATACGCAACACCTTCCTTACCGGCTTCTGAGTTAAGATATTGCTGCTGCCACTCACTAAAATCAGCATATTGGGCTTGGACAGGGTAATGCTGCACATCTCCTTTTGCATAAGCATCGGAAAGTGTTTGAAGTATTATTTTGGCCGAAAAACCATCCGCAGCAATATGGTGGACATTGATACTCAACACACTGTAGTCCGACAACTCAAAAACATGCGCTCTAATAGGCCACTCGGCCGTTAAATCGAAACGATAATTCGCTTCAACCTGCAGAGCATGCTGCAGCTCAGATTCACAGTCTAATTTAGTATGTGATAATACAAAATCACTCATAGGCTGAACTTGCTGTGTGTTATTCGCTTCAACGTATACGGTTCTCAATACATGATGCTGTTCAACTAGTGTCGAAAATGCATGCTGCAATTGATGAACATTCAACTTGCCCACTATTTTGTATGCCACAGGCAAGTTGTAATAAGACTGCTGAGCTAATGACTCCAACAAGTACATACTTTTTTGGTGACTCGACATCGAAGCCGTATAAGTCTCTCCTCGCGCAATGGTGTTAATATCAAAAACACTATTTTTCGCACCACTTAAGGCAATGATTTCTTGTTTTCGCTCTCTCAACAATGCGATTTCAGATTCTGATAACTCGCTTACGTTACCTTCTAATAACAGCTGACCATTTTGACAGCTCAGTACGACACCTTTACTTGCAAGTAAATCAAATAGCTCAGCTAACCTCATAGCACAAGCACTCCTTCATCCGTAGTTTTAGCTGTTGGCGTAACAAAGTTACGCATTAATGTTACGTAATCAGCCATCGCTCTCACGCTATCTTTTTCAAGTAAATCCCGTTCTTCTAGCTCTAGTTCAACAAATGCTTTTTTCACCTCTGCGGCAATTTCAATTGCAGAGATAGAGTCACCACCTACTTGATAAAACTTGGCTTCAACTGAAACCTGTTCCGCCTCTAAGTGATTGCACCAAATTGCATGAATTTGTTCTTCGATTTCATTTTCAGGCGCTATGTGGAGATCTTCTAAGGCATTTAGCTGAGCACTGAAAAGCGGTGACAATACACCCTGTTGCCAGTTTGCCTTTGCTTGCTTTCTTTGGATCTTACCGCTAGAGGTCATTGGGATAGAATATGGTTTTAGCAATACAACCTCTGTTACCTTCGCTTCACATTCACGATAAACATGTGCACGAATGCTATCACTCACTTCTTGATAATCCGCTTTGCGAAAAGCCTCTCGAGTGAGCTCTGTTACTAATACCAGCGCCTCTTCACCATCCTCTTCCACAGAAAAGGCGGCATTGTACCCACTACGAACGGCTGGGTGTGCTTGACTTGCTGCTAGCTCAATATCTTGTGGATAGTGATTTTTCCCTTGGAAGATCACTAGATCTTTATGGCGACCAGTAATGTAAATTTGATTGTCTTTTAGTAAACCTAAATCGCCCGTCCTTAGATAGAGAGGCTCACTTTGCTCTCCATTTAATTTTTGATAACTTTGTGCAAAAACCTCTGAAGAAATCTCATCTAATCCCCAGTAGCCACTGGCAACACTAGGCCCTGCAAACCAAACTTCCCCGACAAAGCCATCTTCAAGTTCTCGCTTTGTGTTTGGATCAACGATACATACATGGTGATCTCGTTCAGCAAAACCACAACTGACTAATTTGCTAGTTAGGCCGTCTTTTTCAGCATCAGTTTGCTGTAGTTTAAACTCCCCTAGTGCAACTTTGTCACAGATAATGATATTCGGCGCTTCATCCCGGGTAACGCCAGTAATAAATACGGTAGCTTCCGCCATACCATAGCCGGGATAAAAGCTATTATGATCAAAGCCACACGCTGCAAACCTCTTAGAGAAAGCATAAAGCGTATCAGCATTTACTGGCTCAGCAGCATTATATGCAACCTTCCATGAAGACAGATCTAACTTGCTAATTGCCTCATCAGACACTTTTTTCGTGCACAGGTTATAAGCGAAGTTAGGAGCACCACACATCGTACCTTTATAATCATGTATCGCTTGCAGCCAGTTAATAGGCTCCCTAACGAATGTTGCAGGCGACATCAAAGTCGAGCTCGTGCCAAGATACACAGGCCATAAGATGGCTGTAATAAGCCCTAAGTCATGAAACAGAGGTAACCAATTTACAAATACATCGTTATCGGTTGCAACGGATGTCTCCGTTAAGTGAGTCACATTACCGATAATATTTTTATGTGAAATCATCACACCTTTTGGTGCACCCGTTGAGCCGGATGTATATTGCAAAAAAGCAACCTGTTCAAACTCTAGTTCACGATTTACGTATAATCCCATCTCAGGTAGAGCATCTACAGCGACAGCCTTAACCTGCGCTTGCAGTGTGGCATCATGAGCAAAGCATTCATTGATCTTATCAATTTCAGAGGTAATAGTAAGCGCAACTTTTGCGTTGCAACTCTGAGCAACTTTTGTAATTCGATCTACTTTGCTGCTTTTGCTTGGCTGGTATAGTGGTACCGCAATCACCCCAGCTGCCAAACAAGCGTAAAATGTCACAACATAGTCTAAACCTGATGGGAAAAGTAGCAATACACACTCACCAGGTGTTGCCTGTTGACGCACTTGTTCCGCTCTCACCTGCACAGCATGCCAAAGCTGAGAGTGTGTCAAACTAACCGGAGATAGATCTTTATCATTCAAAAAGCGAAATGCAACTTCGTTTGGTTTGGTTTGGCTATTTTTTTCTAAAAAATCAATAATCGTATACTTCATGACAACCTCTTAATACGCCCCGGCACGCTCTAACTGTTCAAATAAGTTCTGAATACTGGTTTTTTCAAATTGTGACGTTTGCTGTTTCTTCTCGATAAATTCAAACATAGTTCCCGAGTTCTTATCTCTTAGTGTAAAGATTTGTTTTAGTTGGTCGCCAAAGATAACATCGGTAGAAAATGCCAGCCCTGCATCAAGCAGGCGATATCGAGTTTCTTCCAGATTTTCCACTTCGATAGCAACATGTTGCACACCTGGGCCGTATTCATTCACAAAGCGTGATACCTGTGAGGCCTCACTAGTTCCTTGCACTAAGACTATATTGAAACCGTTGCCACACAGTTCAGCAGCTAACATGCCAGAAAACTTACCTTCTACTTCGCGACGTTTTAGTAATTCGAAACCGAGTATCCCACAATAGAAGTCAACGGCTTGATCTAAGTCTCGGACTGCGATAGCAAGATGATCAATACGAGTCGTATGGTCTAATATGTATTTCATTGTTATTTTCCTTTTTCACACATACCGGCGGATAACTAGCTGCCAGTTAAACTAACGTGAGTTTTGATTTTTATGTTACTTTCTTTACTTAAGTGGCTAATCACTCAAATTAAGAAATGTGTTGTAAAGCTTATTCACTGTGATCATCTCCAACACGAGTCCAACGATATACCCAGTTGAAGTGCTCAACATTATCACCTCTAGTAAATTGTCCACCCCATGCAGTCGCGTTATAGCTTGACACCAAACTATTTCCTTCTTGATGCAGAAAAGTAAACTTTCGAATATGCCCAAACTTTAGTTGGTTGTCTTCGCTGCTAACTTGTGCCATCAGCTCCCGGCAATGTGCTAGCTCTGTAATAATGGCTCCGTCTTTGGTATCGCATTCAAAGCTAATAATGTCTCCCTCCTCTGTCATCTCCCAAAAGCCTCCTAGGCTAATTGGCCCAGCTTGGATCACAATCTCACCATTATCTTTAAAAGTTACATCAACCTGTGATAAATCAGTATTTTCTAGCTTAAATTGACCAGGAACTATTGCCATTGGGTCAACATAACCACGATTCAAAAAGTCATGGCTTATGGTGTCATGTCCTTCGTTGTATAAAACCACGGTCTTTCCACCTAGTACATTGCCCGTGAATCCCATACTCCAGGTTGCGCCATTGGCAAATTCAATTTGTATTTCTTGGTCATCTTTATATTGCCAATGAAACGACTGCTGGTTGTGTTGTGTTACATTACTTGGATCGGTATAAGCTATCACTCCTGTATTATCAATATTAAAAGTGATTTCGCTTCCCGCTCCATCAGCTGTGTGAGCGAACCCTGCAGGTATCTTTGAGTAGTATGTTGTATCAAAATCTATACTCATACCATTATTGAGAGACACCACTTCATTAAATACCGTCGTATAATACTGAGACTTTTTGAATTGAGACAAATCCAGCATGTCCGCTGTTAAGTCATTCGGTAATTTAATCTCTCGTTGAATCTTATAATCAATGATGAAACCGGTGCCAATCCCTTTTCTTAAAGTAACATCACTTAATGTCGTCTTGACTTCTAATAGCCTATCAGCATTATCGGATACTTTAAAATAGACTTTCTCTGTAATATCGTTTCTATCTTTTACTTCCAGTGAAATCATGTCTTCAGCAGCTGCCAAGTCGCCAGAAAAAGTACCGTATAAATGCGTTGTGAATGCACTTATGGGTAAGATAATATTCAACTGATTATCAGCAAATTCTGCGATTAGTGGACGATCAAAGTTCTTCGATTGCTTAAAAAACAACTTACCACTGTATGTGCTCATTGCACTCAAGTCTACCCTCGTTAATTTCGCTTCCATCGTTTCATCTATTACACCATCCAGATCACTGTCTAACTTAATGGCCCATTGCGCTGTAGTAATATCAGATCCTGTTAGCTCAATTGACCTGCGCGATGCCACTTCACAATAATCAATTGGAATAATGGTACATGTACTATTTATCATGTTGACAGTTATCACACCGCTACCACCATCTAAACTCCAGTGGAATTGCTTAGTTTTCCCATCCTCTATAAGTCGTCCAGTTTTAACTTGCGATTGTTGAACCAGTTGATTTGGAAATACACGGTTATAGTGACTACCATGAAACTCAATTTTGAGATCCTCACTCTCCCATGCCCCAACAAGATCTAGTTCATTTTGCAAGCTGATTTCTTTTTTCTGTTGCGCGACTTGCTGCTCATCATAGCGCTCATCTGAGCAACCTAATAATGTTGCCAACGCACACGTTAGCCAGATGTATTTCATTATAGCGATTCTCCTAGTTATTTACTGCAAAGCCACGTTTGCAGCTTCTTTATTCCGTGTTATTTGATATTGCTTTTATGTGCGATCTCACCGCCAAATAAATTGCTAAAGTAACTAACTTCCTCAATAGTTAATTCACCAACAAGCTCCTTCAAAGCGACAAACCGTGCCATATAGTCATATTTATCTTGAATTAAACTTAAGTTTTCTGATAACAGCTTTGCTCGGTTATCTAACACTCGTGAGAACGGCCCAACTCCAGTAAAGTACTCATCTTCAGCACTTTTCAAAGCAAGTTCAGCAGCTTTAACAGCCTCACCATTTGCCATAATTGAACTGTGCATGGCATTTAACGTACTAAAGCTTGCAATTATTTGCTGCTTCACTTCATGACCCTTCAGCTGCTTTAAGTAACGCTTTTGCTCAACAGACAATTTCGCAGCTTCACTCGCAGAACTTGTTGCACCTCCACTATAAAGTGGCATTTCTAGATAAACACCTGCGTTCCAGCCACGTCTCTCGAGTGAATCTGCAACTTTATAGTTATACGTATTGTCGTCATCATTATCAGTGTAGCTCAATCGCCCCGTTACCGTCGGTAAATGCTTTGACTGTTGCGCTTTCAACTTTCGATCTGCGACACTTTGATCCAACACAGCTAACTTATAATCGAGGTTTTTCTCGTACTTATTTTTTAAAGTGGCTAATTCTTGCTGAGGCTGATGTAAAACGGGCACTTCAGCTGTTAGCACTTGTATGGCACTTACTTCTGTTTGAGTTAAGAGTGACAACCTCTCAAATGCGATGCTTAAGTCATTCTGCGCCAGAGCTTCCTGCGCTTTAACTTTTAACTGTTGAGATTCAGACTCTTTCACTTCACTGATCTTAACCAGTCCAAAAGCATATCGGCTGTTTATAATGTTATTCTGATCTGCGTAAGCACCTAACGTTTCCTGGATAAACAATAACTTTTCTCGTGCTTTTACAACTTCAAAATAAGCAACCAAATAATCATTTGTGTAGTTAGATACGGCTTTTTGGAACCGAACTTTTGCTTGTACCGTATTGAGCTCACTCGCTTTGAAGTTATGATACGTAGATAGATCGAATAATAACTGGTCGACACTTAGTTCTACTTGTCGACTATCCGTTGTCGATTTTTGCTCTACTTGATAACGTAGCAAATTATCACTTGAAGACCAACTCTCTTGATCTGTGTATCTTACATTAGCCGTTAGTTTTAAATTAGGTAGAAACTGCGCAAAAGATTGCTTTTCCCCCTCAATCCCCGCAAGGTAAGCTGATTGTTCAGCATTCACAGCTAAATTTTTTTCAGCTCCTTTTTTATAGAGATCGAGCAACAAATCTGCATGTGCCTCACTACACAAAGAGAAGGCAGTACATAGACATATTATTTTAAGTTTCAACGAAACCTCCAAAAACACCATACATCTCACGAGTGAGACATTACTTTGAATTCAAAATGATGGTTAACTACTCAGTAATAGCCCTATTGGCTACATTGGAATTAACACGCAGCCTCAACTTCTCGAGAGAGAAAGGTTTCCTCGAAAAATGTATTTAGCTTATCGATAACTTGCGTTGAGTGAGTATCGATAAAAAAGTGCCCCCCTTCAAAAGCATGACAATCAAACTCAAGGAATAAATCGGCCCACATTTCAATTTCTTTCGTTGATACCGCATCCTTTTTCCCATAAAACACTGTAACCGCAGAGGGAATTGTGGTTTTGCCTTGATATGAATACTGCCCAGCCACTTTAAAATCAGCACGAAGCATGGGTAAATATAGTTCCATCAGTTCACGATGCTCCAATATTTCCTTGGGTGTACCATTCATTTTCTCTAGCTCCAACATAAACTCTGGATCTGCATATTCATAAACTCTATCTTTGAAACACTGTCGCTGAGGACCTGCACTACCTGATGCAAAAAAATGTTGTGGCGCTCTCAACCCAAGCGCTAATGCTCTTCGTGCAACTTCGAAACCGATACGACTCCCCAAACTATGACCAAAAATCACATAATCATTAGATAACAGGTGGCTAATATTTGGAACAAGCCCATCAATCAACTCATCCATGTTGTCTATTGGAGCCTTATCAAAGTGCGCACCTCTTCCTGGTAGTTGAATAATATGCACCTCAACATGATCAGGCAATAATTTGGGCCAGGAACTAAACGAACCAGCGCTTCCTCCTGCGTAAGGAAAACATATTAGTTTAACAGTAGCCTTGGGTCTTGGACTTGGCGTTACATACCATTTATTCATCTATATACTCCCGAGAAACACTTTAAGCATTTAATTAAGTTGCTGACTCAATTGCTCTAAATCCATCTCCAATTGAAGGCTCACAGCTTGAGATTGTAAAAAGACGCCATCTAAACCATCAACTTTGCCGCGAGAATAACCTTGCTCATATGCCCATTTAATAAGTTGTAATTCTTTGCTTGATAACGATTTCGCAATTGGCATGCTGCGCCCCTTAGTCTTGTTGTAGAGTTTTACGTATTGTTTTTCTTCTGCTTTATCGAACATTTCAGCTACACCTCTGCTTCATTACACAAATATAGTGAAGCTGTTAATTGAAATGCCTCACCGTTTCGACAACACAAACATTACAGCTAATCCAGCACTTTTGGTAATTATGAAATGTTATTAAACCTCGTAGAACAAAAATCATAACAATATGAATCTTATAGATATTTTTTATTTTTTAAGAATCTAATGAAATAATAATTGCTGTAAAAGTGCTAGCATTTGTACTAAAAACCTGTCCAAAGCCACGAACAGCGCGACTTTGCACTGAATTATGATAATTTATTCAATATTACGCGTATTTATAAGCACTAAAAAATAGTGCGCAGCCATCGTTCACAAACTCAAAAACAATAAAAACATATCCATACATTTCAAATACTTAACAATGAAAGTTATTGAAAGAGCAAATCTTATCACCATCACTAAACCAAAATATCTAGTCAATTTTGGCTTTCAATTTTCAAAAAGAATAATAATCGAAACTAAAAAGAGATGCTTCGTAGCAGTGAATAAATTTAGGTAGTAGCCTAACTAAATCGGCTTTGCTACAATGAATCAAAATATTGGAATCCTCATTTTTAGGTCTAAAGCAGATACGTAATACGCAACGTATACCAAACTTGGTCTTGCAGTTGTTTTTATGCGCTCAGTCTATCGCTACCAGACCTGTTGTATTCCACTTTTAATTACTTAATTGAGCATAATTTCAATGTCTGAAAAACTAGAACAACTTATTTTATCCAACGTGAACAATAAAGAACTGTTTCACTCAGAGACATACGAATATCAATCGTTATTTCTCAGTTCAATCACCCCTGATGCATCAAATGCTAGGTTTCTACCATGTATTTTTTTGGAGGATGAACACGCCAAACAGTTTGTGACACGTAATATATCCAAAAATCAACTAAGTAAGATATATCAAGCTGAAGATCATGTCTTGATAGGAAAATCCTGCATCATTAACTGCCTAAAATATGGTAGTCCAGAATGGAAGAAAGCGAACTCAACTATAGAATCAATTGTCGAGTTAGGTGAAAACATCGCAGTCTCAGAAATGATCCAGGCGCCAACCGTTTATCCTGTAGCAGATGGCAGATACCAAATTCTAACAGGCCATCGGCGATTCTTTGCTCTTGTTTTCGCATATGGTTTTGGCCATGTTGCACAATTTAAAGTCTACGAGAGGAAGCCACTACTAGCCAAGGTAAAACAGTTTCAAGAAAATGCCAGCCGAGAAGATCTACCTCAATACGGTAAGCTTCAGGCATTTCTATCTGCGATGAGGGAAATAGATACACTTGATCAAGCACGGCTGAAAGTAGGTGAAAAGAAGCTAACTGTAAGAGACAAAGCTAAAAACTTGGGTATCTCGATGGGTGCTTTTGATAATTACAATGTTCTAACTAGATACCCTGAAGTTATCAATGCTTACGAAAAAGGCTTATCTCACTCTTTCGTCAGTGCAAAAAAAATCGTACTAAGCATCGAAAGTGATTACAAAGAGAAACACCAAAAAACCCAATTAAATCTGACGGATAGAAAGCATATCGGTGAAGTAATAAAACAAAAACTCACGGGGCAGAAACCAAGTTCAACCAAACCAAAAGCGTTCAACATAAAAGGAATTTCTTCTCCAGATGTGCTTAAAACCCTATTATTCACTGATGTGTCGACACTAGATACCCAGATAGATTGGGAACAATTGAACTGGCAAGACAGCCAAAGTGTCAATGATGCCATCACGCAATTAATTAAGTGTATAAACTCACGAGAGATAAAAGAGTAAGTAATACACCCAGTGAAGCAAGGCTTGATAAGGATTGTACGAGCCTTCAAAACTCTCGCTTTTGGTAGTAACTATAACAACAAAAGGCAACGATACAGAGCCAAGCTAATGCAATGAAACTTAGTATCGCAAAAATACTAAAGAGTAACCAGCGACCATAATTTAGCTCCAACCCGAATAGTAATGTTATCAATAACCAGCATGTAATTAGGAAGTATATTCCCCAATGAGGATGGCAAGTTTTAAAAAAGTTTCTTACTGTCAAATTTACAATTTCTTGACACGAAGCTCCAGCCAACTTATGTGCAGACACTTCAACTTTTTTATGAGTGATTAAGCTTAGTAACATATTCAAAATAGAAGCATAAGCTATCACCATTAACAACAATATACTTGGCTTTACTAAGTGCTCAAAAGCCTTTAGTTGAACATCTTTAGCCATATATTCCCAGCCATGACCCATTATTACTGCTATGCAACTCACCGTCACACCTTGTATTAGAAATACAAGGTTAGCTATGCGGCATTGCAGCACGGGATATGACTTGCGAGCAAGTACACGAGAGTAATCAACAGATGCAGCAAGGATAGCTGGATAAATGTTAGAGATAAAAACAACTGAAAACATGATTAATAGTAAACAGCATATCGTTGAAACGGAGTAAGGTTGAATGGTCAAACCTAATGTAAAAGCGCTAAAGTACAAAGCAAAGCATTCAATTAACACCAAAGAAACTAAACCAGCAAGAAATGTGAAAAACACGCTTTCAAGTAAAAACAAGCTAATGAGATCTACTTGACTCGCACCCAAGATTTTTCGGATGGTCATTTCTCTAGCTCTTGACTTAACGTACACCAAATTTGTACAGAGAGAGTTTAACAATACAACTATCAATACTATACCACTGAAGCCTACACCTAATACTTGAAATAAAAAAACTTCTGTAGACTGAGTAATCAAAATTGAAAGTGTAATTATTGTAAAGCCCGTAACGAGACATACAAAGTTAAATATAAAATAGCCAATCGTGAACGGCTTGAAGATACGAGAGGTGATCGATGCACTTTCCAACTTACTACTTCCTATTGCCATGCTTAAGTTAAGGCATAATTCTTTGCTTTCCTGAGCATTGACAACAGTTCCTTGTGTGCCATGAAAAATGTGTTTATCGAAGGACGAAACACAAACGACGTGTTATGCAACTCCTGGTAATGTATTTACATTATTGATATCTAACATAACTTGGCCATCAAGCAATCGTATTTTCCGACTGGCAAAATCACTTTCATTTTCAGAATGAGTGACCATGATAATAGTTGCACCTGCGCGATTGCATGCTTGCAACATCTGCAAAATTTCTGTGCTGTTGTTGGAATCTAAATTCCCTGTGGGCTCATCAGCTAAGATCACTTTAGGTTCGGTAACTAGTGCCCTTGCAATTGCAACCCTTTGTTGTTGTCCACCGGATAACTGGGTAGGTAAGTGCTCAGCTCGATGGTTCATACCAACACGCTTTAGTACTGCTTCAACCTTTTCCTTTCTTAGTGCAACAGGAGTGTTTTGGTAGAGTAGCGGCAGTTCTACATTTTCATATACGCTTAACTCGTCAATCAAATTGAAACTCTGGAAAATAAAACCAACAGAACCTCTTCGTAATTCGGCTAACTGCCTTTCATTGTATTCAACGATATTATGGCCAAAAAAATGTATCCTCCCAGAAGTTGGTTTATCAAGCATCCCCAAAATAGACAATAGGGTTGATTTTCCGCATCCAGATGGCCCCATTATGGCTAGAAACTCTCCTTGATTGATGTGTAGGCTCACTTCGTGTAGCGCCGTTGTTTCAAGCAATCCAGATTGAAACTTCCGACCTAAATTCTCAAGTTCAATCGTCACTTTTTTGCCTCCATTTTATCGTTTCAACTTGTAAGTGATGTGCTCATAACAATGTAAAGCATGGTTGGCACCTGCTGCACCTATCAAGTAACTTTATAGATTACTGCAAATTCACTTATGTTCCGCAATATTGATTCCACGAGATTTTATGCAATCTGCTTTATCAAAATAAAAATTAACTTCTTGCTGGGGATCAAGCCCAAGCAACTGGCTATTATAAGAGGGCAGCTCGAATGTCGTGAGCAGATGCTCTCCTGTAAACTTTGTCACAGTGAGTTCCACTTCTTCATTATTCAAGCAAAGCCAAAATGATCCATCAATCTGTGTTTGATCATACTGCGCCATATGAAGATCGACGACTGCCAATACTTTAGAGCTAGAGATAATTGAAACCAAAGATCCTACTTTTACCTCTTTGTTCAATTCATCATTCCCCATGATAAATTTTACAAATCCATCCTCTTGCGCTCTCACATCCTTAATTTGCGCTCCATGATCTGATTTATATTTCAATAATGTTTGCCCCTCTTTCACACGCTCTCCTGGTTTCACAGGAAATTCAACAACTAAAGCGTCTTCTTGAAAGTAATAAAATACCTCCGCTGGTTTTGTGACTTGAATATTCCCTATCAAATGTGATGATGTCAGCATCAATAGCGGTGCCAAACTAATGGAACTCAATACGTTCTCCTTGATGTTAAGATAAAATAGTAACTTGCTTTTCCTACCTGCTCAGGTTCCAGTTCCTTTGTGGTGCTGAATAACTGTGGTTAACCTGTTGTGTAGCTAGTAAAGTCATGTGTAATTGCTTCATTCGTGCCTTCTTCAGCACCATTATTTTCCTGAGGTGGATTAGGTACAGCCCCGCCTGCAATCTTACGGGTGTGAAGAAGTTCAATACCTTTGGTATTTGAAAGCTTTTTAAGTTGTTTCTTTTTTAGTGTTAACAGCATCGTCATATTCCTTAGCTTCTTGTTGTATTTATTTTTTAGTTTTTATGTTCACACTTGTAATGACTGAATCATCTGGGTGCCTAATTACAATAGCTAAGAGGCATGAAAATTAGTAATTATCAAAGCTTATTTTTGATATAAGATTCCTATGTAACACTTTGAATTTAAAGGTTTTAAAAAACATTCGGAACAGATATCATACTGGTAATGTTTAAAACCGCGGTTAATCGATGAAATGCTCTAAAAGTGGAGCAGAAACCTATAAAAATTGGTGTCTATCTAGCTATTCGATCTGAAGTCCAACAGATTAGGTAGCCCCACTCATCGTAAATGTGGAAGTAGACTGAGCTTTGATGGTGGATTCCTCAAACAACCAATTTCATGCTAACGATGTGAAAACCCTTTCGAATCGCTCGTCATTAAGTACAAAAACTTGCCATCTCGATAAGAAGTAAGTAACCGCCCTTCTAGCAGTCAGTTTTAGTGCTAACTGCGTTGAATTCACTTCCACCTTGCCTACAGGATGTAGGTACCTTAGCGAGAGCAGGACGTGGAAGCGGTGTTATTCCCAACACTGTCTGGCTAGCTAAGGGTATAATTTAATGTGGACTTAAAAACAATGAGTTAGCTCATTCCTTATCCAAACTTCAGTTTAAGTACTTGCTTTCATAGATCGTAGGAGGGAGAGTGAAGTTATTTACAACTGATGGGCTTACTGGGGAGAAGTATAGGTTTAGCTTAAGCTATATACATTATGCTTATGGCATAAGGTAACCTAATCTTCGGATATTAATGCCTTCCAAGCGTCCAGTTTCTGCGCTAATTACGTTGAGTTCACTCCCAACAATAATAGCCAGCGATTGGTGCGTAAATTCGCCTTGCCTATGAGGGGGTCGGTAGTCGGCTGGTGACAGAATGCGAGCGTGGACCTATTCCAACACTCTCTGACTAGCTAAAGAAGCAATCTAATGCAATTTTTAAATAATGGGTTACTTAAGCACTTATCCAAACTTCAGGTTTATTAGACTACAACCAATAAAAGTTCTTAAGGGGCTAAATTTTATTAATGGCAACATCCCGCATACTATGCACATAAAGGTCTTTTACTGAGTTGCCAATACCTGCTTAGTTAATCAAGACTAGTGCTCCGCTGTCTCTTCATATTTAAGTTGAAATAAGTGGTTATTGATAGGTTTAATCACATCAACGAGCAGCTTCCCTTCATGAAACTCTATTCCTTTAATCGTGCCTTGGCTTGGTAAGGTGAATATCAATTTGGTACTTTGTTTGGACTGGTAATCGATCTGGTAAATATTGTATCCATCAGTGTGATATATCATATTCCCAGCAACGGTTAATTTGTGTTTACTAAATGCCTTTGATAAAGGGATTTTAGCAATTGACTCACCAAGATTACGATCAAAAACTTCCACTTTGTCTTTAGTTGATAAAGAAACGTAGAGATCTTTGCTAATAGATGATAACCATAAAGCATCTTGAACGGGCAATGTCGAAACAAGGTCGCTTGCCTTTGAGTAAATAAATGCTTTATTTTTTGACTTATTCTCCGTTACATACGCAATATCACCATTATGTAAAAATTCCGCCGATATTACTCTCCCCGAAGTCTGAATACTTTCTTCTAACTTCCAACTTTGAGTATTATAGACTTCTAGGCGATCTTGAAACTTCAACAATATTTCATCAAATCCTTTTCGAGTTTCCACATCAAATGGCTCTTCAACAGAAAGGCGGCTCGCAACAACAGCGCCTTCAAGATCCAACTCAAACAATGTTGACTTACCATTCTCCACAGCAACAGCGAAATATCCATTTTCTTTCGGTGAAGAAGATCTGTGATAGGCTATTTCTTTTTGCAGCTCCGTAAAAGTTAAGCTCTCAATATCAAGCTCGTTTAGTTGGTGCAAATATGGATAACCCACCACAAGCATATTTTTCCAGTCAATAGATTGATAACTGGAATAGCGACTTTCCCCTAAAACTTGGATCGTATTAATCAGCTGTTTTGAGGTCAAAGAGTATTCATAAATCTTCTTTTCAAAAGGTTGCATCCAAATTAATGTATTTCTGGAACTATCATAATTTGCAGACCAAATTCGGCTTTTTGATTCATACAGCTTTACAAGGTTTCCACCCTCTGAGCCTGTCATATACAATTCAGAGTACCCTAATTGACGACGTTCAAAAAATACGCTATCGAGTGCCTCAGAGTAATGTAAAAAATGATCACCATGTGAATTGATATTTGGAGAAGTTATTTGAAATTCTTCGCCGGTGAGTAAGTTTCGGTTTACCAATGCCGATAGCTCGTCCCTATTTCGATAGTTGCTTTTTGTGTAAATGAAAGAGTTGTCTCCAACCCCCGTACCGAATGTAATACGCAATTCGCAATCAAATAACGGACTATTACTTGAACTAAAATCTCGACTTATTCTCCATACTTTACAACTCTTATTGGCAACATCGATTACTCGGTAAAACAAGAAAGAGCTATCTGATGCCCATCCCATTGGAAAGTAATGAAACTTCGCTTCTCCAACGCGCTGCTCTTTACCATCTCTTAAATCTTTAACAACCAAATAACTTTTGTCCTGTCCTTCAGGAATAAAAGAGAACGCTGCATAATTTTTATCTGGAGATAAAAGTAAAATATTGTACTGACCGTCCATCCAGGATAAAGCCTGTTCTTCATAGTGCTTATTTTTAAACTCAGGTATGACGTGTTGCTTATTCTCTTCTGATGCTGAATAAAAATATCCGAACCCGACAAGGCAGATCAGAACAAAACTAAAAATCGCTGCGAAAGCAAACTTTGAGTTTTTAGGCTTAAGCGGATCAGTTTCTATAACTAATGGAACTTCGGTCTTAGTAGCTGATGCCTCATAAACATCACTTTCTTCATGATAAATAACAATAGGCTCAACAAAGAAGCTGTAACCCTTACGATAGTGAGTTTTAACTATCGTTCCTTTTTGCCTATCTGACTTGAGTACTTTACGAAGCTCAGACATTGCTCTGTTAATGGCATTATCATCAACGTAATTCTGTCTCCAAACATCATCAATTAAATCCTGCCGTGTGATGATCTGATCGCAGTTAATTGCCAAGTAACAAAGGATATTGAATAAAAGAGGCTCTAATTCACGCTCGACTTCCCCATCGGATATGCATTGACGTCGCGGATCTAGTGTCCACTCGCCAAACTTCACTTCTTTTACCTTTCTGGGAAAATTTACTTCATTCATGATGAGCGCAATGTAATTATTATTAATTCCTTAATTTTATATAATGACACATTGAAAACAACTACTTATTACAAACAGATAAAAAAAGAACAAAAAAAACATCAACTTTACAAATTGGACAAATTACAACCAAGTACTTTAATACCAAAATACAAAATAAAACCCACAAAAAAGAACTAGAAATAGTTCAATTAGTAAACAAATAGTGCTCAATTTTAAATTTAAGTTAATTTTATGTGCTTTATAGTAAAGTATAAAAAAACCCACGCAATGCGTGGGTTTTTGATAACCAGATAGGCGGCTGCTTATTTTCGCAGCTGGCGTAGAAGGCGTAGTTGAGCAAGAGCTTCTTCAAGCTGCAATGCTGCACGCTGGTAATCCAGCTCGCTTGCAGTGCCTGAAGCTAATTGCGCCTGCGCTTCACGTTTAGCGCTCTCAGCAGCTTGCTCATCAATTTCATCCGCACGAATAGCCACATCCGCAAGAACGGTGACTGTTTGTGGTTGAACTTCAAGCGTACCGCCGGCAACGTAGATAACTTCTTCTGAGCTATCAGCTTTAACCAAACGTACCATACCAGGTTTTAGGCCAGTCAGTAGTGGCGCGTGGCCTGGGTGAATACCAAGCTCACCTTCACTACCTGTCACTTGAATCGTAGCCACTTCGCCAGAGAATAAACTCTGCTCTGCACTTACTACGTCAAGGTGTACTGTCATTGCCATAACAACCTCCTAATTACATGTTTTTAGCTTTATCAACTGCTTCGTCGATTGAGCCAACCATGTAGAATGCCTGCTCAGGCATATCATCGTAATCACCGTTTAAGATACCCTTAAAGCCAGAGATTGTGTCTTTAAGAGATACGTATTTACCAGGTGCACCTGTAAATACCTCAGCAACGAAGAATGGCTGAGATAGGAAACGCTGGATTTTACGTGCACGAGATACAACTTGCTTATCTTCGTCAGATAGCTCGTCCATACCTAGAATAGCGATGATGTCTTTCAGCTCTTTATAACGCTGTAGAACAGTTTGAACGCCACGCGCTGTGTCGTAGTGCTCTTGACCGATAACCTGTGGGTCAAGCTGACGTGAAGTTGAATCTAGAGGATCTACCGCAGGGTAGATACCAAGAGACGCGATATCACGAGAAAGTACTACTGTCGCATCTAAGTGAGCAAACGTGGTTGCTGGAGATGGGTCAGTCAAGTCATCCGCAGGTACGTATACCGCTTGGATTGAAGTGATTGAACCTGTCTTAGTTGATGCGATACGCTCCTGTAGAACACCCATTTCTTCAGCTAGTGTAGGCTGGTAACCTACCGCAGAAGGCATACGACCTAGAAGTGCTGATACTTCAGTACCTGCTAGTGTATAACGGTAGATGTTATCTACGAAGAATAGTACGTCACGACCTTCGTCACGGAACTTCTCAGCCATTGTAAGACCAGTTAGTGCAACACGTAGACGGTTACCCGGTGGCTCGTTCATCTGACCGTATACTAGCGATACTTTGTCTAGTACGTTTGAGTCATTCATCTCATGGTAGAAGTCATTACCCTCACGAGTACGCTCACCAACACCTGCGAATACTGAGTAACCGCTGTGCTCGATTGCGATGTTACGGATAAGTTCCATCATGTTTACGGTTTTACCTACACCCGCACCACCGAATAGACCAACTTTACCACCTTTAGCGAACGGACATACAAGGTCGATAACCTTAATACCAGTCTCTAGAAGTTCAACTGAGTTGCTCTGCTCTTCATATGTTGGTGCTGAACGGTGGATAGACCAACGCTCTTCTTCACCGATAGGACCTGCTTCATCAATCGCGTCACCAAGTACGTTCATGATACGACCTAGTGTTGCGGTACCAACTGGAACCTTAATTGGCTCAGCTGTACCTTGTACTGGAGTACCACGGCGTAGACCGTCAGTACTACCTAGTGCGATACCACGTACCACACCGCCACCTAGCTGCTGTTGCACTTCTAGTGTCAAACCAACTAAGTCGCCTTCTGTAACTTTTAGTGCGTCATATACGGCTGGCACGTTGTCTTGTGGAAACTCGATGTCCACAACGGCGCCGATAATTTGGACGACCTTACCTAAACTCATGTCTATTCCTCTTATTAAACTTTGCCGAAGCGTTATACGGCAGCCGAACCGCTCACAATCTCACTAATCTCTTGTGTGATTGCGGCTTGACGTGCCTTGTTGTATACCAGCTGTAGCTCATCAATCAGGCCACCTGCGTTGTCAGTTGCGGCTTTCATCGCAACCATACGGGCAGCTTGTTCAGAGGCAGCATTCTCAACTACACCTTGGTAGACCTGAGACTCAATAAAGCGCACAAGTAGTGTCTCTAAAATCGCCTCTGGGCTTGGCTCATATAGATAATCCCAAGCGTGAGCTGATACATCTTCTTCAGCTTTTGGCAAAGGTAATAACTGATCGATAACAGGCTCTTGTTTCATTGTGTTGACAAATTGGTTATACACAACGAATAAGCGGTCAATTTTGCCTTCTTCAAATGCTTTCAGCATTACTTTTACAGGACCAATAACATCCTGAACCGAAGGTGCATCTCCTAACCCGGTCTTCTTGGCTTCTAGTTCACCACCAAAACGTTTAAAGAAACCAGCAGCTTTGCTGCCCAGAGCTGCGAACGTCGCCTCAACCCCTTTGTCTTTCCACGCTTTTGCGTCTCTTACTACTTTTTTGAACTCGTTTGAGTTCAAACCACCACATAGACCACGGTCAGTAGAGATAACAATATAACCAACTCGCTTCACTTCACGTTCTTGTAAGAACGGGTGAGTGAAATCAAGATTAGCCTGAGCAACACGACCGATCACTTTGCGTAAGTTTTCAGCGTATGGACGACTAGACGCTACGCGTTCTTGTGCCTTCTTCATTTTAGAAGCGGCAACCATCTCCATTGCGCTGGTGATCTTTTGAGTATTCTTGATACTCCCGATCTTGCTTTTTATCTCTTTTCCGCTGGCCATGACTCTCTCTCCGAATCTCGGTGAGTAGTACCCTACTCACCTTAATAACACATTACCAAGTTTGCGTAGATTTGAACTTCTCTAGAAGTTCTTTAAGCTGCGCTTCGATCTCGGCGTTGTAGTTACCAGTTTCATTGATTTGAGCCATTAGCTCTGCGTACTCGCTCTTAGCAAATGCGATTAGGCTTGCTTCAAAATCAAGGATTTTGTTGATTTCGATGCCTTTTAAGAAGCCTTTCTCTACTGCAAATAGCGATAATGACATATCAGCAACAGACATTGGTGCGTACTGTTTCTGCTTCATTAGCTCTGTTACACGCTCACCGTGTTCAAGCTGTGCACGCGTTGCATCGTCAAGGTCAGAAGCGAACTGAGAGAACGCTGCTAGTTCACGGTACTGAGCTAGCGCTAGACGGATACCACCACCTAGTTTCTTAACGATTTTAGTTTGCGCTGCACCACCTACACGAGATACCGAGATACCAGCGTTAACCGCTGGACGGATACCTGCGTTGAACAAGTCAGTTTCCAAGAAGATCTGACCGTCAGTGATTGAGATAACGTTGGTAGGTACGAATGCAGAAACGTCACCACCTTGAGTTTCAATGATTGGCAATGCCGTCAATGAACCTGTTTTACCTTTTACTTCACCATTTGTGAACTTCTCAACGTAGTCAGCGTTTACACGTGACGCACGCTCTAGAAGACGTGAGTGAAGATAGAATACGTCACCTGGGTATGCTTCACGACCTGGTGGACGCTTAAGTAGTAGTGAGATTTGACGGTAAGCAACAGCTTGCTTAGACAGATCATCATATACGATTAGTGCATCTTCACCGCGGTCACGGAAGTATTCACCCATAGTACAACCAGAGAACGGCGCTAGGAATTGTAGCGCTGCAGATTCTGATGCAGAAGCAACTACTACGATAGTGTTTGCAAGTGCACCGTGCTCTTCTAGTTTACGTACTACGTTAGCAATTGTTGACGCTTTTTGACCAACCGCTACGTACACACACTTAACGCCTGTGTCTTTTTGGTTGATGATAGCATCGATTGCTAGTGCTGTTTTACCAGTCTGACGGTCACCGATCACAAGCTCACGCTGACCACGACCAACTGGGATCATCGCATCGATAGACTTATAACCAGTTTGTACTGGCTCATCTACTGATTGACGCTCGATTACGCCAGGTGCGATTTTTTCAACTGGTTCAAAACCATCGTTATCAACAGCGCCTTTACCGTCGATTGGCTCACCAAGTGTGTTAACAACACGACCTAGTAGGCCACGGCCTACTGGTACTTCAAGGATACGACCTGTTGATTTAACTTTTACGCCTTCTTTAAGGTCAGCGTATGGACCCATTACTACAGCACCTACTGAGTCACGCTCAAGGTTTAGTGCGATAGCATAACGGTTGCCAGGAAGCTCGATCATCTCACCCTGCATACAGTCAGCAAGACCGTGGATGCGGATGATACCGTCGGTAACAGATACGATAGTACCTTCGTTACGCGCTTCACTTACAACTTCAAACTGCTCAATGCGTTGCTTGATCAGTGCAGAAATTTCTGTGGAATTAAGTTGCATGCTCTTTTTCCCAATTACGATTGTAGCGACGTCGCAAGACGATCTAATTTGCCGCGAACAGAACCGTCAATTACGGTGTCACCGGCTTTAATCACAAGGCCACTTACAATGGCTTCGTCGATGCTACAATTCAGCTTAACTTTGCGTGCGAAACGTTTCTCAAGTGCCGCGACCAATTTTGCTTGCGCATCATCCGCAAGCGCTGTTGCCGAAACCACATCTACTTCGATTTCTTTGTCATAATCTGCTTTAAATTCAGCAAACAATTCTGCAACAGCTGGAATGGCAGCTAAACGCTCATTTTCGGCCATCAGCTTGATAAGGTTTTGACCTTGTTCGTTGAGTTGCTCTGCACATAACTTGATAATGATTTCAGACTGCTGTGTTTCAGTAGCAATGCTACCTAGTAGTGCCTGAACCTGCTCATCGCTGGTAACTTGACCAGCGAAGAACAGCATTTCATTCCAAGCTTCAACTGTGCCTTTTTCAACGGCAAGTTCAAAAGCCGCTTTAGCGTATGGGCGAGCGATAGTAGTCAATTCAGACATGCTCATACCCCCTGCTTAAAGCTCAGCGACAAGTTTTTCAACGATGTCACTGTGTGTGGCTTGATTGATTTCACGCTCTAAAATCTTCTCAGCGCCTGCGATAGAAAGTGCAGCGACTTGTGAACGCAGCTCTTCTTTCACACGGTTGCGCTCAGACTCAATTTCAGAGTGTCCCTGAGCAATGATTTTTTCACGCTCTTGCTGACCACGAGTTGTCTCTTCGTCAACAATTAGCGCAGCACGCTTCTTAGCTTGTTCGATGATTTCAGCCGCTTGTGCTTTCGCTTCTTTCAGCTGTTCAGCGCCTTGTGCACGTACGCGCTCAAGTTCTTTTTCAGCTTCATCAGATGCTGCTAAACCATCTTCAATTTTCTTTTGGCGAGCTTCAATCGCACCATTTAGTGGTGGCCATACGAACTTCATACAGAACCATACGAAGACCACAAATGCGATTAATTCACCTATTAGAGTGGCGTTTAAGTTCACGACCGCTCCTCCTTACTTGACAGTTGTTCGTTTCAGGTATTTTGCAATATTAAAGAGCGAACAACATGTACATAGCGATACCTACACCGATCATTGCAACGGCATCGATAAGACCAGCTAGGATGAACATTTTAACTTGTAGTGAAGGCGCAAGCTCAGGCTGACGAGCACATGCTTCTAGGAACTTACCACCCATGTTACCGAAGCCTAGTGCAGTACCGATAGCACCAAAACCGATTAGTAGTGCAACAGCGATAAGTTTAATAGCAACTGCGATTTCCATTTTTATCTCCAAAGTTTTAATAGTAAATTAAAGTTTAAGTTTAAATTTAAGTTGTAAAAATCTTTATTATTCAGCTAATTAGTGACTCTCTGTACTAGCCATGCTGAGGTAAACGATAGTCAGCATCATAAATACGAATGCTTGCAGCACGATTACCATAATGTGGAATACTGCCCACACGAAGTGCAGTGGTAACTGCATCAAACCAATTGCACCGATAAGGATGAAGATCATCTCACCTGCGTATAAGTTACCGAACAAACGTAGTGCTAGCGAGAACGGCTTAGCAACCAATGCGATTGTTTCAAGTAGTAAGTTAAACGGGATCAACACAGCCATCATTAGTTTGTTTTTAGAGCTAAATGGGTGCAATGTTAATTCTGCAATAAAGCCACCGATGCCTTTGATTTTAATAGAATAACCGATCATCAGAATAAACACGCCTAGCGCCAGTGCCGCTGTCATGTTTAAATCTGTTGTAGGTACAATCTTCATGTACACATCGTGTGGATCCATACCAAATGCTTGTTCACCAACAAAGCCAGCGAATGCAGGTAGGAAGTCAACTGGAACTAAGTCCATCAAGTTCATTAGGAATACCCAAACGAAGATCGTTAGGGCTAAAGGTGCAACTAACTTGCTGTTACCGTGATATGTGTCACGTACGTTGGCACCAACGAACTCAACAACCATTTCGATAAAGCACTGGAATTTACCAGGAACACCTATAGTGGATTTTTTAGCGGCACTTCGGAAGATCCATAAAAATATCAGACCTAAACCGATTGACCATGCGAGGGTATCTACATGCCATGTCCAGAAACCACTATCCGCACATGCTTTGTTGAAGGCAAGACCGGCATCGGTCGAGCACATCTTGGCATTGGTCAAGTGGTGCTGAATATGGCTTGATAGAGTAACTTCTTCTGCAGCCATGTTTTATCCCAAAAGTTAATGATTAAAAAAAATCAGGACCAACCATTGTGTCAGCATCACGAGCATATACGCGCCAAAAAAAGGCAGCATCATTACTGAAAAATGCTTAAAAATCAGTGCAAAGAGCACAACAGTTAGCAAAAATTTTAATCCATTTCCTCGTTTTATCGAGGAATATACTTGATTTGCTTTGCTCGCACCCATAAATCGAAAGGCGTAAGCAGCAAATACAAAATTAGGGAGTACCAACACAGCACCGCCAGCGAATGCTGAAACTCCGGCTTGTACTCCCCAACCTATAAAAACGATTACTGCAGCGACTAATGCTACGATACCCTGAATCAAAACACCTTGTAATGCGGCTCGCCTGTATGGGCGGGCTAACGAATGAGTCACTTTATATTAACCTTAATGGCGTTAAATTTTATCAGGGTATGAAAACTGGCGAAATTATACTTGTTTCTGCTTAATTTGCAACTTGACGAGACGAAATGTGACGCTTTTTGGACGCCAAATAGGTCAAAATTTGTTAGGGAGGAAAGCTTAAATTAAAGCCTATGCAAGAGTGGCTACTTTTCCATCAAAGTTATTAGTATTCTCGATATTTCGCAGCATATCGGTAAGGAAATAGCGGCGCAAAATAAAGCACCGCATTCACGTATTAGACAAGTAGTTAAGTTTATAGTTAGTCAGCTTCATTCATTTCAGGGTTAATACGCCCCAAAATACCATCAAGCTCATCCAAGCTAGCGTAGGAAATAACCAGTTTACCTTTGCCTTTTTGGTTGTAATTGATCTCAACTTTTGCGCCTAAGTTTTCCTGTAATTGCTGTTCAAGTAGCTTCACATCAGGATCCTTTTGCTTCGCTTCTTTTTTCTCAACAGGCTCTAAAATGGTACGAACCAGTTTTTCAGTTTCTCTTACGGTTAACCCTTTGGCCACAGCGGTTCTTGCCGCTTCAGATTGCGCCTCCCCAGTTAGGGCAAGTAAACAACGAGCATGGCCCATTTCTATGTCGCCATGCTCTAACAAGATTTTTACATCATCGTTGAGATTGTTGAGACGAAGTAAATTGGTGACCGTCGTACGCGATTTACCCACCGCATCGGCAACTTGCTGATGCGTGAGTTCAAATTCATTTAGCAAGCGATCTAGAGCAATTGCTTCTTCCATTGCATTGAGGTCTTCACGCTGAATGTTTTCAATAAGCGCAATCGCAACAGCCGCTTCATCCGGCACGTCTTTGATTAAACAAGGAACGGTATCTTGCTTTGCCAACTGTGCCGCACGCCAACGTCTTTCACCGGCAATAATTTCAAAGCTTTGCGTGGCAACTTTACGCACCACAATAGGCTGTAAAATCCCCTGTGAACGGATCGAACTGGCCAGCTCCTCAAGTGCTTGTTCAGACATATCTTTACGCGGCTGATATTTACCCGGCTTCAGCCACTCAATAGGTAATCGTTGTAACTCTTGTTCAACCGCCGATTCAGCAGGCGCTTCAGCAGGCGCTTCACTGACAGTCGCAACTACTTCTTCTTGATTAGGCACAGGTGCCGCAGCACTTGGATTAGGTTTAGCTGAGCTGAGTAGGGCATCCAACCCTCGGCCTAAACCACGTTTTTTAACCGACATGTTCTTTTTATCCTCTTAGGCAACCGCAGCGGCTTGTTTTTCTTTGCGCCTTAGCATTTCACCCGCTAGCGCTAGATAAGCTTTCGCACCGCTTGATGCTCTATCATAATACATCGCAGGCGCTCCAAAACTTGGCGCCTCCGCTAACCGAACATTACGAGGGATCACAGTCCGGTACACTTTATCGCCAAAGTGTTGTTTTAACTGCTCAGATACGTCGTTAGCTAAACGATTACGCGGGTCATACATAGTGCGTAAAATGCCTTCAATTTGCAATCCTGGATTCACCAACTTACCGAGTTGGGTAATGGTGTCCATTAAAGCCGTTAACCCCTCCAGTGCATAATATTCACACTGCATCGGAACTAAAACCGCATCGGCGGCAGCCATGGCATTTACCGTTAGCATATTTAATGAAGGTGGACAGTCGATGAATATATACTCATATTTATCTTTTATCGTCTCAAGGGCGTTGCGTAGTCTCACTTCACGCGCAAACAACTCCATCAGTTTGACTTCTGCCGCGGTTACATCTCCATTGGCTGCGATCAAATGATATTCACCACTGGTTTCTGTGGTGATCACTTGATCCATTGGCGCTTCTTCGATCAACAGATCATAGACCGTAGCGACATCGGCGTATTTATCGACGCCACTGCCCATGGTTGCATTGCCTTGGGGATCGAGATCGATCAACAGAACTTTACGTTTAGTCGCCGCCATGGACGCGGCTAAATTCACCGCAGTGGTTGTTTTACCAACACCACCTTTTTGGTTTGCTATTGCAATGACTCTTGCCACATTGTCCTCGACAATTAATCTTTAGAAAGAATGATTAAATGGCGCTCACCTTCAAGCTTGGGCACCACTAAACTAATATCTTGCGATAAACTCACGCCGTTTGGTAGGTGTTTTAGCTCATCCGCAGGGTATTGACCCTTCAGTGCTAAGAATACACCTTGGTTATCGATTAAATGTGAACACCACTGGATCATATCTTGTAGTGATGCAAAAGCACGGCTGAGTACACCGTCTAATTTAACACTTGGCTGATATTCTTCAACTCGAGACTGCACAGGGGTTACATTCTCAATGCCAAGCCCATGTTTTACCTGCATTAAAAATCGAACTCTTTTACCAAGGCTATCAAGAAGAACAAAATTGATGTCCGGTCTAGCTATCGCTAAAACCATACCCGGTAAACCCGGTCCGGTGCCAACATCAATATAGTTACTGCCCGTTAGGTGTGGCGCAACAACCAAAGAATCCATGATGTGTTTTACCATCATTTCTTTAGGGTCGCGAACGGATGTGAGGTTGTAGGCTTTGTTCCATTTATCCAGCAGCTGGACATATTCGACCAACTGCTGCTTTTGTTGTTCGCTGAGCTCAATTGAGGTGTCAGCGAGTAATTCATTCAATTGTTCTAATAACACAGTGTTCCACTGCTATTACGCCGACTTACGTAATAGCCCTTGCTTTTTCAGATACACTAATAATAGCGAAATAGCAGCAGGGGTGATACCAGAAATACGTGAAGCTTGGCCAATCGTTTGTGGACGAGCATCACTTAGCTTTGCCACAACCTCATTTGACAGGCCGCTTACCTGGCCATAATCAAACTCAGCAGGCAGTAATGTCTCTTCATGACGAAGCTGCTTATTAATCTCATCTTGTTGACGCGCAATGTAACCGGCGTACTTAGTTTGGATCTCAACCTGCTCAAGGGCTGGAATATTATCAAACTCAGATCCTAACCCTTCAATTGCCATCAGGTCGTGATAATTCACCTCTGGACGGCGGATCAGATCTTCAAGACTGGCTTCGCGTACTAGTGGCTTTTTCAGCAGTTCGTTTACCGCTTCAAGTGCAGGGTGATCTTTATGGATCCAAGTATTGCGCAGACGCTGTGCTTCTTGCTCCATAATTTCAAGTTTATCGTTGTATGCAGCCCAGCGTTCATCGTCAACTAAACCTAATTCGCGACCTTTTTCCGTTAAACGTAAATCCGCATTGTCTTCACGCAGTAACAAACGGTATTCAGCACGAGAGGTAAACATACGATAAGGTTCTTTTGTACCCAAAGTTGCTAAGTCGTCAATCAACACGCCAGCATAAGCTTCATCACGGCGCGGTGTCCATGCTTCACGGCCTTGAACTTGAAGAGCTGCGTTCATACCCGCAATCAACCCTTGTGCGCCAGCTTCTTCATAACCGGTTGTACCGTTTATTTGACCTGCGAAGAATAAGCCATTGATAAACTTAGTTTCTAATGATTGCTTTAGGTCTCTAGGATCGAAGAAGTCATACTCAATTGCATAGCCAGGACGACAAATATGCGCATTCTCAAAGCCTTTAATAGAACGCACGATCTCCAGTTGGATATCAAATGGTAAGCTGGTGGAGATACCATTAGGATATAGCTCGTATGATGTTAAACCTTCAGGTTCTACGAAGATCTGATGCTTTTCTTTATCAGCAAAACGCACAATTTTATCTTCAATTGAAGGGCAGTAACGTGGACCAATCCCCTCAATCACGCCAGCATACATCGGCGAACGATGTAAGTTCTTGCGGATCACATCATGGGTTTTTTCATTGGTATAGGTGATATAACAAGGGATCTGTTTTGGATGATCAGACACTTTGCCCATAAACGAGAAAACCGGAGTAGGGGTATCGCCTGGTTGCTCTTGCATCACTGAAAAATCTACCGTTCTTGCATCGATACGTGGTGGTGTACCCGTTTTTAGGCGATCAACTCGAAACGGCATTTCCCGTAAACGCTCAGCTAAAGCGATAGAAGGAGGATCGCCAGCACGGCCGCCTTTAAAGTTTTCTAAACCAATATGGATCTGGCCACCCAAGAAAGTACCAACCGTTAGCACCACTGAAGAAGCACTAAAGCGTAAACCCATTTGAGTTACGACACCTTTGACCTGATCGCCTTCAACAATCAGATCATCACAAGATTGTTGGAAGATCTTTAAGTTTTCTTGATGTTGCAAAATGTCTTGGATCGCAGCTTTATACAATGCGCGATCTGCCTGAGCACGAGTCGCTCGTACCGCTGGGCCTTTCGATGAATTAAGCGTTCTAAATTGGATCCCACCTTTGTCGATTGCTTTGGCCATTGCACCACCAAGCGCATCGATCTCTTTAACCAAATGACCTTTACCAATCCCACCAATAGCTGGATTACACGACATTTGGCCTAAGGTATCCATATTGTGTGTTAACAATAAGGTATTCATACCCATACGTGCAGCTGCAAGTGCAGCTTCAGTGCCTGCGTGTCCACCACCAACAACGATGACATCAAAATGTTCATGATAAATCATTTACGGGATCCTACTTAAAACAACCGAGCAAATTTAGAAAGGATGCGTATTCTACCTAGAATTAACCAGAAGTGAAATGGTTAAACTTTGCACAACGCAAAAAAGAGATCACTTAAAATATATAAGGATCTTTTTAAAGATCTTTATTGATCTTACTACTACTGATCCTTTGATCTGTGAATAGTTTTGTATTCCTGTTTAGATCCAACTGCTTAACTAAGATCAATTGGTGTGAATTAGATCGGATCAACGGGCTTAAAACCTTTGATCAACTTGCCACTTTATTCACATGGCGAGATCTGAATTATTTTATCCAATGGATAAGTAAGCGTAGATCAGCAGTTAGATCATAGGTTATCCACAATACGATCTAAAATAGACTGAATTTGTGAATAACTTCTGTGTATTTCAATGTTGCAGCGTTAAGCGACACATTCAACAAACTTAGGTAACCAAGCAATAGCGGTATCTTCTGGTAGATCTGGGTGTAAAACATCGATCTTTTCAATGTCTAACAACTGTGTCGCACCTTTTTCTTTAAGTAGATCAGCAAGATTAATAGCTGCATGATTAAAGGTGTCATAACTTGAATCACCAATTCCCACAACCGCAAAGCGTAACTGGCTTAGATCCGAGCTCGCGTTTAACGCTGATATAAAAGGTAATAAGTTTTCTGGATAGTCACCGGCCCCATAGGTTGATGTCACCACCAGCCACAGTGCTTGTTGACAAGCTTCAAGCTCGGGTTTTTCATGCAAATTCACGGTATAACCTTGAGATTCAAGCGATTCCATAAGCTGTTCAGCAACGTATTCTGCTGATCCCATTTGGCTGCCTACAATAAGATCTAAATTTTGCATTGTTACCCTCACCTAAGTCGTATTGCGCGCCATCTTAGCGTTTAACGTGAATATGTAAAGAGGGCTTTGAGGTTATTGGATAAAAATATTTGCACAAATAGTGTGTAATTTTTAGTGTTTTTACTTATCTATATGAAATGAAAGCAGAAAATAAAATATTCCTAAGTTTAACTCGGTGATTTATTTGTGGATAATCTATGGGATAGCTGAGCCTAAAAATACTTTTTTAAGCCAAGGCGCATGTTTGAAACGGTAAGATCTCCGCTGCTTTTGAACAAATTTTGAGGTTGTGGATGAGGTGTTGTGGATAACGATCTAAAAGCTGGAAGTCGATCCAGACTTTTAGATCTATATAGTTAGATCCATATAATAAAAGAATCTAAAAAAACGGTCAGATCTTGGGATTAATTTAGTTTGACAGCCAAGTTGTGCGGACTGATTGTTCAAATAAGAAGTCTACAACATGTTCTTCGAGCAGCCTTCTGGTGGCTGATTCTTGTAGTGCAATCAGATGATCGCTGAGAGCATTACCCGATGAGATACGTTTGACTCCTAACTCTGCTAACGCCTGTTTATCACTAAATCCGGGCAACAGCATCACATTAACTGGAATTGAAAGCAGGGCTGTTAGGTGTTTTATCATGGTGGTGTTGGTTAAACCGGGAATAAAAAAGCCATCGCAACCTGCTGCTTGATAGGCGAGTGCACGCTCATGCAGCGCCGCTTCAGTCCACTGTGGTTGTAAGCAAAGATCGCAACCGCCATGACGTAAAGCTTGTTTGATTGCCTGCAATAACGCTTGGTGTGCCTTTATATCGCGTAAGCTGTTCTGGTGACTGGGCTTGTCTTCAATATTGATACCTGCAACGCCAAGGTCGGCCAATTGGATAATATGGTTGATGATCTGATTTTGATCCGCGCTGTAGCCTGCCTCAATATCAACACTTAATGGAATAGTGATCACCTTAAGAATGGCACTTACTGTTTGTAGTACACGGTCAAATGTGAGTTGTTCTCCATCTTTTTAACCTGAGGTTTGGATAAGAAATGAGCTAACTCATTATTTTTAAAATCATATTAAATTATTTCCTTGTCTAGCCAGAGAGTTTTGGGGATAGCTAGGCGAATTTACGCACCAATAGCTGGCTATTGGAAGTGAATTCAACGCAGGTAGCGCTAAAACGGGCTGG
>NZ_PNDS01000099.1 GCF_005886535.1 Pseudoalteromonas sp. S2755
AAAGGCGACGAGAACTGAGACGTAAAACAATGAGTGTGGCGCGTAGATAATCGTCTTTTGGCTTAGCTAAGTGCTATCTACTTAAGCAACAGCTAACCAACTGCACTACCACTTTGCTGCAACGAGCAAAGTTATGCCGACATTATTATAAGCTTATATTGAAAATATAAGTTACTTGATTGTGATGACAAAAGGAAGACTAACGTAAATGGGCTTTTCTATTTTGCTAAGGAAGTCTACTAAGAAGAGAAAATGCAAACTGGCCCAGTGGTCGGGACCCAAATCGAAGCGTCGAGCCGCCGCAACCCCGGCGTGACAGGCCGCTTTCTCTAAGGCAACAGCTAACCAACTGAACTACCACTTTGCCACAACAAGCAAAATTATATCGACATTATTATAAGCTTATGTTGAAAAATGAGTTACTTGACAATGATGACAAGGGAAAGACTAAAGAAAATGAGCTATTTGATTTTGATCAATGAAGCTTGCTTAGAAGAAAATGCAAACTGGCGGAGTGGACGGGACTCG
>NZ_PNDS01000100.1 GCF_005886535.1 Pseudoalteromonas sp. S2755
CGCTCCCCTACCCCGCGAATAAATTCGCAGCCGTAGCTTCGGTGGTATGTTTAGCCCCGTTACATCTTCCGCGCAGGCCGACTCGACTAGTGAGCTATTACGCTTTCTTTAAAGGGTGGCTGCTTCTAAGCCAACCTCCTAGCTGTTTTAGCCTTCCCACATCGTTTCCCACTTAACATACACTTTGGGACCTTAGCTGACGGTCTGGGTTGTTTCCCTCTCCACGACGGACGTTAGCACCCGCCGTGTGTCTCCCGGATAGTACTTTACGGTATTCGGAGTTTGCAAAGGGTTGGTAAGTCGGGATGACCCCCTAGCCTTAACAGTGCTCTACCCCCGTAAGTATTCGTCCGAGGCTCTACCTAAATAGATTTCGGGGAGAACCAGCTATCTCCCGGTTTGATTAGCCTTTCACTCCTAGCCACAGGTCATCCCCTAACTTTTCAACGTTAGTGGGTTCGGTCCTCCAGTTGATGTTACTCAACCTTCAACCTGCCCATGGCTAGATCACCGGGTTTCGGGTCTATACCCTGCAACTTAAGCGCCCAGTTAAGACTCGCTTTCGCTACGGCTCCCCTAAATGGTTAACCTCGCTACAGAATATAAGTCGCTGACCCATTATACAAAAGGTACGCAGTCACCCA
>NZ_PNDS01000101.1 GCF_005886535.1 Pseudoalteromonas sp. S2755
TTTATCTTCACCGCACAGAAAGGCGCGCCTCACGCAACGGGAGATACAGTGGTAGTATTTGGTGTCGGTTAAACTAATTTGTTTTTTACGGGCAGTAGCCATAGTTTGGTTTCCTCAATCCTTTGAGTGCAGAATTAAAGCGTAGGCGGAATCTTAGGAAGGTGCAAATTAGTGGTGGGTGTCAGCGATTTGCGCGCATCAGCGATTTGCGCGCAGTGGTGGGTGTCAGCGATTTGGCTTCTTGACCAAAATGAACGGGTTGGGCGCCTCGTTAAGCGACTTTAACAAGCTCTTTATAAATACCTAAGCCAATGAAAAATATGTTATGTTTTTTCATGTTAGCCTCTGCTGTTTAATTATTTGACAAACTAATTATGGCATTGGCTTTAAGCTAACCCACGAAGAAGTGGAGACAAGTGCCATGTGGGAGTCAATATGCCTAGGTATATCAGGAAAGATCCGTGAATAAATTTATATTAGTGTTATTTTGTTTTCTTTTTTCGTTTTCTAGTAGTGCACACGATAATTTCACATCAGAGCAACTAATTGAGAAAGCAAAAGTATTTGTAGCGGCAAAAAATGCGCGTCAACAACCCAATTCAACAATTAAAGAGATAGAAAACTATATCTCATTGCTTTCTGACGACTTTATCGATGAACACGTCAAATTTAAATTTACTTATACAGATAAATCTAAACTTCGAGAGGATATGATTAATAAATTAAAAGATGAAATCATCCATAGTTCAATAGAAATAAATGAGGTAATGGTTGGCGCTAATGTCGTGATTGTAAAAATGACCGAATCAGGAAAAGTAAAACCTGCTCATTTAGATAAAACTATTGAGTATAGTAAAACCAATATTGTTTCACTTGAGTTTAACAAAGAGGGCTTAGTTACGCGCATCCGTCGACACCACGGGTAATCTATACTATACAAACGCTTTAATACATTATCGGTGGGTGTCAGCATCCATCATCATTAGTGGTGGGTGTCAGCGATCAATAGAACTACAACATCGAGAGCTTTAGTTGTAGCTAAAACTTGAGTCTCACTTTACCCTAATTTGAACTGTTATTATCCATATAAAGGCTTGAACCAAGGAACGAAAAATAGCAAGCTCGCGCTCCTTCATCGCTATTTTACGCTGCTCCTTGGGGGAGTTGTTACACAGTCTTCACTTTCCTTCAAGGTACTACAGCTTTCATGTAAAGGTTTCACCTTCTGTGTCCCACCAAAAATTTCTAGTTGACTTCATGGATACCAACCACTACATTTGTAGTGGTTAAAAACTACAAATGTAGTGATAGAGGTGATAAGTGAAACTAAGTGAATTTGAATTAGACGTGATGAAGTTACTTTGGCAAGAAAATGCATGTACTGCCAGTGAGCTTCATAAATATCTTCTTGCAGATGATACAAGAACAAAAAAAGTGGCTTATAACACAGTCAAAACAATCGTAGATCGACTAGAGCAAAAAGGTGCAGTCGAGCGCTGTGGTCAGCAGGGGAGGTCAATTGTCTATCAAGCAAAAGTGACTCAGCAAGCGCTTTCACAGCAGGCAACACCGCGTTTTATGGATCGCTTTTTTAAAGGTAGTTCACGCAGCCTGATAGCTCATTTCATTAAAGAAGAGAGTTTAGACGATGATGATATTGAGTATTTACAAAACCTACTTAAGAGCAAAAAACAGAAGAAAGAGAACGACTAATGTTTGATTACTTACTCACCGCAAGCTTGCTCAGCATGTTTAGCTTGACTAGCTGCTATTTTCTGAAAACTGCGCCTGCACGAACGCGCTTTTACGTGTTGGTAGTAGGGTTATTGAGTTGGCTAATTCCATGGCAGCAACTTTCCCCACCGCCTTTTTTAATAGATCTGGAGCTTTACACTATTGAGGTGAGTTCTATTTCAGACTCAGGGTCAACTCCACCGAACAGCATCAAGCAAACCACTTTGCACACCGAATCAAACTGGCTTTCTGGCTATACCATAAACCAAGTGTTTTCAAATTTGTTTGTATTTCTAACAGTGGTAGGTGGAGGACTATTTTTAGCGAGAGTGTGGTCGTATAAAAGGTTACTAAGTGGCATAGAAAAAGGTGCCTACATCAGTGAGGAGCATCAATATCTACACTCGTTTTGCACCGTAAAATTTACAGAATTGAGTACCCCAGCAATTACGACAGGCCCATTACAGCAAACCATTTGGTTAGATTTTAAGATGAAAGGTCGACCAGAACTCGAATCCGTGATTGAGCATGAGTTAACGCATATAAAGCATAAGGACACATATTGGTTATGGCTAATATGTGCGACTGAAAGCGTCTTCTTTTGGAATCCATTCTGTTTGTTGTTAGCAAATTTGGCGCGACAACAAATCGAACTCAGCTGCGACGAAAGCTGTATGGAAAAACTGAGTGATAAATATAGATACGATTTGGCCAGCTTACTGTTGTCCGAACATCAATACCGCTATAAACATGCATCATTAGGTCATTCAGTATTAGCCGTATCTCACTCGAAAAGTTTCAATATGCAAAGAGTTAAAACACTAAACAAGGAAAAGAAAATGAAATTATCCCATTTAATGATTATCACGGTAGCACTGTCTTGTAGTGCCTTAGCTGCTAACCAAATTGTCTCTGAAAAGCAGGTAACACAAGGAGCGAGTAAACAAAAGAGTGAAAAGTCAGCACGATATCAACAGCAATTGAGGGAGCTACTCGCTGGGGCGAAAGGAGCGAAATCGAATGATGAAACACAGCTTAAAGCAGCGGTTTCACACATTTTAAATTGGCATAGTAACCGCGGTTCGTTAAATGGTTTTGAAGAGCTGGATATAAAAGTAAAAAGCTTTACCTTGCTCGACCAAACCTATCATAAGCTAGGTCAATACGAAGCAATCTTGACCGCTTACAATAATTGGTTTCCTGAAGGCTCTACTCAACCGCCATTTTTAAAAAACAGATTGGCATCAGCTTATATGCACCTCGGGCAACATCAGAAGGCAGCAGAGCAACTAGAGAGTCTATCTGAAAAAATGCAAAGTCGCTTTCAAATCGGTAGCGCTACTGATTTGGCGCGCGCCTACATTGAAATGGCAGACTACGATAAAGCATTAGCTGTATTAAACGGTGATGTTGTAACCAGTGCTGAAAATCAAGCATATCAAGATATCCTAAGATACTATGTATACGAAAAACTGAATAACCAGACAAAGGTGAACGAGCTGAAAGAGCGTTTGCCAGCACATTATGCGAAAACGCCGGCAATATTACCTCGCTTACCTCGACCTGGCTCTTTGCTTCTGGCGAAGTTATAAATCATTTAAGAAAGCCTGTAAGATGCAGGCTTTTTTTAATTTACGAAACTAACCATGTGCTAGCCGAACAGTTCATCTTCTAGTGTTTTACCGTTAACTAACGACTTGTAACGCCAACCCTGTTCACGGCAAAGTCGGAGTACGTCAATATCCACCTGTTGGCCGCTACGATACTCAATAAGCAGGGCGCCACTGGCATTTACTGTCACCTCTTCAACACCTTGTAAGGTTTTCAAAAGCGCTATATGACTACTGGTGCCAGACTCTTTAAGTTTTACTGTCAGCGTGGCAAGCTCTGCTTCTTGAATACGGTCAACAGCGGTTAATTTACCATGCTGCAAATGTAATACCTGATCGCATAAATCATCGAGTTCGACTAAATCGTGTGAACTCAAAATAAAGGTCGTTTCAGATTGAAGCCTTTTTACGAGATTTCTGATCTCACGAGCATTCACGGGATCTAATCCAGCCGTGGCTTCATCAAGCAGTACAATTTCAGGTTGTGAAAGTAGCGTTTGGGCAATACAGATACGTTTTCGCATGCCATGAGATAACTCATGAGGCTTGGCGTGATAGCAATCTTTGAGGTCGACAAGCTCAAGCACTCTGTGTGTTTCACTTTCGGCCGCTTTCGCATCTAAACCTTGAAGCTGTCCATATAAACGTAGCTGATTACTGACAGAAAACCTTGGATCAAGCTGAGCATCCTGTGGAAGTGCGGCAAGGCGACCGAAAAGTGCAGCGCTGCCAGGTTTGTGGCTCAAAATTTGAACACTGCCAGCATCTGCATTTAGATACCCGCAAAGCGTGCTAAAAAGAGTGGTTTTACCCGCACCATTTGGGCCGACAAGCGCAATGGGAGAACCTGCGTTTAGGATAAAAGATACGTTGTCTAGTGCGCGCTTTCGTCCATATGCTTTCACTAAATTATTAACTTCAATAATGCAACTCATAGCGCGCGCCTTCTTAATAGTTCACAACTAATTGCAATTAACACGAAGCTATGTAGCACCGGTGTGGCAAAGCGAGTGAGGTTGATATTCTGTGCGATGGTTTCTGAGCCTTGGAACCCAGGAAATAGATAAAAAAGGTACTCTGCGTAAGGGCTATACTCAAGTGCAAAAGCGACCAAAGTGGCGAGCGTTAAGTAGGTCAAAATCGCGTAAATCATGCTCATTTTGCTTGAGTTAGCAAAGTGATTAGCCACAGACATCAGGGCAATAAAAGGTGCAGTAATAAGCGTTAGCTCTAAAACAATTAATGTTGCTCGGGTAAGCCCTGTGAGCCATAAGCTTGGGTCGCGCACCACCATCAATATCCAAGCGCCGAGGGCAGAAATGGCTATGAGCAACAATGTATTGAATACCTGCCCAACAAAGCGGCCAACAACAATTTCAGCCCGAGATGTGCGTAGGGTTAGAAATCTCAGTGTGCCGCGAGTTCTATCTTCTACGGTTTGATCTGCACTTGAAAAGATCACAAAAAGAGGAAACAAGAAGATTGACCAAACTAAGTACAATGCAAGTTCCATTTCGGGCCACTGGGCAATACGATGCATACCAACGGCGCCGGAAAAACTCTGGATCATATTTTTGAAGTTGGGGTCGCTGACAATGGATACCGCTTCTGCAATGGCGTAGCGCAAAATGGCATACCAAACCAAAACAAATGCGGCGATGGCTATCCATCCGCGCTTCGTTGCAAACAAGCGTTGCAATTCAAAGATGGCTATTAAGCCAATTCTTTTTATATTCATAAGGATCCTTGCAAGTGACAACACAGACTTTCACTACTAGAGCGGTAGACTGACTTTGATTTGAGCGTATATGATTGGCGCTAAAAAAGGAAGTTACTGAACTGTAACAAAATTAAACCAATAAAAACGGGCACGATTAAGTGTGCCCGTTTCTTAGTCTGTATTTGCTAGCAATTACCAGCCGCAATTACGGCCTTTATTTTGCTCATCTAGGTATTTTTGCAATGGTGCAAAGTAGTCAAGTACTGCTGTTGCATCCATTTCATCTTTACCTGTTAGCGTTTTAAGTGCTTGTTGCCAAGGTTTGCTGCTACCCATTTCAAGCATGGCATTTAGACGTTCACCAGCTGCTTTCGAGTTGTAAACAGAACAGCGGTGAATGGCTTCTTTGCTGCCAGCAATTTCACAAAGTGATTTGTGGAACTGGAACTGTAAAATATGCGCTAAGAAGTAACGAGTGTAAGGTACATTACCTGGTACGTGGTATTTTGCACCTGGGTCAAAGTCACTTTCGGTACGTGAAACTGGTGCTTTAACACCTTGATACTTCTCTCTTAATTCCCACCACGCTTGGTTGTACTCTGCTGGAGAAATCTCACCAGAGAATACTTTCCAGCGCCATTGGTCGACGAGTAGACCAAATGGAATGAATGCAACTTTATCGAGTGCCATCTTCATCAATAGCCCGATATCTTTTGACTCATCCGGTACGTTATCCAACAAGCCAATTTGCTTTAAGTAGCCAGGTGTTACAGATAGCGCGATAGTGTCGCCGATAGCTTCGTGGAAGCCATCGTTGGCGCTTTCTTGGTAATATACAGGCTGCTGATTGTAAGCGCGTTGATAGTAATTATGGCCTAGTTCGTGGTGGATAACAGAGAACTCTTCACCTGTACGTTGGATACACATTTTGATGCGTAGGTCGTCTTTGGCATCTAAGTTCCAAGCTGATGCATGACATTGTACGTCGCGGTCTTGTGGTTTAATAAATAAAGAACGTTCGTAGAAAGTTTCAGGTAATGGGGCAAAACCCATAGAGGTGAAGAACTTTTCTGCACCTTTTACCATTTTGATTTCGTCGTAATTGTGTTTAGCCAGTAGCGCCGTTACATCATAACCCGGATCTGCGTTTTCTGGCGCGACTAGGTCATAGATATTGCCCCAGCTTTGTGCCCACATATTGCCAAGCAAGTGTGCAGGAATTGGCTGATCTTGAGGCACTTTATCTTCGCCATATTTCTCACCAAGCTTGGCTCTAACATGACAATGAAGCGAATCGTATAGCGGTTTTACTTGGTTCCAAGTACGGTCAAGTTCTTTTGCAAAGTCGTCCGCTGGCATGTCGTATTTACTGCGCCACATGGCACCTGTGTCTGCGTAGCCTAGCTCATTAGCGCCTTCGTTGGTAAGTACCACTTGCTTTTCATAGAGTGGACGCATCGGTTTTGACATTTCACGCCAACCTTGCCAGATGTCTAAAAGCTCTTCATAGTCGCGACTATTCGCCATCTTAGCCGTCATGTCGCCAAGGCTTAGGCAAGTGCCATCATCTTTACAGTATTTGCCCTTGCCGTACATACCATCAAGCTCTGCTGTGAGCTTTGCAAGTTCCGCTGTTTTGTCAGCATCTTTTGGTGCTGGTAGTGTGAGGTTTAGCTTCAATTTATCAAGCTTACGGCGGGTATCTTCGCTTAACGCCAAGCCATCAAATTGTGCTGCCTGGTTTGCAAGTTCTACAAGCGCAGCGGTGTATTCCTCATTCACGTCCGCAGCAAGTGAAGCGGTGTCGTGAGTAATAAAGTTCGCATAAATCCAAGCTGAGCGGCTAGAGCGGAAGTTAAGGTCAACCAGCTGTTCTGACGCCTTATCTAAAAATGCAACTGCGTCGGCTTCTGATAACGCTTTATTTGTAGTTTCAGTGGATTGACAGGCAGAGAGTGCAAAAGTACTGGCAACAATGAGTGCGCCAACACTTAACTTAAATCTTGGTTTCATAGGGTTCACTTGTTGTTTTAATTAATACACGAGCCGACTTAACACTAGACGGCATTTTAGTATCTATAGCCAGCTACACTAATTGGGTTAATTGCTAAAAATCAGCAAGTAAATTAATCCAATTAGTATTAGTCGTATGAACAACTAATCGTATTGAGTGCGGCTTTTTCGCGCAGCAAAGCATCGTTTTTTGCTGTGGTGGCGAGAATAATAGCAGGACGACTTTAAAACGACAATTTTGCGATGGACAAACAAAGAGGTGCGAGTACAGATAAAAGTTGAGTTAGTGTGATTATTAACCATAATTAAGGCAGTCAATTGTATCAAAAGGCCGTATTTGAAGCCTGCAAAAAGGAGTGCATATGACTTTAGTTTTATTGGTGATATTGGCCATAGTGGTAGTATTTTGTGTCCGTGATATTAGGGTTAAGTTGATCACTAAACCGCTCTTTAATTATTTCAAAACATCATTACCTGAACTTTCCCAAACCGAGCGAGAAGCGATGGAAGCAGGGAGTATCTGGTGGGATGGCGCGTTGTTTTCGGGTAAGCCGAATTGGCGAAAGTGGTTAAGTAATGATAAACCAAAGCTGAGCGATGAAGAACAGGCGTTTATAGATAACGAACTACATACGCTGTTAAAGATGCTTGATGAAGAAAAAATATCTGAGGCTCAAGACTTGCCTACAGAAGTTTGGCAATTTTTGAAAGAAAAGGGCTTTTTTGCTTTTATTATTCCAAAGGCTTTTGGTGGCCGAGAGTTTAGTGCTCAGGCAAACTCCACCATCGTTGCAAAAATAGCCAGCCGTAGTTTGTCTACTGCAGTGACCGTGATGGTGCCAAATAGTTTAGGCCCTGCGGAGCTGCTGCTTCATTATGGTACCAATGAGCAGCAGAATACTTGGCTGCCAAAGCTGGCTTCGGGTGAGGCGCTACCTTGTTTTGCATTGACCTCTCCAGAGGCGGGATCGGATGCTGGTAGCATTCAAGATTTTGCTATTGTGTGTGAGCGTGAATTTGAGGGAGAAAAGCAAATTGGACTTGCGGTAACTTGGCAAAAACGATACATCACGCTGGCGCCTGTCGCTGATGTACTCGGGCTTGCGTTTAAGGTTTACGACCCAGAACAATTGCTTTCAAACAAAGTAGAGCTTGGGATCACTTGTGCACTTATTCCGACTGCACATAAAGGCGTAAAAACTGGAGACAGACATAACCCGTTGGGGCAAGCATTTATGAATGGCACAACCAGTGGCGAAGATGTTTTTATTCCAATGGCCTGGGTGATAGGCGAGGAGGCAGGCATTGGGAAAGGGTGGCGCATGCTGGTGTCGTGTTTAAGTGCTGGGCGGGGGATATCTTTGCCTGCGCTGAGCGCGGGAACTGCACAATTAAGTGCCAGAACGACTTCGGCTTACGCCGGTGTCCGTCGTCAATTTGGTGTACCTATCTCTGCCTTTGAAGGAGTGCAAAGCGCGTTAGCCAGAATTTACGGCTATAGCTATCTTATTGAAGCGGTGAGACAAACCACGGCGTTGGCAATTGATTTAAAGCAAAGTCCTTCAGTAGTCACTGCGATTGCCAAGTATCATCTGACTGAGCATGCAAGGGTGGCATTAAATGATGCGATGGATATCCATGGCGGCAAAGCCATTCAAATGGGGGAAATGAATTATCTTGCCCACAATTATATGGGGATGCCGATTTCTATTACCGTTGAGGGCGCCAATATTTTAACTCGAAGCTTGATGATTTTTGGTCAAGGGGCAACGCGTTGTCATCCCTTCATACTCAAAGAAATGAGTATCGTACAGCAAGAAGATCAATTAATCGCATTGAAAGAGTTTGATGAAGTGCTTTGCAAACATTTGCAGCATACCTCTGTGAATGGGCTTAAAGCGTTTTTTAATGGCTTCACACTTGCACATTTCGAACGTGCGCCAGTTAGTGGGGATGTGGCTATGTATTACCGACGGCTAACATGGTTGAGCCAAGCGCTTTCTGTGTATAGCGATATCGCTATGTTAAAGCTAGGCGGTTCACTAAAACGTAGAGAAATGCTCTCTGCAAAATTAGGAGATGTCCTGAGCTTTCTTTATGTCGCCTCGTGTGTATTAAAAAAATACGAAGATGATGGTCGTCAGCAAGGGGACTTACCGCTGGTAAAGTTTGCCTTAGATCACTGTCTTAACGAAGCAAGTAAGGCTGTTTATGCATTTTGCGATAACTTTACCGCAGCACCTCTGGCATTTTTGCTAAAACGTCTGGCGTTTCCTGTAGGTAAATGGCTCAAAGCGCCAAGCGATAAATTGGCGGTGCAGGTATGTAGAAATGTTTCTGATCACAACTCGACCCGTGAACGTATTTCGCATCTGTGCGCCGTGGTAAAGCACTCGGCGATAGATACGGTTGAGCATGCTTATTTACTGGAAAAGGCCCACGCTCCACTAATGGCAAAATATCGTAAGTGGTGTAAACAAAATAGCGTGAAACTGGTAGGTAAGACATTGAATGAAAAACTCAGTATCGCAATAGACGACAAGGTGATTGATGATAAAAGTTCTGAAACCATCTTTTGTATCGAAACGCTAGTTGCAAAAGCGATTGCTGTTGATGCGAAAGCGCCCAGCTAGTTCGTTGTGGCAGAGGGATATTAGCTAATTTGTTAAAAAGCCCCGACAACGGGGCTTCCCTTTCTTGTTATTGAGTTAACGTGCAAAGGGGTCGGCTAGTACCTTGTCTACATACCATTTGCCTTTTTTGCGCACCATACTGACACTACGCATGTCGTCTACTTGCTCACCATGGAGTTGACCTGTAAAAATTAGATTAATTTTTGCGCTGTCGCCATACTGTTCGCGCAGACTTTGATTGGTCATATCAACTTCTATGGTGACTTCATCGTATTGCATATTCACTAAATTTCTGGCGAATTGCGACGCAGTACCGTAAGAGCGCATGATACGCGCGTGACGTGGGGTGGCGATTTTCATTGCGGCGTCTAAATCTTTTTGATTATAGAGTGCGTCAAAGTACATTGTTGCGGCATATCCGGGAGTGTCCTTGTCACCTCTGACATTATCCTCAGAGCCACATGCAGAAAGTAAAGCTATCGCAGCTAAGACGACGAAAGTTTGCTTAAAAAGTGACTTTGTCATGCTAAAATACATCATATGCAGTCTAAAATTATTCACAATAAGTTAAGTTTGTCTGCTTACAGCCGATATGTAAAGCCAGTAAATGAAATAAATGTATTATGTGCTAAGGGTTTAAGATGTCTCGTTTAATATCACTAGCTTGGTTGGCTTTATTTTTGGTAGGGTGTGGATCGCAGCCTGAAATCAGTAAAGGGGTTACAAGCCAGTTAACACAGAATGTCATAATACTTGGACATTTTTCTAATGATGGAAAGTGGAGCGTAACATTAGACAGCAATGCCGAAATCCACATATATGACAATGCCAATCAGTCTGTCATCTTCTCAGTACCCAAAGACAAAATAAAAACGCCAGTCAAAGCAGTTTTATTGTCTGATAATAAGGAGATGCTCATCGTGGCGGGTGAAAACCTTATCTCAATTTGGTCTGTTCCAAAGCAAAAGCTAATAACGAACGTACCTTTTGCTGGGGTGAGTCCACTAGCTTCGATTTCTGCTTTAGCACTTTCTCATAACAATCAGCGTTTACTTGTTGCGATGGACGATGGCTCACTCAATATGGCGGACCTATTCACTAAGCTAAACAATCGTTTTATGCCTCATACCCGACCGATTGAGCATTTGGCGTTTGACGATAGTGGCGACTATTTTGTTACAGGCGCGCAAGATGGGCTGGTTGCCCTTTGGCAATTTGCATCACCAGAACCTTTGTATGAGCATCAATTTAGTCATCGAGTTACTAGTTTAACAGTAAGCCCTGATGGGAAGTATTTATTTGTCTCAGATGGGTTGAATGCGCAACATGTGCTGGATTTTGAGTCTGGAAAGCAGCTCAGCGAGCTAAAATATATGGCCCGCTTTAAGATGTTTAGAAAGGCCAAATTTATTTCTGGCTCAGGCTTACTTGCGACATCATCGTCAAAGTCTCACCTCTCCATCTGGCGCTATGAAAGCGGAGAAGAGCTTGGTACTTGGTCTATTCATACAGCAACAGAAGGGGCGACGGTAGTCGATATGTATGTCCCAAACCCAGACACTTTAGTAACGCTAAATAGCGATGGTATGCTTGAGACCTGGGCGGTTAATGTACTTGCTAAAAAGTAAGGGAGTGAAAGCACTCCCTTTGCTAATTATCCAAATCTTGGATTAATTGCAGTTCGATAAGCAAAACTTGAAATTAGGCGCGTTGGAAGTCGTATACGCTACCAAGATTGAGCAATTGCGTGAGTTCATCCAGTGCAGCATAGGACTCTTGCAGTAGGCTCGGATCAGCTAAGTCTTGCTCTGTGACTTTATCGCGATAATGTTTATTGACCCACGCGCTTAGTTGAATAAATTTATCTTCACTCATCATCACTTCTGGATTTACCGCTTTTAGCTCAGCTTCATTGAGGGCTACACGTAATCGCAAACACGCAGGTCCACCACCATTTTGCATGCTTTGGCGTAAGTCAAAAAAGCGTACTTGCGAAATCGGATTTTTTGCACCGAGCATATATTCGATATACGCTGCTACGTTATCATTCTTCGCACATTCTTCCGGTGCTACCAACATCATCTCGCCTGATGGCAAGGTGATCAATTGAGAGTTAAATAAGTAACTTTTTACTGCGTCTTCAACACTCACAGCATGCGTCGGAACTTCGACAATATGCAAAGGCTTTTCACCGATATACGCTTGTCTAATTTTAGTTAGACTAGTGGTTTGATCAATAAAGGCTTGATCATGACAAAACAATACATTTTCATTGCCCACCGCAATGACATCATTATGGAACACGCCTTGATCAATCACATTTGGGTTTTGCTGGATAAAAATTGCTTGCTTATCATCCAATTGATGTAGCCTTGCAATCGCTTGACTTGCTTCTAATGTTTGCCGAGCAGGATATTTAGTAGGACCCTTTATATTGCTGTTAAAGCCACTTGAACCGTACACAAATAATTGCAAACCTTTACTGCCGTGGCTATCGGCGAGGCGAGTATGATTCGCAGCACCTTCATCGCCAAAAAAAGGCTGCTCAGGCAAATGCTGGTGATGCGCAAAATATTGCGCATTGGCGAACATAGCACGGAGTAAGTTCGTGGTGGTTTCTGGTTCTATTGAGCGGTGAAATTTGCAGTTTAAATTGGCACTTGTGAAATGTACTTTGCCATCGCTGGAATCAACAGAAGGCGATACCGTCGCCGCATTTGCCGTCCACATCGCAGAGGCTGAGTAACAAGCTCGAAGTAATATCGGATCGTGTTTATAGGCTTTTTCCAGGACTTGTGCATCCGTGCCTGAAAAGCCAACGCGGCGCAGTGGGGCTAAACTCGGGCGAGCATGAGGTGCAAATACCCCTTGTTTTAGGCCGATATCATGCATTGCTTTCATCTTTTCAAGACCTTGCAATGCCGCTTCTTTTGGATTAGAAACACTGGTAGCGTTAGAAAGTGACGCGACATTACCATAAGATAATCCGGCATAATTATGTGTTGGCCCTACTAAGCCGTCGAAATTGACTTCATAAGTCATAGGTGCGGTTCCTGTTGCGAATAGTTATAGATAACTAGTATGAGGCGGTTTCGCTGGTTTTTAAAGTGATATAAATCAAAAATAAGAAGGTAGCTTTTTGCTGAAAACTTAATTGCCTTTAGCTTAGCTACTCAGGTTAAAGGGCGGGCTAGCAATGTCTTCCGGTATTGCTGCTGATAAGTTCTTATTACCGCGTAAAACAAATACAGGTGTGGAATAAACTGTCAGCTAACGCGATGGCAAGAAGTAAATCGATGAAAACGATAAAAATAGATGGGATCACAATAATGAATAATCCAATAGAAAAGTTTACATCCTGGTGGCAGCAAGCTCTAAAAAACAACCCATTAAATCAGCCCAATGCGGTATGTGTCTCAACAATTGATGAGAATGGGTTTCCTACAGGTAGATTTGTTGATTTGAAAGCGGTTAATGAGGGGGGCTTTGTATTTTGTTCATATTTCGATTCTGCGAAAGGCAAGCATTTAGAAAATGTTCCTAACATCGCGATGACAGTTTGGTGGGATCATGTCGGGTATCAGGTCCGTATTGTTGGCATAGCAAAGAAGATTTCAGATAAAGATGCAGATACTTATTGGCAAGGGCGCTCTAGAGATGCTCAGCTAACCACAACGTCATTTAACCAAAGTGCAATTATGCGAGATCAAAGCGATCTGACTGAAAAATTAAGAATTGCGGAGTTAAGATATCGTACGAACTCAATTCCAAGGCCCGAAAATTGGGGGGGCTATTGCATCAACCCTATTTCCATAGAGTTCCTCACTTTTGCTGAGACTCGGCTACATCTTAGAGAGTCTTATGAGCGTAGTGGTGAACAGTGGAAAAAACAATTGCTGCAGCCTTAGTTAAACCTGCTTTCATTGCAAATTAATCCCTTGTTGCCCACAATAGGGTTAAATTCCTTTTTATATCAAGGCAAACCATGGAAGTTGAACATCAGGAAATTGCCAATTTTTTAGTAGCTTACCCGCCATTTTCGGATTTGCCTCAAGAGGCACTACATAAACTCGCAAGCCAAGTTGAAGTAGGTTATTACCGAGCGGGCAGTGGCATTTTGGAATATGGAGAGCAGATCACTTACTTATATGTGATCCGATCTGGCGCTGTCGAGCTCTACCGACGTTCAGGTGAATTATATAATCGTATTTCCACTGGTGGGATCTTTGGCCAGCGCGGCTTATTGATGAATCGTAAAGTTCGTTTTGGCGCTCAAAGCCTTGAAGATACGCTGGTGTATTGCATTCCTGTAGGCATCTTTGATGAGTATTGCGACGTTTATGAAGCGTTTGCTGATTATTTTGAAGCAGACGATAATGCCAGACTAAAAATCACAGTTTCTGAGCAAGCTGACAGCAACGATTTAACCACGGCCAAAGTGCGTAAACTATTGCTACGCGATGTGGTATACGTTGAACGTAACGCCACGGTACAGCAGGCAGCTCAAGTGATGGCAAAAGAGCATGTGTCATCACTACTTATTTATGATCCCGAGAAACCAGTTGTCGAAGATCCAGATGAAGATGATGGTCAGGTGGTTGGCCTTATTAGTGACAGAGATCTTCGCACAAAAGTAGTCGCAGAGGGGCTGAATTATCAAACGCCGGTCTCTGAGATTATGTCGACTGACCTTATTATTGTTGACTCCAATGCCTATGTCTTCGAAGCCATGATGCTGATGCTAAGAGACAACGTGCATCACTTGCCTGTTGTACATAAGCGTAAGCCGATAGGGGTAGTTGCGCTATCCGATATTTTGCGCTATGAGTCTCAAAGCAGTTTGTTGTTTGTTAGGGGGCTAATGGACCAGCAAAGTGTTGAAGACCTAAGTAGTTACGCCAAACAGCTTCCTGCTATTTTTACTCGTATGGTGAATGAAGACGCTAACTCACACATGATTGGCTCTGCGATGTCGATTATAGGTAAAACGTTTAAACATAAATTACTCGAACTCGCGGAAGCAAAATTAGGTCCGCCACCAATCCCATACTGCTTTATTGCCCTTGGTTCAATGGCTCGGGACGAACAATTAATTGTGACCGATCAAGATAATGCACTGATCTTGGATGACAGTTATCAACCCGCTGAGCATGGCGCTTACTTCGAAAAGTTGGCTAAGTTTGTGTGTGATGGTCTAGCCAATTGCGGCTATAAATATTGTGATGGTGGGATCATGGCAAGCAATCCAGCTTGGCGCCTAACTTATAGTCAATGGTTAGCACAATTTGAAGACTGGATAGAAAATCCACGGCCTGAGGCATTACTTAATAGCTCGATTTTCTTTGATTTAGAGGGCGTATGGGGTGAAACAAAATGGGCTGAGAAACTCACTGCTTTTATCAGTAAAAAGGCAAAAAACACCCCTAAATTTTTGGCCGCGATGGCGCATAATGCGCTAAGGAGAACACCGCCTTTGGGCTTTTTTAATGGGTTTGTCCTTGAGCAAGACGGAGAGCACCGGCGATCGATGAATATAAAGCGCCGTGGCACAGCGCCGCTTTCAGACTTGGTCCGAGTACATGCCCTTGGTGTTGGCTCTAAAAAACAAAACTCCTTTGAACGATTAGAAGATATTGATGAGGCAAATATACTGCCAAAGGGCAAGGTGCTAGATCTGCAAGCTGCGCTTGAATATATCGCTATAATGCGAATTCGTCACCAAGCATGGCAAATTGAGCAGGGCGAAAAGCCTGATAACAGCTTGCCACCAGAAACACTCTCTGATTTTGAACAGCGTAACCTTAAAGAAGCTTTTGGTGTGTTAGACAAAGCACAGAGCTTTTTAAAGTTTCGCTATCAAAACAAATCCATGATGAAGTAGCGGTGTAACATGCAAGGCGAGATTATGTCATGGCCAAATCGCTTTCAGCATTTGGCAAAAACGTCGCAAGACCCAAGAATTCAAGCATTTTATCAGCAAGTAGTGGTAGATCCTTACCAGCAATTGAGCCAGTGCGAGTTTGTTGCCCTTGATTTTGAAACGACAGGGCTCGACCCAAACATCGATGACATTGTGAGTGTTGGCGTGGTGCCATTTGATTTACGACGGATCCGCTTGGCTCAAGCGAAGCATTGGCTTGTCAAGCCAACTAGTCCGCTGGCTGAGGAGTCTGTGGTACTACACCGCATCACACATTCACAAGTCGAAAGCGCGCCAGATCTGCAAGATATTCTTGAGGAAGTGTTTGCTTCGTTGCATGGTAAAGTCATTGTGGTGCACTATCAGTTTGTCGAAAAGTCATTTTTTAATTCTGCGCTAAAAGCAAGATTGGGTGAGGGGATTGAGTTTCCAGTGATTGATACAATGGAAATTGAAAAGTCAGCGATAAACAACGCCAGAAGCTGGCTTGATAAGCTCACACGAAAACCTATTCCTTCAGTACGCTTGGCTGATTGCAGAAAGCGTTATGGGCTTCCCTATTATCAGCCACATCATGCCTTGTCCGATGCGTTAGCAACAGCGGAGCTATTTCAAGCTCAAGCTCAATATTATTTAGACCCATCAGACATGGTGAAGCGCTGGTGGAGCTAACCCTAAATAACAAAAAGGCGGAGCATACATCAAGCTCCGCCTGTAATGAGATTAGCGACCGTTAGCTTTTAGGCTCTGTTCTAAGCCCAAGGATCAAACTTACACACATCAGCAGTAGTACAAAAGTAAACGGTAAACCTGTTGAAATGGCGCCCGCTTGCAGCGCTTCAATCGCTTCTTTACCGCCGATCCACAGTAGCGCTGCCGCAATAGCACCCTCAATACTCGCCCAGAATATACGTTGTGGTACTGGGGCATCTATTTTACCACCAGCGGTAATACTATCGATAACCAAAGAGCCAGAGTCCGACGAAGTGATGAAGAAAACTAGTACAAGTAAAATCGCCGTGAACGAGAGCAAATCACTCATAGGTAGGTTTTCGAACATTTGGAACATTGCCAGTGGCACTTCAGTCAAGCCATCAGTTCCTAGAGCACCAATGCCATTTTTTACCTGATCGATAGCAAGGCCACCGTAGATTGACATCCAGATCACGGTTACCAATGTGGGGATTAATAATACTGCGGTGATAAATTCGCGTATGGTGCGACCCTCAGAAACCCGTGCGATAAACATACCGACAAACGGTGACCAAGAAATCCACCATGCCCAATAAAATACGGTCCAACCTTGGAACCATGCTTCGTCGTCACGACCATGAGGATTACTCAGCGGAATAATGTTTTCAACGTAAGCCATTAAAGTCGTTGGAATATTACCCATGGCAATCGCAAAGCCTGCGATACCAACAAACAGTAATAATACAAATGCAATTAACATATTAACGTTACTGAGCAGCTTTACACCACCATCAATACCGCGAACGACCGAAATAATCGCAAGAGCGGTAACTCCCGCTATTACGGCAATTTCTAGACCGAGGCCAGCTTCTATGCCAAACACATGTTGGATCCCAGCACCAGCTTGTTGTGCACCTAAACCAAGTGATGTCGCAAGACCAAACAAGGTAGCAAGAACGGCGAGAATATCGATGATATGGCCTGGCCAACCCCAAGCTCTGTCTCCCAAAATCGGATAAAAGATCGAGCGTATCGACAGTGGTAAGCCTTTATTGTAGGCAAAGAAAGCTAGTGAAAGCGCAACAACGGCGTAAATAGCCCAAGGATGCAGCCCCCAATGGTACATGGTGGCACCCATTGCAAGCTCTGCCGCTTCAGGCGTGTTTGCGGTTACATTCAATGGTGTTTCATACCAACCTGTGTAATATGCGACGGGCTCAGCAACGCCCCAAAACATCAGACCTATACCCATACCCGCTGCAAATAACATTGCCAGCCATGATGCCCGAGTGTAGCTTGGTTTGGCATTTTCACCACCTAGTCGAATTTTACCGTAAGGCGATAAAACGAGCACCAAACAAAATAGGACAAAGAAATTACCAGACCACATAAACAGAGCATCAAAGTTACCTATGATGTCCCACTTTATGCCGTCTAAGGTGGTCTTAGCTGTGTTTGCATCAACTAATAACACGGCGACTAAAAACGCCAGTATTAACCCCGCACTCACACCAAAAACTGGGTTATGTACGTCAAACCCCCACTTTTGAACATTGTCTTGTCCAACGGTGTAGTCTGTATTATCGATGCTGTACTTATCGTGGTGATTGCCCATGATATCCTCTTATTGTTCTCATCGTGATACGACACCAAGCTGATACACTGAATTTATCGCTAGGCAAGTGGTGATAACAATTCGACATAAACTAACTATGCAACAGTGAAAAATTTAATCTGGCTTTTAAAGCTAATCATTAGCTGTTTAGAATGGCTTTATCAGCCATAAAATATGCTAGCAATTTGCTTTAAGTAGTTATCAGTAAGTCACAAAAACTACTTAGTCTAGTTTAGATTATTCAGCGTATTCATTCGACTTATGTGTTTTTATCACATCAGGCGTATGGCTACCTAAATACGATGATGGGTTTATGTTAGTTACAGCGACAGTATACTGCCTCAATACTTGTAATTAAGATAAACCAACCGAACCGTTATGCTACTCAGCTATGGTATCAATATATTGTATCAACTTGATATTCAGTCGATGCTTCAAAGCAGCAACTTTTTATTTTAAGTCTTACTGGCAAATGAAAATCCAATGCCAGCTAAACCTATTTGTAATAGTTTAGGGGGTGAGATTAAAAAGTAAATGGCTACTGAATTTTTTATTTAAAAATCATCACATTCATCAACTAGACATACAGAGTGATGTAAAGTGGCAAGTTTTCCTTTGATGGCATGTGAAAAAAAAACCCCTCTTGCGAGGGGTTTTGGGTAACTCAGCGCCTTTGGCACTGGGAATGAGGTCGGTACATTTGTAAGTTAGGGTGTGTCTTACGATGCCTCAAACTGCATTTCAGGGATCTCACCGTCGACGATAAGCTTGCCCGCAGTTTTGCTGATTATTTCATCAACACTAACACCCGGGGCGCGTTCTAGCAAATGGAATGCGCCGTCTTTTACTTCTAACACAGCTAAATCGGTTACGATTTTCTTTACACAATTTACGCCGGTTAGCGGCAATGTGCATGATTCAAGCAATTTAGAATCACCGTGTTTGCTAGCATGGGTCATGGTCACTATGATGTTGCGTGCACCAGCAACTAAGTCCATTGCACCACCCATGCCTTTGATTAATTTTTTCGGGATCATCCAAGACGCGATATTGCCTTGTTGATCAACTTCAAATGCACCTAGTACCGTTAAGTCTACATGACCACCACGGATCATGGCAAAGCTTTCCGCACTATTAAAAATTGCTGCACCTGTTGCTGCTGTCACGGTTTCTTTACCCGCGTTGATCATATCGGCGTCAACTTGGTCTTCGGTTGGGTAGGGACCCATACCTAACAAGCCATTTTCCGATTGCAGCATCACTTCGATGCCTTTTGGCACGTAGTTAGCCACTAAGGTTGGAATACCTATGCCTAAATTTACGTAGTAACCGTCTTCAAGCTCTTGCGCCACGCGCATCGCAATTTGTTCACGATTTAAACCCATGATTGCCTCCTATTTGCGCGTTGTGACACGTTCAATACGTTTTTCAAAGTCACCTTTGATCACGCGATTGACATAAATACCTGGGGTGTGGATTTGACTCGGCTCAAGTTCACCCGGTTCTACGATTTCTTCAACTTCCGCTACGGTGATTTTTCCGGCTGTCGCTGCCATTGGGTTAAAGTTCATTGCAGTATGGCGGAACACCAAGTTGCCATAGCGATCTGCTTTCCAAGCCTTAACAATGGCAAATTCACCAGTAATTGACTCTTCCAAAATATATGGTCGGCCATCAAATTCTTTTACTTCTTTACCTTCAGCAACGGGAGTACCGTACCCTGTTGCTGTGTAAAAAGCTGGGATCCCAGCACCACCAGCGCGCATCTTCTCTGCAAGCGTACCTTGTGGTGTTAATTCAACGTCAATAATGCCATCGAGAAGTTGCTGTTCAAACAGCGCATTTTCACCAACATAAGAGGCGATGATCTTCTTAATTTGACGATCTTTAAGCAAAATACCTAAACCAAAGTCGTCGACCCCACAGTTGTTTGAAACCACGGTAAGCTCTTTTGTTTGCAGGCGCTTAATTTCTGCAATTAAGCCTTCTGGAATACCACACAAACCAAAGCCACCTGCGATGATGGTATCGCCGTCTTTAAGACCTGCCATCGCTTCGCTGTAGCTTGATACGACTTTATCGAAACCGGCCATAAGCCCACTCCTAATAATGTTATTGTTTTAAGATTGACAAGTTTGCTTGAGTGCTAACGACACTTTACTGCTTGGTGTCTTGCCTAGCGCATCACAAATTGCCCATCCTGCTTTTGCTAGCCTTTCTAAATCAATTCCACACTCAATGCCAAGCCCTTGCAGTAAGTAAACTACATCCTCAGTGGCAACATTTCCTGACGCGCCCTTGGCGTAGGGGCAACCACCGAGACCTGCAACGGCGCTATCAACAGTTGCGAGCCCCATTTGCAGGGCCGTGTGAATATTCGTTAATGCTTGTCCGTAGGTATCATGGAAATGCACCGCAAGCTTGTCAGCAGGGATATGTTGCAATAACAAGGTGAGAAGCTGCTGGACTTTTTTAGGCGTACCAACACCTATGGTGTCGCCTAGGCTGATTTCATAACAACCAAGTGACAACAATTGTTTACATACCGCTAAAACTTGCTCTGGTTGTACTTCACCTTGATATGGGCAACCAACCACGCAGCTAACATAACCTCTTACTTTTATGTTGTTTTTTTGTGCAAGTTCAACAACGGGACGAAAGCGTTCAATACTTTGTTCAATCGTGCAGTTGATGTTTTTTTGCGTAAATGCCTCACTGGCGGCAGTAAAAATGGCAAATTCGTCGACCTGATTTTCTAGTGCAAGCTCTGCGCCTTTAAGGTTTGGCGTTAGGGCGCTTATTTCAACGCCTTCACTACGTTTAAAGCCTTGGATCACCGCTGCAGAATCGGCCATTTGTGGCACCCATTTGGGCGACACAAACGCGCCTGCTTCTATGTGCTTGAGGCCAGCGTCTTTTAATGCGTTAACCAGCGAGATTTTAGCTTCTGTGGCAACACTGGCCTCATTTTGTAAGCCGTCCCGTGCGCCAACTTCTACAATTTTAACCTTAGCCGGATACTGAGACATTAGTCTTGTTCCTCAACAATCGCCAGCATATCGCCATGACTGACCAGCTCGCCTTCTGCAAAGCAGTATGAAGTCAGCGTGCCATCAAATGGTGCATTCAGCGTATATTCCATCTTCATGGCTTCGATTATCACAACGGCATCGCCTTTATTGACTTGAGTACCAACGGCTAACAAATGCTTAACCACGGTGCCGTTCAATGGTGCTGCCAGCGGTGCGGCTTCGTGCTCATGATCGCTAATGTAATGCTTTGACTTGAGCTCAACGGTATGTTGATACGGGCCATACATAATAGTGATCGCGGTTTCGGTCACAATGGCGCTGGCCTGTAACCGTGCACCATCAATCACCACTGTTAACTGGTGTCCATTTAATTCACATTCAATTTGGTGGATTTGCTCGTTAAACGAAACCTTCCAACCACCTTGAGATTGATAGGCACAGGCGACATGATCTGCAAATGGTAAATCCACTTTCGCGGTTTGGTTAAGCCTAAAGCCTAAGTTTCCCCATACCGTGTTTTTACATGGTTGTTGGTGGCTAAGATAGGCCGCACTTGCTAATAACACCATTTTATCCAGCGGCGTATTCGATTGAGTTAGTACCTCAGTTTGCGTGTCGATAAAGTGGGTATCAGGTGCACCTGCTGTAAAAGTAGGGTGGCCTGCTAAGTGATGCAAAAATGCAATATTGGATTTTAAACCACACAGATGTACTTGTTCTAAACTCGATTTTAATTTGAGTAACGCTTGTTCACGATTTTTGCCATAAACAATAAGCTTTGCGATCATAGGGTCGTAAAATGGACTGATCTCATCGCCTTGCTGCACGCCAGTGTCAATTCTTACGCCATCTTTGGCTTCAGGAAAGCTAAGGTGTGAAAGTACACCAGAAAACGGCATAAAGTTCTCTTCAGGGTCTTCTGCGTAAATGCGCGCTTCAAAACTATGACCAGACAACGAAACCTGCTGTTGAGTAAGCGGTAGCGGTTCACCCGCAGCAACCATCAGTTGCCACTCGACTAAATCGAGGCCAGTCACCATTTCTGTCACTGGGTGCTCTACTTGCAGGCGAGTATTCATCTCCATAAAAAAGAACTCGTCGCCACATAATAAGAACTCCACTGTACCTGCGCCGCGATAATTAATAGCCTGCGCGCAGCGTACTGCTGCTTCACCCATGGCTTTGCGCATAGCATCAGTCAAACCAGGCGCCGGCGCTTCTTCAATCACTTTTTGGTGACGACGCTGTAGTGAACAGTCTCTATCGCCGAGGTAAACACAGTTACCGTGACTATCGGCAAAAACTTGTACTTCAACGTGACGAGGCTTATCAACAAACCGCTCAAGCAGTACTAAGTCATTGCCAAAACTCGCTGCAGCTTCACGTTTAGCGCCATGTAGTGCCGATAAAAACTCGCTGCTTTCTCGTACTACCCGCATGCCTTTACCACCACCGCCGTAAGCGGCTTTGATAAGTACTGGAAAGCCGATTTTTTCAGCTTCGGCTTGCAAGAAGTCATCTTCTTGTTTGTCACCATAATACCCAGGAACTAGAGGCACATTAGCGTCATGCATGATTTCCTTGGCTCGGGTCTTAGAACCCATCGCTTCAATAGAGCTTGCCAGCGGACCAATAAACGCAATGTTTGACGCTTCGCACGCTTTTGCGAATACTTCATTTTCAGATAAAAAACCATAACCTGGGTGGATGCAATCGACGCCCGCCGCTTTGGCGACTTCAAGAATTCTGTCCGCAACCAAATAAGACTCTTTACTTGGTGCCGGACCGATATGATAGGCTTCGTCAGCTGTTTTCACATGCATCGCATTGGCATCTGCATCAGAATAAACTGCCACTGTGGTTAGGCCCAATTTCTTTGCGGTGCGCATCACGCGGCAGGCAATTTCACCACGGTTTGCGACTAGAATTTTAGTTAGCATGTTGACTCCTATTCGCTTGCGGCGGTTTGCCAGCGTGGTGCTCGTTTATCGAAAAAGGCGCTAAGCCCTTCTTGGCCTTCGTCACTTACTCTAATTTCAGCGATACGCTTTGCGGTATGGGCGATCAACGCTTCATTTATCTCTTTACCAGCAACTTCGCTGATCAGTGCTTTGGCACTTTTCACAGCAGCAGGGCCATTGTTAAGCAAGGTATTGAGAAAATCCGCTTCGCTTTTTGCTAAATCATCGCTCAATTCGTGAATTAAACCCATTTCTAGCGCCTTTTCACCATCGAATACTTCGGCTGTTAAAAAATAGCGTCGCGCTTGGCGCTCCCCGATGGCTTTAATGACATAAGGACTAATCACAGCCGGAATAAGACCAAGCTTGACTTCACTTAAACAAAATTTAGAGTTGTGCTCTGCAATGGCGATATCACAACAGGCGATTAACCCAAGCGCACCGCCAAAAGCAGCGCCTTGCACCAAACACAGCGTTGGGTGAGGGCAAGTGGCCAGCACTTGCATTAATTTAGCAAGTTCTAAAGAATCAGCGACGTTTTCGTCATAGTCGTTGTCTGCCATGGATTTCATCCACGCCAGATCAGCCCCCGCTGAAAAGTGTTTACCTTCGGTTTTTAATACCAGCGCTCTGACATCAAGGCCGCTGGCATATTCGATATTCTTAATGAGTTCGGCAATCACCTCCGCATTGAAGGCATTATGTTTTTCTGGGCGACTTAGCTCTAAAATCGCCACTTTGCTTTTTGTTATATTTAAAGTGACAGGCATAAGTGCTCCTTACATTCTGAAGACGCCAAATTTAGACTCTTTTTGCGGTGCGTTACTCGCAGCCTCTAAGGCAAGACCAAGTACTGTGCGCGTATCCGCAGGGTCGATAACGCCATCGTCCCAAAGCCTTGCGCTGGCATAGTATGGATGTCCTTGCTTTTCATACTGCTCGATGATTGGTTTTTTAAATTCACTCACTTCGGCATCGCTCATGCTAAGGCCCTTACGTGCTAAACCATCTTGTTTTACCTGCGTTAATACGCCTGCAGCTTGTTCACCACCCATTACGGAGATCCGTGCGTTTGGCCACATCCACATCATGGTTGGCTCGTAGGCTCTACCACACATGCCATAGTTACCAGCACCATATGAGCCGCCAATCAATACTGTAAACTTAGGTACATCAGCACAGGAAACGGCTGTTACCATTTTTGCACCGTGCTTAGCGATACCTTCCGCTTCGTATTTTTGGCCAACCATAAATCCAGTAATGTTCTGCAAAAACAGCAGCGGAATATTGCGTTGTGCACAGAGTTGAATAAAGTGTGCGCCTTTTTGCGCGGATTCAGAAAAGAGAATTCCGTTGTTTGCTACGATCCCTACAGGGTGACCATAAATTTCAGCAAAACCAGTCACGAGTGTTTCGCCGAAGTAGCGTTTAAATTCATCAAACTGAGAATCGTCCACGATACGGGCAATGACTTCGCGTACATCGAACGGCTTTTTCAGATCCGTACCGACAATGCCATACACCTCACTGATGTCATAACGTGGTGGTTTAGCATCTTGCAGGAACGGGCGAGTAGGGCGCTGATGATTAAGGCGTGACACGCACTGTCTTGCGATAGAAAGCGCATGCTCGTCATTTTCTGCATAGTGATCGGCTACACCAGAGATTTTACAGTGAACATCTGCGCCGCCTAAGTCTTCTGCACTCACTTCTTCACCCGTGGCCGCTTTAACAAGCGGTGGCCCTGCCAAGAAAATAGTGCCTTGTTCTTTGACGATAATACTTTCATCGGCCATCGCTGGTACATACGCGCCGCCAGCGGTACATAACCCCATGACCACAGCGATTTGTGGGATCCCTTTTGCAGACATACGGGCTTGATTGTAGAAAATCCGACCAAAATGCAATTTATCTGGGAACACTTCATCTTGCTCTGGCAAGTTCGCACCGCCAGAATCCACTAAATAAATACAAGGAAGATGGCAGCGCTCGGCGATTTCTTGCGCTCTTAGGTGTTTTTTTACAGTAATAGGGAAATAGGTTCCCCCTTTTACCGTCGCATCATTTGCCACAATCATGCATTCAACACCTTTAACGCGCCCGATCCCGGCGACCACACCAGCACAAGGAATATCTTGCTCGTAAACGCCAAACGCGGCGAATTGGCCAATTTCTAAAAAGGGTGAGCCCTCGTCAAGCAAGGTTTCAATTCGGTCACGTACAAATAATTTACCGCGACTTTGGTGACGAGCGATGAGCGCTTCACCACCGCCTTGGCTCAATGTGGCGACTTTATCTTTAAGATCAGCAACCAGCGATGCCATCGCATCGCTGTTTGCCTTAAACTGGGGATCATGCGGATTAACCGCAGAATTTAGTACCGTCATGTAGCACTCCTAGCGACTTTCGTTGAATAGCTCACGTCCGATAAGCATACGGCGGATCTCAGACGTACCAGCGCCAATTTCATACAGCTTGGCATCGCGAAGTAGTCGACCTGTAGGATATTCATTGATATAACCGTTTCCGCCTAGTAGCTGAATGGCATCAAGTGCAAGTTTGGTTGCAAGTTCTGCGGCATACAAAATTGCACCAGCAGCATCTTTACGTGTGGTTTCGCCACGGTCACAGGCTTTCGCCACGGTATAAACGTATGAGCGTGCGGCGTTCATTTGCGTGTACATGTCAGCAACTTTGCCCTGCACCAGCTGGAATTCACCGATGGATTGGTTAAATTGTTTACGCTCGTGAATATAAGGTACTACCACATCCATACAAGCCTGCATAATACCAAGCGGACCGCCTGCTAACACCACACGCTCGTAGTCAAGGCCACTCATGAGTACCTTAACGCCTTCGTTGTATTCGCCAAGGATGTTTTCTGCAGGTACTTCGCAGTTTTCGAATACCAGCTCACAGGTGTTTGAACCACGCATTCCAAGTTTGTCTAACTTTTGTGCCGTTGAAAAACCAGGGAAGCTTTTTTCGACGATAAAGGCTGTGATCCCACGAGGGCCTGCATTGGTATCCGTTTTTGCGTAAATCACAAAAACGTCGGCATCTGGACCATTAGTGATCCACATTTTATTACCGTTAAGGATGAACTTGTCACCTTGCTTTTCAGCACGCAGTTTCATTGACACCACGTCAGAGCCAGCATTGGGCTCACTCATTGCTAGTGCACCGATGTGTTCACCGCTGATAAGTTTTGGTAGATATTTTTCTTTTTGGGCTTGGTTGCCGTTACGGTTAATTTGGTTCACACATAGGTTTGAGTGTGCGCCGTAGCTTAAGCCAATTGATGCACTCGCACGGCTTATCTCTTCCATTGCGATAACGTGTTCAAGATAACCCATGTTTGAGCCGCCAAATTCTTCAGCGACGGTGATCCCAAGTAGGCCCATTTCGCCAAACTTTGGCCACATTTCGTTTGGAAATGCATTTTCTTGATCTGTTTTTTCAGCAAGTGGGGCAATTTCACTGGTCGCAAAGCTATTCACATGATCAAGGATCATGTCTGCTGTTTCGCCTAGTCCAAAGTTTAATTCTTTATATAAAGATACTGTGCTCATCGGTCTTCATCCTGTTGTGAGAGTTTATTTTTCGAGCTCGTGTAGGGTGTCGCGACAACGGCGTTCAGCCGTCACCAGTTCCATTAAGACAACTTTAATGTCGTCCATCTGTTGGCTTAAATCGGCTTTTTTCTCTTCAATGAGTTGCAACATGGTTTTAAGTTGCTTTTCGCTCGATTTGTCGGCGTCGTAAAGCTCAAATAGTCGGCCAGTTTCAGCAAGTGTAAAACCAAGGCGTTTGCCGCGAAGGATCAGTTTTAATCGAACTTTGTCACGTTTTGAGTAAATACGCGTTTGTCCTTGGCGCCTAGGAGAAAGGAGTCCTTGGTCTTCGTAAAAACGAATACTGCGAGTAGTAATATCAAATTCTTTAGCTAACTCGCTGATTGAATAGGTAGGTTCATTAATTTCTTGCATTTTTATTTACACTTACAACGTCACTGATTAGACCAATATAAGTGAAGTTTACGTAAAGGTAAAGTAAGAATAGCAGATCCTTCTTTAGTCTTATAAAAGGAATAATCTGTCCGTTCAATTGTCATCAAATCTTCATTACAGCTAGAGAAAATAAGCCTTGGAAACAAATTTGTGCAAGTTAGCTTTACACTTTCACTGATCTCGTTTGGCTTGATTTTAGATTTACGTTGGCGTAAACGTAAATATTATGTATGCTCGAATACAGAGTTAATTTTTAACAAGCCAAGATTGGCTTGTAAACAGGAGTTTTGCAATGAGTAACGAAGCTGTTGTCATCGTCGCTGCTAAGCGTACACCAATGGGTGGCTTTATGGGAAGCCTATCTGACGCAACCGCGACAGACTTAGGTGCGACTGCAATTAAAGCAGTAATGAATGAAACAGGTCTTAGTGACGCGAGTATAGACGAAGTTATCATGGGCTGTGTCTTACCTGCAGGTCTTGGTCAAGCGCCAGCGCGTCAAGCGATGCTACATGCGGGGCTTGCACGCTCGACGGGAGCAACCACTATTAACAAGGTGTGCGGCTCGGGTCTAAAAGCGGCGATGTTCGCGCATGATCTCATCCGCTCAGGTAGCATTCATTCTGCTATCGCTGGTGGCATGGAAAGCATGACTAACTCACCTTACTTTATTCCAAAAGCCCGTGGCGGAATGCGCATGGGTCATGGCGAAATCAAAGACCATATGATGGCTGATGGCTTAGAAGATGCTTATGACAATAAAGCGATGGGTTGTTTCGCACAAGCTACTGCTGATGAATATGGCATTACCCGTGAGCACATGGATGAATTTGCACTTGGCTCACTAAGTAAAGCAAACGCCGCAATCGAAAATGGCAGCTTTGGCAATGAAATTGCCCCTCATGTAATGAGTACGCGTAAGGGGGATGTTGAGGTTAATACTGACGAGCAACCTGGTAACGCGCGTCCAGACAAAATTCCATCACTTCGCCCAGCATTTAAAAAAGACGGCACTATCACTGCTGCTAACTCCTCGTCTATTTCTGACGGTGCAGCAGCGCTGATTTTAATGAGTGACTCAGAAGCGAAAAAGCACGGTTTGACACCGCTTTGTAAGATTGTTGCCCATGCAACTCACTCACAAGCGCCTGCTGAATTTACCGTGGCACCAGTCGGTGCGATGAATAAGCTGCTTGAAAAAGTGGGTTGGTCGACAGCTGACGTTGACCTTTGGGAAATCAACGAAGCGTTTGCCATGGTGACTATGTTGGCTATCAACGAAATGCAATTAGATAGCAGCAAAGTCAACGTTAACGGTGGTGCTTGTGCACTGGGTCACCCAATCGGTGCAAGCGGTGCTCGCATCTTGGTTACACTTATCCATGCACTAAGAAACCGCGGCTTATCAAAAGGCGTAGCGTCACTATGTATCGGTGGTGGTGAAGCTGTAGCGCTCGCGGTGGAAGTGTAAGTTACTGCAATTTATTTCGTTCAAGGGGCGCTGCGTTTTCCATAATTCTAATCATTCACGCAGCGCATAAACTCGTTTTATGGGGAGGAGTGCTTCATGCACCAAGTACCTTTATACATCAACGGTGAATTTTCACAGTCTCAGTCTGACAAATGGTTAGACGTTGTTAATCCGGCTAATCAAGAAGTATTAGCAAAAGTACCTTGTGCTACTAACGAAGAAGTACAAGCTGCAATTCATTCAGCTCAAGAAGCATTTAAAACGTGGCGTAATGTTCCGGTAACTGAGCGTGCGCGAATTATGATGCGTTATGCAGCGCTTCTTAAAGAGCATCAAGAAGAAATCGCAACCATCATTTGCCATGAACTAGGTAAAACTTTTGAAGATGCGAAAGGTGATGTATGGCGTGGTATTGAAGTGGTTGAGCAAGCATGTAATGCCCCTTCAATGATGATGGGCGAGACGGTAGAAAACGTTGCCCGAAATATCGACACCTATTCATATACCCAACCGCTAGGCGTTTGTGCGGGTATTACGCCATTTAACTTCCCAGCGATGATCCCACTGTGGATGTTCCCAATGGCAATTGTATGCGGTAACACCTTTGTACTTAAGCCATCAGAGCAAGATCCACTAACGCCAATGCGCTTGGTTGAACTGTTTGAAGAAGCCGGTGCGCCAAAAGGCGTACTACAGGTAGTACACGGTAGTAAGGATCAGGTCGACCAAATCCTTGAAGCGCCGGAAATTCGCGCGATTTCTTTCGTGGGTTCTTGTGGTGTTGGTCAATACATTTACAGCAAAGGTACGCAAAACCTCAAACGCGTTCAAGCGTGTGTTGGTGCAAAAAACCACATGGTTATCATGCCAGATGCGAAAAAAGAACAAGTGATCAATAACCTGGTTGGCTCTTCGGTCGGCGCGGGTGGTCAGCGCTGTATGGGGATCTCAGTTGCCGTGTTTGTTGGCCAATCACAACAGTGGGTAGAGGAACTAAAAGACGCAATGGCGAAGGTTCGTCCTGGCGTTTGGGATGATCCTGAAGCCGCTTATGGTCCGCAAACGACGCCGCAGGCTAAAGCGCGCATTCTGTCGCTGATTGACAGTGGTAAGCAGCAAGGCGCAACTTGTTTGCTAGACGGTTCTGATTTTACAGTTGAGGGTTATGAAAATGGTAACTGGGTAGGTCCAACACTATTTTCAAATGTCACAACTGAAATGGATATCTACAAAGAAGAAATCTTTGGCCCAGTCCTTTGTTGTGTCTTTGTCGATAGTTTAGATGAAGCAATTACGCTTATTAATAACAACCCATACGGCAACGGCACCTCATTATTCACTGCAAGCGGTGGCGCAGCACGTAAGTTCCAGCGTGAAATCGAAGTGGGTCAGGTCGGCATTAACATTCCTATTCCTGTGCCATTGCCGTTCTTCTCATTTACTGGTTGGAAGAACTCATTCTACGGTGACCAACACACTTATGGTAAGCAAGGCGTGCGTTTCTATACAGAAACCAAAACGATTACCTCACGTTGGTTTGACGATGAGGCTGTCAGTGGTCCAAATATGAGTATCAACCTTAGATAACTCATATTGCATAGCGTGCTCTGCAGGGGGAGCACGCTATTTTTTACCAAAACGATAAGAATTACCGACACACATTCAGGGTGTCAGAACAGCAAGAGAGGTCTAGCGTGGACTTTAACCTAAACGAAGATCAACAAGCATTTGCCGATATGGCGCACCAATTTGCAATGAGCGAGCTTGCTCCACATGCTGCAAAATGGGATCAAGAGCACATTTTTCCAAAAGACGTAATTCAAAAAGCAGGTGAGCTTGGTTTTTGCGGTCTATATACGCCAGAAGAGGCAGGTGGTCTGGGTTTATCTCGCCTTGACTCAAGTATTATTTTTGAGCAACTTTCTATGGGTTGTACAGCAACAACCGCCATGTTGACTATTCATAACATGGCAACGTGGATGATAGCGAGCTTTGCAACGGAAGAAACCAAAGCAAAATATATGGATCAGTTAGTGACAGGTGAGCTACTGGCTTCTTACTGTCTAACTGAGCCAGGCTCTGGCTCTGATGCTGCATCTCTGAAAACAAAAGCAATAAAAGAAGGCGATGAGTACGTTTTGTCTGGCTCTAAGATGTTTATCTCAGGGGCAGGTGAAACCGACGTATTGGTGGTAATGGCAAGAACCGGTGAAGACGGTCCAAAAGGTATTTCGGCATTTGTTGTACCTGCCGATGCTGACGGCGTTATTTATGGCAAAGCAGAAGAAAAAATGGGTTGGAACGCACAACCTACGCGCCTTATCACGCTTGAAAATGTTCGTATCCCAGCTGCAAACCTGCTAGGCCAAGAAGGAGAAGGCTTCAAATTTGCGATGCAAGGCCTTGATGGTGGTCGTATTAATATTGCAACTTGCTCGATTGGTACAGCCCAGCAGGCGCTCAATACCGCCAAGCAGTATATGCAAGAGCGTTCTCAGTTTGGCAAACCTTTAGCGGCGTTCCAAGCACTGCAATTTAAAATTGCAGATATGAATACAGAACTTGTGGCTGCGCGCCAAATGGTCCGACTTGCGGCATTTAAATTGGATAGCAACGACCCTGAAAAGACTACTTATTGCGCTATGGCAAAGCGCTTTGCCACTGATGTAGGCACTAAGGTGTGTGATGATGCACTGCAAATTCATGGTGGTTACGGGTATATCAAAGAATATCCCCTGGAGCGCCACCTTCGTGACGTACGTGTTCATCAGATCCTTGAAGGTACAAACGAAATCATGCGTGTAATTATTGCACGTCGGATCTTAGCTGAAGGCGCGGCAAGCGTCCTATAAGGAGAGCATCATGACTGCACAATTAAAACTCGAAAAACAAGGCCATACTGCCGTTGTTACTATGTCAAATCCACCTGCGAATACGTGGACAAAAGACACACTGACTGCACTTAAAAATCTAGTAATCGAATTGAACGCAGATAAAGAAATCTATTCTTTAGTGATCACTGGTGAAGGTGAAAAGTTCTTTTCAGCTGGTGCGGATCTAAACGTATTTGCCGACGGCGACAAAGGGGTCGCTGCGGATATGTCTCGAGTATTTGGCGAAGCGTTTGAAACACTCAGCGACTTTAGAGGCGTATCTATTGCTGCTATCAATGGTTTTGCAATGGGTGGCGGCTTAGAAGTCGCACTAGCATGCGATATCCGTATTGCCGAAGCTCAAGCCCAAATGGCACTTCCTGAGGCGAAAGTCGGGTTGTTACCTTGTGCTGGCGGCACACAAAATTTGTCTTGGCTTGTGGGCGAAGGCTGGGCAAAACGTATGATTTTATGTGGTGAACGCTTAAAAGCTGATAAAGCACAGCAAATTGGCTTAGTTGAAGAAGTGGTCGAGCAGGGTAAAGCACTCGAGGCTGCGCTTGAACTTGCTAAGAAAGTAGAAGATCAAAGTCCAGTTGCGGTCACAGCTTGTAAGGCCCTCATTCAAAAAGGTCGCACTGGCACAATCAATAGCGCATTGCCGCTGGAACGCGAACTCTTTGTAACACTATTCGATACGCAAGATCAAAAAGAAGGCGTAAACGCGTTTTTAGAGAAGCGTAAAGCGAATTGGGTAAATGGCTAATGATTGAATTTGAGCTAATAAATCACGAAGAGGCGCCGGTTATATTCGAACAGGCAACCTGCCATAACGGGATGAAAATAGCGCTGGCGACATTAAATGCACCAAAAGCGTTAAATGCCTTAAACCTTGATATGATCCGTTTGCTCGCGCCACAACTAGACGCTTGGGCAAACGACCCGCAAATAGCAATGGTTATGCTAAAAGGTGCTGGAGAGAAGGCGTTTTGTGCCGGCGGCGATGTCGTGAGTTTATATCGCGAAATGTCGTCTGATACGAGTAACGCATTAATCGAAACCTTTTTTAGTGAAGAGTACCGGTTAGATTATCAAATCCATAACTATGATAAGCCAATCCTACTTTGGGGTAATGGCATCATCATGGGTGGTGGACTGGGCCTAACGGCTGGCGCAAGCCATAAAGTGATGACCGAAACGTCGCGCATTGCTATGCCGGAAATCACCATTGGCTTATACCCTGATGTTGGTGGGAGCTATTTCCTCAATAAGATGCCAAAAGGCGTTGGACTATTCTTGGGTCTTACCGCTGCAAACATTAACGCTGCGGATGCCAAGCTGGTTGGGCTCGCCGACCACTTTATGGACTCAGAAAAACTGAGCTTACTATTACAAAACCTAGTTGAAGTGAACTGGGGCAAAACCAATGTATTAAATCATGAAAAGCTCACGCAGTTGTTGTTGTCACTAGATGAAGCCTCTCATGCGCCGCCAAAAAGCGAAATTAAACCGCTTATCAAGGTGTTCGAAGCGCTTGATGAGAAAGATGATTTATCAGAGCAGGTTGAGTTTATTTTGGCGTTGGATAGCACTGACAACAAATGGCTAAGCAAGGCACAGGCTGCATTAAAGCATGGTTCACCATTAAGTGCTGCATTGGTTAAAGCTCAGCTCACTAGAAGTGCAGGCAAAACACTAAGAGACTGTTTTAAGCAGGAATTAGGAATGTCGGTAACGGCTGGTGAGTTTGGTGAGTTTCAAGAAGGTGTTCGTGCGTTGCTTATTGATAAGGATGGTAAGCCAAATTGGCGATTTAAATCTGTCGCCGAAGTTACAGACGACGCGGTAGAACGCTTTTTTGCACCTCGCTGGGATGAAAACGATCACCCATTGCGTGACTTATAAGGAGTGACTTAAATGGCACAAGTAGGATTTATCGGCTTAGGTAATATGGGTGGTCCAATGGCCATTAACCTGTTAAAGGCTGGCCACCAAGTATGTGTATTCGATTTGAACCCTGAGGTTGTTGCGACGCTTGAAGCGAGTGGCGCGACGAAAGCGACGGTTGTGAGCGATGTATGTCGCGAAGCCGATTATGTGATCAGTATGCTGCCTGCAGGCAAGCATGTTCGAGCTGTGTATACAGGTGATGATGGGTTAATTAATTATTTGTCTAAAAACACACAAGTAATTGATTGCTCGACCATTGATGCTGAATCTGCTCAGTTTGTTGGCAACAAGTTGGCAGAATCGGGTATTTCATTTGTCGATGCGCCCGTGTCTGGCGGTGTGGCAGGTGCAGCGGCCGGTACCTTAACTTTTATTGTCGGCGGTAATAAAGCGGACTTTGAACGTGCACATGTGGTACTGACCAATATGGGTAAGAATATCTTCCATGCTGGAGATATTGGTGCAGGGCAAGTCGCTAAGATATGTAACAATATGCTGTTATCAATACTTATGGCGGGCACAAGTGAAGCGCTGCAAATGGGTGTAGATCATGGCTTAGATCCTAAAGTATTGAGCGAAATTATGCTAAACAGCTCTGGTCGTAATTGGACGCTTGAGCTATACAACCCATGTCCTGATGTACTAGAAAATGTGCCTTCTTCGAACGGTTATAAGCCGGGCTTTATGGTTGATTTAATGGCTAAAGATCTTGGCCTTGCGATGCAATCTGCGCAGCAAACGAATTCTGCGACGCCTATGGGGGCGCTTGCAAAGAATTTGTATAACTTGATGCAAAATCAAGGCAAAGGCAGTGAAGACTTTAGTGCGATTTTTAAGCTTTATTCAGAGAAATAGGACACTATGGATATTAACAATAAAACAGTTGTGATCACTGGTGGTGCGCAAGGCTTAGGTCTTGCCATGGCGACTGAAATGGCAAAGCATGGGGCAAAACTTGCCCTGATTGATATGCAAGAAGACGTTTTAGCAGAAGCGAAGCACGAACTTGCTCAATTCGGCACACAAGTTAACACGTATGTCGCTAATGTTAGTCAAGAATCAGACGTCGAAAATGTGTTTAATGCCATCGTAAATGACTTCGGTGATATTTCGGTATTAATAAATAATGCAGGTATTTTGCGTGACGGTTTGCTACTCAAAGCAAAAGATGGGCAAGTCATCGACAAAATGTCGCTTTCGCAATTTCAATCCGTTATTGATGTCAACCTCACAGGTGTTTTCCTGTGCGGCCGCGAAGCTGCGGTCAAAATGGTAGAAGCGGGTAATGGTGGCGTGATCATTAATATGTCTAGCGTTGCACGCGCTGGTAATATGGGACAAACTAATTATTCAGCGGCAAAGTCAGGTGTCGTTGCGATGACTACCAGCTGGGCTAAAGAATTAGGTCGTTTTGGTATTCGCGTGGGCGCAATTGCACCGGGTGTGATCCGTACAAAAATGACCGATGCAATGAAGCCTGAAGCCAAAGAGCGCCTAGTGAAAATGAAGCCGGTAGGGCGTCTTGGTGAAGCGCAAGAAATTGCCCATACAGCAAAATATATCATTGAAAATGATTTCTTTACGGGACGTGTCGTTGAGATTGACGGCGGCATTCGCTTGTAATGAAAAAATAGGCTTGGTTTTACAACTGTAGTCCAAGTTCCTACTTGAGTGTGTGAAGCGGCAATGCAAATTGCCGCTTTTTTATTTAGAAGACACTAAATGCTTGAGGAGAAGCACTTGAAGTTATCTGGGATACATCACGTTGCTATTATTTGTTCTGACTACCAACGATCAAAGGTCTTTTATACCGAAGTACTTGGGTTGCGCGTACTCAATGAAAACTATCGAAAAGATAGATCATCCTACAAATTAGATCTTGCGCTGCCAGATGGCAGCCAGATTGAGTTGTTTTCGTTTCCAAATCCTCCAAAACGACCATCACATCCGGAGGCGCAAGGGCTTAGACATTTAGCATTTAGGGTATCAGATATGGATGCTTGTATTGCACACCTTTTGCATTATCAAGTGGCTGTAGAGCCTGTTCGAATAGATGAATATACAGGCAAACGATTTACCTTTTTCAGCGATCCTGATGGCTTGCCGCTAGAGCTTTATGAGCAATGTTAAGATGATAACAACTTTAAAAGGGTTAAATTATGTATGAGATGTTAGTGGCGATGGAAATTCATAACAGCGAGCGGTATGCCAAATATCGTGAAGCGATGAAGCCAATCTTAAGACTATATGGTGGTGGATTTAGTAACGATTTTCATATTGCAGAAACTCTGCAAACTGAGGGACAGTGCCAAGCTAATAGACTTTTTACCATATATTTTCCTGATCAAGCTTCAATGGAGTCCTTTTTCAGTGATGCTGAATATGTAGAGGTAAAAGCACGATACTTTGAAGATAGTGTTAGCGGGTTTGATATTTTGGCGAGTTACACTAGATAAAGCTCATATAAGGAGCAAAATTGGGTAAAGTTTACTTTATGTAGGTCGATAACGTTTAATAACTCCGCGGTAAATTGAATTTGTAACAAGGATATAGGTTATGAATATAAGGTCACAATATCAAATAAATAACGGTAGTTTTATAAATTCAACTGCGTCAGAAAAACTACATGAAAAAGTAACAGAGGTCGCAGCAAATAGAGGCGACGATGATCCCAATCAATTACTCAGTTCAAACAATGAATTAACTATTGATTTTTCCTATACACAATCACCAGTCACATATAGTAAAGAATTTTTTCTCAACCTAGACCTCAGCATGATCGGGCTTAAGCGCTATGGGATTCATCGAGAGCATATGGGAACGGATGAAAATGGCCATATTTATAAAGATACCTATGGTGATTTTGAAGGAAGAGAGAAAATTGACGAATTTCTAGCTATTTTCGATCGCTTGGACGAAGAACAAAAAATAAAGTTTTCCCACTTTAAACCAACAGAAGCACTTCTTGACGTTGCTAACAGGTTAACTGATGAGGAGCTTGGTCAGCTCACCGACTTTATTGTCGAGTCGTTGTCTATCAACTTACTGGATCCAAAAAAGGATGATTATTCTACCAAGCTAATAAATAAGCTTAGCAATATGTCAGATGAGGTATTACAAGATACGGTGAAGACTATGTCTAAGCTGATGGAGCAAGCTGACAATAAAGTCTTCGCTGAACCAAATTTACCAGCTTATCTGCTAGATAAAGACGGCCATGCTGATTTCGATTTAAATGTAAGAGGTTTAGGCTTTTTTGAAGATGTAAATGCGTATGGTGACATGAACAACCAATTATTAAATGACTATGCAAAATTTGTCATTGATAACAAATTCTCAGACGGTGATCTTTTAGATCTGAACGCGCATTTAGCAAATTCTGATTTTGATACGAGTCGTGGCATGCTAGATATGGCAACCTTGGTTAAGGCAAATGACCGAACTACTTTTATAGAAATGTTAAACGAAGTGGATACGCGGGAGCCGAACAACCTGTTCGCAAGATTGAGTAAACTGAATTACGAAAATGAGAATACAGAGTACTTTAGAACTGACAATAGAGACTACGTTAAATTTAAGGGCGCACCAGCTGACGATAACGAAAAGAGTAGGTTATACAATCAGCTGATAAAAGCATATGAAAATCAAGGGCTTGGTTGGATGAATGATGTCATGGAGCAATCCGAAGACGCGCCTGTTAGAACCCAGCTAACTATGTGGCTATCTATTTTAGAAGATGTGGAGGAAAACCCCGATGCGTTTAAACGCTCAGACTCTGTCGAAACTTGGATGGAGCGCAATTTAGCTGGGATTGTAAATGACTACTATCAAGGTATAAAAGAAAAGGTATTTGCGCATAATGAGGAGCTAGATAACTTTCTCGATATGAGCATGCTTGAATTGCTTGAGCTAGATGAAGTTGAAGGATCAGAGCCTGATGATCAAGCTCCTCGCACTCAATAGAATATCTATCACTTTGCAAAAATTGTTCTACACTTAGCTAATATCAGAACAAGTTAAGTATTTCAAAAGCTTGCTATAACTCGTAGTGAAATCACAGCGTCGCAGGCTAAAACTAGGAGCGTTTAATGCGTGGTGTGATATTTAGAGGCTTAGAAGAATTAGTCGTAGAAGCGATTGGCATGCAAGCTTGGGATGAGTTACTCGAAGCACATGCCCCTGAGGGGAGGGTTTATGTTTCTCCTACATCCTATCCTGATGAAGAGTTATTTGCGTTAGCACAAGGTGTTGCTGATAAGTTGGAAAAACCATTAACAGATGTATTGGCCATTTTTGGGCAGTCACTATTTGGATTTTTGGCGGAAAAGCATAAAGGTATTTCATCAAAATTTGCATCATTTGAAGAGCTAGTTTTATCGATCGATAGCGTGATACATATGGAGGTAAAAAAGCTTTATAACGAACCCAATTTACCTTCTATTTCAGCAATAGTAAAAGACGATAAAACCATAGTGCTAGAATATTGCTCAAGTCGTAAGTTATGTTTCTGTGCAGAAGGCCTACTTCATGGCGCAGCTCAGTTTTATAGCCGAAAGTTGAAAATTGAACATCCGCAGTGTATGCACAAGGGTTCAAGCCACTGCATACTTATTCTTCATTTGGATTAGTTGATGTCTGAAGATACCGATTATAAAAAGGCGTACTTAAGAGAGCGCCGTGCACGTGATGAAGTTGAGTCCTTACTGGAAGAGAAAACACGTGCCTTATATTTGGCTAACCAAACGCTTGAACGTCAACTAGAACAGCTTAAGAATCAACAAGCGGTATTAATAAACAATGAGCGAATGGCTACATTAGGGACATTGTCAGCAGGTGTAGCACACGAATTAAATAACCCATTGGCATATGTGGCGGGTAACCTAGAGTCACTTAATTTTTATATCTCGCCGATATTACAGTTGCTTGAGACTGTTAAATTACTTGAACAGAATGATTTGAGAGGTAGTGAATTAGAAACTCGCCTCGTTAATATATATTTGAAACAACGCCTTGACGAAATTGCGGATGATCTACCTGAGCTCATTCATGATACATTGCATGGCTGTGAACGAATTAAAGCCATAGTAAACGATTTAATGAATTTCTCCCGCTCAAATAATGACAGCTTTAGTAGTGCTTCGTTAAAAAAGATAATTGAAGACACGCTTCGTTTACTTCATGGCCAACTTAAGGGATACGAGCTAACCGTAGCGATTGAAGATGTCCCAAATATCTCTTGCAAAGAGGGGGCGTTAAAGCAAGCTATCATCAACCTGTTAGTAAATGCGAAGTATGCAGTGGACATGAGCCACAAGTCGCACAAATCAATCGAAGTGTTGCTAGCACTAGGTAAAGATCAAGATATTATCTTAAGCATTAGCGACAATGGAGTTGGTATTGACGCAGATGTGCTCCCTAGGCTTTTCGATCCGTTCTTTACGACCAAACCTGTAGGCGAGGGGACGGGCATGGGGCTTGCCGTTACTCAAGCAATTGTGAAAGAGCATAAAGGAAAAATCGAGGTCCATAGCCAAGAAGGCGTAGGTAGCCAGTTCACTATATCTTTTCCTCTAGAGTAGTGAGGATCTTGAATATGTTCCCATTTTATAATACGGTGATTTAGTAGATTCGACGCGTTCTCAAACCTTTTCATCTGAGTGTTCGAAACTCATCTTTTATACTAAAACGTAATAGGGAAATTATGGCGATTGAACTGAAAGTACCCGTGTTGCCTGAGTTAATAGACACTGCAAAAATTACAAAACTCTACGTATCCGAAGGAAATCAAGTTGCGAAGGATCAGATCTTATGTGATATCGAAACTGCTAAGGTCCTGTTGGAGTTGCGCGCTCCCGATGCAAGCCATGTAAGCAAAATTGTGGTGAATGAGGGAGATATTTTGGAAGCTGATGCACTTATCATGTCAATCACTCCAGATGCAAAATTAAACCACTTGGTTGCACCTAAACTGAAGAGTACTCATCAGTTACTCAGTAATGAAGACATCAACGCCGAGCATGAGTTCAAAGGTAAAGGCAATATTGATGTGCAGATTGATGCATTACCTGACTTTGTAGATAGTGCGACAATTATTGAAATCTATGTCAAAGAAGGAGATAAGGTTGTTTGTGGCGATAAACTTTGTGATGTTTATACTGATAAGGCTGTTCTTGAAGTAAGTGCTCCCAACGATGGTATAGTATGCGACTTTATCAAAAAGCTTGAACAAACAGTTACATCTGGCGAAACAATTGTCACTTTGTATCACCCCGAGTATATCGCGTCTGAGCTCGAACCTGAGCCACAAGAGGATAATATTGATGCTTTATTGGCTCAAGTGCTGTTAGATCCAGCTTTGGATAATGAACCCCCTACACTGGTCGAACTTAATGCATCCTCTCACCAGGCTACATGCGATAATTTAGAAGCTCAGGAAGACCTAGCGGAAGTCGAAGTAACCGATAGCACGGTTATTGATACTGACCTTATGATCGGATGGGCGGCGAGTAGTTAT
>NZ_PNDS01000102.1 GCF_005886535.1 Pseudoalteromonas sp. S2755
ATTCCCCCCATCGATACCAAAATCCCCATAGAGCCACAGATACAGAGATATTACATCATGCAACCATCAATCAGCTGTAATCGACTAAGTGATGATTTAAAAATTCTAATTAACAGTATCAGCTGCACGTGGCAACGCGGCCAATTTGCTGCAACGGGCAACATCAAGTTTTGCAGCAGAATAGATATGGAGCGTGCGATTGGCCAACAGTTAAAGCTAGTCATTAATGGCTACGAGTTCATCATGATTTGCGAGCAACCCAGTACAAGCAATCGATTTGCAAATAATAGCTACAGCGCGTCGATTCGTTCTCGATTCGCAGAGCTTGCTGCACCGTATCAACGCGAGCGTAATTACGTAAACACCTTAGATAAGACGCTCGCAGGTATCATGACCGACATTTTAGATAACACAGGTTGGACGTTAGACAACCAAATGATTGATTACCCAATCCCTGAGGGGGCGTTTTCGTATCGAGGACTGACACCAGCGGCTGCACTGCTTAAAGTAGCCAGTAGTATTGGTGCTATTCTGGACATTAACGATACAACCAAAACTGTCTCAGTTGTGCCCGAGTGGCCAGTCAACCCATGGAGCACAGAGCAAGCAACGCCTGATGTCATTCTCAATGATGCTCTAATACTAGAGCACAATACACGAGACACCATTCAGCCAGAGCACAACGTTGTTTTTGTGAGAGGCGAGCAGCAAGGCGTTGCATGTAAAATCAAGCGCCAAGGCACTCCTGCAACAGATTACGCTCGCGACATCGTAGACAATCTAATCACCGATGTACAAGCCGCGCGTCAACGTGGCACATGCGAACTTGCCAGGAGTGGCAATAAACGAACCGCAACCATTCGCACCAAGCTAAAGCAAGACCTGCCACCAATCAGACCAGGCATGCTGTTAGGTGTAAGGTTTGAAGACGAGCTATACAAAGCAACGGTGGACTCACTGGCTATCGCTGCTAGTATCAGCAACCAAGGCGCGATTATGGTAAATCAAACAATTCAGGCGGTACGCAATGTCTAACACACTAAACAGACTCGGTTCAGTACTCTCCGGCACACAGCGCAGTATAGTAAAAGTGCTGACAGTAAATAATGATGGTACTACCACTGTAGAACACAGCGACGGGACAACCAGCCGCGTACTAGGTGACAGTGTTCAAGAAGGCTCTGTGTATATAGAGAATGATCGCATAGTTGGCAATGCACCGGATTTGCCATATGCTGAAGTCACGATTTGAATATCTAGTATAAAAGATGATTGGAACCATTATAGCTTTGACAGCAGCTGCAGCGGGGATTGTATATTTACATATGATATTTTCGGAAAGAAGGCGTAAAGGGCGCTTAGAGAAAGTAATCATTCGGGAGAGGAAAGAGATTTTAGTAGCCAAGCTAATTAATGGTGAGTGTATACAGAATGATATTTTCTTCCTAAAGAACAGATTTCCAGACGCTAGTTTCCACATAGTGAACTATTACGAAAATGTTTATTGTAAGCTCATAATAAAGGCTGAGAGCCTTTATTCTCTGAACGGGATGTCATCGGAAACTCTTTTCGAAGAAAATAAAGAACAAATAGAATATATAAAACAGAAGGCTAAAGATAAGTTTATCTCGTTTCTCTCTTGATTTCTAGGATACTTAAAAAAGTGGCTTTGATTATTTTGAATCTGTACCTTCGCATGTAGCTGTGTGAAGAGACTAGTGCTTATTCACAGTGTATAGTCTGATAATATTTAAAACAGTTCTGATTTACCAATATTCCAACTAGGATGGATACATGAATATTTCCCTTGAGCAAATAGTACTTATAGCTTGGTTAACCGTTTCTGTTGGCTTATTTATCATTTACGTTTTTTTGAACAAACAAAAAAACAGAAAAACAGATATAGTCATTGATGAAATAAAACAGAGGATGGTTTTATCTTTGCAGCGAGACGAGAGTATTTATGAGGATGTATACCAACTGAGAAACAACCTACCTGAAAGAGGAAAGTATATACTCAAGTTTTATGAAAAAAAATATCTTGTTTGGTTAGAGCATGCCGAAAGCTACTATGTTGTAAATGGGGTGACCTCTGATACTCTATATCAAGATCATAAAGAAGAAGTTGAGAAAATTAGAGAGTATGCCAAGCAACAATTTATAAAGTTCCTTTCCTAATTACAATATATGAAATCTTTTTTAAATATTAAAAAACATAGTTTGAGATTTTACTGCACTACTAATGCTGGGGTCTCGCGCGAGGTATCAAATTATTTACTATGTTGGCACTACCACTGTAGAGCATAGCGATGGTACAACCAGCCGACTACTAGGGGATAGTGTTCAAGAAGGCTCGGTGTATATAGAGAATGATCGCATCACAGGGCAAGCACCATCTCTACCGAATAGTGAGATTGAAGTTTGATGTATTACTTATTTTAATAACGGAATCTAAGAAGAAAAATTTTTATTTACCACCTTGTTACCACGGAATTACCACAAGAGATAAAATAGAAAGTGTAGAAATTGATATAACTTATTGATTAGGGTAAGGAAAAGCTGGTCGGCATAGCAGGATTTGAACCTGCGACCCCTGACACCCCATGACAGTGCGCTACCAAGCTGCGCTATATGCCGACTTGTGCTTTACTATACGGATTTTTTTTTGAAAGGCAATAAGTGGTTGGTTTGTTTGGACATTAAATGAACTCAAGGGCGTATTTTTGTGTTCTTCGTCATTAAATCTGAGTTTTATAAGAAGAAAGCGCACTAAATATAAGCACTAGTGCGCTGTATTGGTCTATTTAGTCCAAATACCTTTTGGTAGTGTTTTTTCTACTTCAGGGTTGGTACTAGGATCAAACTCTGGGGTTACGCCAGCTTTAAGCTGCTTTTTATAATCGTTGGCAAGCCATAGCACGACTTTGCGAAGCATAAAGAGTGCAACCACGTTAACTACAGCCATTAAACCCATTGAAATATCAGCGAGTGTCCAAACCAGTCCAAGTTCGCTTACCGCACCAAACATTACCATACCTAATACACAAGCTCTAAATACCATCATGCCTTTCTTTGAATGGTGATCTAAGAACAGTAGGTTGGTTTCTGCATAACTATAGTTGGCAACAATGGAGGTAAAAGCGAAGAATAGAATAGCTACCGCAACGAAAATTGCGCCCCATTCCCCTACATGATGAACCAATGCAGATTGCGTTAATTCAATGCCAGTTAAACCTGAGTTTGGCTCGAGCTGACCAGATAAAAGAATAAGCGACGCGGTCGCGGTACAGATCACTATGGTATCTACAAATACACCTAGCATTTGTACATAACCCTGTGATGCTGGATGGTTTGGATTTGGTGTTGCACTTGCAGCAGCGTTTGCAGCGCTACCCATACCGGCTTCATTTGAGAATAAGCCGCGCTTGATCCCTTGAAGCATCGCTTGCATTACCGCGTAGCCTATCGCACCAGCACCCGCTTGTTCAATACCCATTGCACTTTTTACTATTAACATGAATATATCTGGTAGCTGCGTAAAGTTCACAGCACAGACGTAAAGTGCAAGTATAAGATAAGCAGCGGCCATAAAAGGCACGACGAGTTCGGCAAAGCGTGCAATAGTTTTTAAACCTCCGAAGATGATAATCCCAGAAGCTGTTACTAACGCAATACCCATCATATATTTAGGCACATCAAAGGCAACGTTAAATGCTGCAGCAATGGAGTTGGCTTGTACTGCATTAAAGACGAAACCAAATGCAAGGATAAGGCAAAGTGAAAATAACACACCCATCCACTTACGTTTTAAACCAAGCTCCATATAAAAAGCAGGGCCACCACGGAAGTTTCCGTCATCATCTTTTGTCTTATATAGCTGCGCTAAGCAACTTTCAGCAAAACTGGTCGCCATACCAATCAAGGCAATGAGCCACATCCACAATATAGCACCAGGACCGCCCAAATAGAGCGCGACACCAACACCTGCCATATTTCCGGTACCAACCCGTGCGGCGAGTGAAGTACAGAATGCTTGAAAAGAGGAGATACCATCTTCAGCACCTTCGCGGCTTTTCATCATTACCTTCACCATATATGGGAATTGGGTGAATTGAATAAACCCAAGCCTAATTGTGAAGAATACACCAGCAGCTATTAAGAGGTAGATAAGTAGATGGCCCCATAAAAGACCACTTATCGAGTTTAAGATATCAGCCATGTATTTAGCCTTTTTCTAAGAACGAGTAAATAGTGGGGCGGTAATCTACCACAAAGAAAAGCAAAAGCCGAAATTCCTGTGGGTTATCCACAGAAAATGTGGATAAGTTGTTAGGATTCGGTGGGCTAAAAAGCATTTGAAAAATAAATAGAAAAAACCGAAAAAAAGGGTTGCACTAAAATCGGATCGCCCTATAATGCGACCCCACTGACACGGGGTGCTACGCTGAAAAGCAATAAGCTAACGAGTTGGGGGTCAAGTAAAACTTAGGTCCGAAACTTCTTCTAAAGAAATTCAAAA
>NZ_PNDS01000104.1 GCF_005886535.1 Pseudoalteromonas sp. S2755
AGACAGCTATTGGTGCGTAAATTCGCCTTGCCTACAGGATGTAGGTACCTTAGCGAGAGCAGGACGCGGAAGCGGTGTTTTCCCTAAAACTTGCTGGCTAGACAAGGAAAAAACTAAGTTGTGCTTTAGCAACAATGAGTTGGAACATTCCTTATCCAAACCTCAGGTTAAATAACGTCATTTTTTCTTTATAGAGTTCCAGTATCCAAGATAATAGCATGCAGTAAAAGCTTGACCTGAACTAAGGTTTAGGAATTAGGGTTCTGCGTAAATCAATAATAATCAAGGAACATCAATGGAGAATAGCTCTGCAATTGAGCGGTTAAAGCGCTTTACACCTTTAGTTTGGGTAATGCTTGTTGGTAACTTTTTCGTTCGCGCTAGTTACTACATGGTATGGCCTTTTTTGGCTGTTATTCTTTACGAAAATTATGGGCTGAGTGCAACAGAGATTGGTTTATTGCTGACTGTGTCAGCGACTTTCGCGGTATTTTTGGGGTTTTATACGGGGAATCTCGCTGACCGCTTCGGTCGCACCAAAATGCTCTACACGGCAGTGTTTGTTGGTGTGATTTCTTTTTCACTGTTGGCTGTGACTGAGTCGTTGTGGCTGTTTGCAACCTCAGTGTTTTTAGCTTGTCTACCTAGGACGCTCTGGGATGCGCCTAGTAAAGCGTTACTTACTGAAGAACTTGGCGACGCAAAAGACAGAGAGCTTGCACTGCATTTACTCTATTTTCTCGTGAATGTGGGGGCGGCTTTAGGACCATTGTACGGTCTATGGGCGGGTCTTAATGGAGAGCAGTTTAGCTTTATTTATACTGGTATTTCGTATATTGGTTTGTTGCTCGCGTTGCTTTACTTTAGACCTAAACTGAGTGAAGCGCAGACTTTCGCTATGCAATCTGCCGCTCAGTCGGTACCCAAGTTTGCAAAGTGGCTGAGTATCTTACGAAAAGATAAAGTCTTTTTAATTGTGCTAATCGCGACTACTTTAGTGTATTTGGTTTATGCGCAATGCGACTCTAGCCTAGTGCAGTATTTGACGCGTGCAGAGGTCCCCGATCTAGCTTGGCTAATTTCTAGCTTAATCATCGCCAATTCTAGTGTGATCATCGTGTGTCAGTTTCCATTACTACATCTGATGCGCAATTGGCGTATTGAAAATAGGCTTTATGCGGGTGGCGGGATATTGATTATTTCACAAGTCATGATGGCCCTGAATGATGTGCAAAATATCTGGGGATGGATTGCAGCCATGATGGTGTTGAGTCTGAGCGAAGCGATTATGTTTACTAACATCAATGTCTATATTGACAGGTTGGCACCAGATAACCTGAAAGCTAGCTATTTTGGTGCTGCTGGCTTGTGTTCATTAGGGTATGCACTGGCGCCCATTTTAGGCGGGCTTATTTTAGATTTTTACTCCGGTATGATGCTGTTTATCATCATGAGCTTAGTATCTATCACCGCACTTGGGTTTTATCGCATTGCTGAGCTGAAGCCCAAGACAACGGCTGAAGCGATATAGCTTAGCTAACTCGGTGACCTGAAAAGGGTCACCGTTTAATTATCTGTAGCAAAGGCTAGTTACTTTATTTCCCCGCCATTTTTTGCAAGTAACCCAGACGTTGACGCTCGGCAGCCGAGGGCTGATATGGGCGCTTCTCCAGTGCGTCAAAGTAGAAATCAGTGATGTGGTATTCGGTTATTTTGCTATCACCAAACTGCGCAAGCTCTCCGGGCATTGGCGACATTCTCTCAATCACAAATGTCTTTAACGTGAATTGCGATGGACCGGATTTAGCTGAAAAAGGAGCAAGCACCGACTGGTGTGCTTTTAAGTTGAATACCTGATTCCCTTCGCTTAACTTTTGTTTTTTAACCAAATGACTGATTGGTGTGCCATCGCGAGTAAATAGGTTTGCGCGAATACGATAAGTACCACTTTGCTTTACTTCAAGCTGCAATGGAATTATCAAGTCTGCTTGCTCGGGGTAAGGTGTAGCAATGGCGAGCAGTGTAGCGCTGGGTTGGTAATAGCGGATACTTGCCGTTAATGCAACAGCCTTAGCTGAGCTTGGCTTAGCACGCACGACGACATTCAGCTCTTGAGGCCATGTTGTCTCGCCATCAATTGCACCAAGCCAAATACCATCAGACTCTTTGAGGCGGGTGGTGGATAAGGTTTGCTGTGATGTAGGATCAAGTATCGTTGCGGCTGCATTAGAAAATTGACTACCAGATAAACTTATCTCGATAGTAGCGGGGTGCACAAAGCGATATTGATTCAGCGACAAAGACACCTGTTCGTTGTTTTCTTCAATTGGCATTTCGATGGCATAAAAATGATTTGGATTGAGCCTATCAAAATCACCTTTGCCAAGGGGCTGTGAATAAGGAGGTAAAGAAATACTATACTCATAATGTGCCGCAGCTGTTTGCGCAGCTTGTGCCAGTGGTAGTGATTCAACCAGTGATTGTTTTTGTGCTATCGCAGTTTTAGGTGTATTGGGTTGCGTTGTTGGTGGTGTCAAAATAGGTGTGGTGACTTGTGGTGCTGTAAACTCAGGTGAGGGCTGAGCTTCGCGCTGCAAGGCAAAATAGCCCGTAATGATACAGGCCACAATAACAATGACACTAATCAACAAAAACTTTTTCATAGCAATACTCGGTGAATACAAGGAACTGCATGGTGCAGTTCCTTGGGTATAGAAATTAGCAAAATAACCGTTAAGTTACAGTGAGTTTAGTACTAATTGTGAAAAACTTTGTGAGTTAGACTCGCTAACATAACGATAAGTTTTTTTCCAAAACCAGCTACCCGTTGTTTCTTCGTAGGTGTTGTAGCTAATTGTTTTATAACCTGCGTTAAACTGCGTACGAGCCGCTGTTACTTTGCCTTGGTATCCAGCATCTGGCAGGTTACCGTGGCTATATTCCGCGCTCATTAGTAATGGGTAGTGGTATGGCATAAAGTTAGTTACGGCATCATCTTGAGAGGCTAACTGACCGTTGATAGCAACGCTTGTACTACAACTACCAAAGTCACCTTTTGTCGATGCACCACAAGAAGAGTGTGTTGATACAACACCATCATCATTACCTGGCAAGAAACCCGAAGTGAGGCCGTAGTAGTCGCTTGCGTCAGCGACGAAACGTAGGCGAGGTGCGTTGTCACTTGGGTATTGAGCAACTTGTCGTGCGTTATTTACTTTTAAATCCCACATGATACCAAACTCTTCAGGCATGCTGCCAAGCCATGCCTCAACCGCTTGACGAGTTAGTTCACCGACTACACCACCAGAAGTCGCAGCGTTGATAGCAGTGTCTGCGAGTTCGCTTCCGCCACCCGCACCTGCAAGGTCAAAAGTAGCAACAATATTAAGTGGTTGAAGGCCCGCATTTTCAAGCCAAGTTGCCTGGTTATCTAAGATATAGCGCGCGACTAAATCACCCGTTGAGTGGGTAACAAAGACACAGCCTGGATTACAAGTGCCATTTTCTGCAAATGCTTTTAGCTTTGGCCAAATATAATCTGTTGCGATTTTGCCTTGCAAGCGCTCATAAGAAGGCCAATCAATACGCTCATCACCGTGGTTTATCCAAAAAGATGACCAGTATTCTTCACCCTCAAGCTCGACATTGGTACTGTTAGGGCGGTTAAGTTGGTCCGCTTGAAAGCCATGAATTAGAATTGTTTTATATTCAGCGGCCTGCGCGGGGGTTGCAAGTGCAGCGCCTGTTAGTAACGCAGAAAGTGCAGCAGTGTATACAAAGTTAGTTTTCATTGTCTAAGTCCTTTAAAGCGCCAAGTGTCACATCTATGGTCGGCCTACAACAAAATTCCCCACTTTGTTTAATCGTCAATTCGGGAAACTATAGGCCTCACACAACTACTTTCACTACTACTGAAACGCATCTTTGTTAGTATATTATGTGGCGTGAGAAACTATTCCCACGCCGGTCTAAAAAGCTAAAATCACGCCATTTCAGGGTTGTTATGGAGTTCAGATAGCAGGTTCAGGGTTTTCTCGCTGCGGTTTACAAATGGGTTAGTCTCATCCCATACATAGCCCGCAAGCACAGAAGTGATTTGGCTCTTAATTTTTTCAGGCTTGTTGTCTGAGAAAAATAGGCGGCGCAAACGTCCGTCGTACCAGCCTTCAATGTAGGTGCGCATGACAGCAATTCCTTTAAGCATATGCGCTTCATAATCTTGCTGCCAATCTGCTTCCTCGCCATTTAACTGAGTGACAATGAGATCAGCGGCGCGCGCGCCTGACTCAATCGCAAACATAACACCGGCTGAAAATACAGGGTCAATAAATTCACTGGCGTTACCCGTTAGTACAAAGTTCTTGCCGAACAGTTGTTTAATACCTTTTGAGTAGCCTTTGATCTCCTTTGGCTCCATACACAGCGCCATTCCGTCCAACATTGCTGAGGCATGTTGATCGCGAGCAAGGTAGGTTAAAAAGCGCGCTTTAGCATCGCCCTGGGCACTTTCCAAATACTCAGGGTTACCAACAAATCCGACTGAAACACGACCGTCAGAGAAAGGTATTAACCAAACCCATACATCCTCTTCGTGAACTAGAATCGTTACTTTATTGTTTTCAGCCCCAGTCTCTATGCCATCAGCAGGTTTAAATTGCGCAAACAAAGTTGCCCGAGTCGGCGCTGATGAAGGTTCATTTAAATCAAGCAGGTTTGCGAGTACTCGGCCATAGCCGCTGGAGTCAACAACGAATTTGGCTTGGATTTCCTGCACATCACCGGCCTCATTGACTACCTTAATGATAGGCTCTTCTAGATCCATGTTGGCATCTACTACAGAAGTGCCAAATTCGATAGGGGCACCCATTTTTTGCACTTCTTCAGCCAGTACATTGTCAAAGTCATCTCTCGGTACTTGCCATGTCCATGTCCAGCCATCGGTGTAATTTTTAGAGAAATCGAAAAACTCTTGGAAGTCATCTTGTTTAAAATTTGCACCGATTTTTTTTTGGTAATTGCGTGCGACTAACGCATCCATAAATCCAGCATCTTCCAGGTGCTGCATACTTTGTGGTAGAAGACTTTCACCGATGACGTAGCGTGGAAAGTGGCTACGTTCAACGATCTTCACGGTTAATCCTGCTTGAATTAGCTTTGCAGCGGTCATTGTCCCAGCAGGTCCAGCGCCGATAATAAGTACATCTACATTTTCCTTAGCCATTTTGTAATTCCTTAATCATATATTGTGAGAAAATGTGGCAATTAATTGATCCTAGAGTGAAGAGGGGAGTTCCCTTTAATGCCTCACTCTAGAGAACCTAATTTAACATTATATTAACCAGTAAAATGTTAAAGAGTGTTCATAATTTCTGACATTTTTATTAAGTCTTCTGGTGTTTTTACCCAACTGTTATGCGACCCTTTCATGGTGAACACTTGAACTTGACTGGGTTGTATTACTTCTTCGATAAGATTTTGATTCTTATCAAGGTATTGGTTGATTATATGACTGGAAAGTTGCAACTCTAGGCTATCTGACTGAGTCACTTCAACTGCACAACCGGCGCTAAATAGCGTCACCTTTGCGGTGCTAGAAAATGCTGGATCATTTTGATAGTTGTAATTAATTCTATCGGGCTCAAGATGACTAAACTCTGGATGTAGAGCAAAAACTTCATCGTGCATCGCGGCATAGTCAAAGCAAGGGTCGACGAACACGAGATGTTCGACTGTATCCCCCTCATTTTGCAGCAGTTTGGCAACCTCAAGTGCCAGCGTTGCGCCAAAACTCCAACCAAAAATCCGATAAGGACCACTAGGCTTTAGCTTTTTAAGATGAATAGCATACTGCAACGCCAATGTTTGGAACTGATAATAGTCATAGGCGAGCGAACCCTTTGGTTTTTCCTGTGCGGCATAGATGTTATTGAAGCAATAACAAGGCGCGGAAATCTTGGGAGCAATGGATTGCAAGTAACTCTCTGCACCACCGCCACCCGGAGGGAAGAAAAACCATTCAATAGGGGCGTCGGCTTCATTCACCAATATGCCGATCTCAATATCGCTTAGGGTTTTTATACCTTGGGGGTTTGCGGCTGTAATCGAATGTGAAACGACAGCTCGAAGGGCAGCATCGAACTGCTCTACGAATGCGGTGGTTTGCGTCTCATCTAACTGACTTGCAATGCTCACTTGCAGTTTCATTTGACGCACTTCGGCATTAACGATGAGTGCCATTTCATCCTGATTATCCTTGCTGCTGGCATCGCCTGAGTGTGCATTTAGCATTCGTATGCCCTGATCTTGTGCATCATTGTTGCTATCAAGTTGTCCCAAGTAATTAAAGCTAACTTTAGGTAACTGATTGAAGGAAAAGTCCCCTCGCCTGACCAATTCGCTGAAGCCTAGCCCTTTATCTGGAATGGCACGAAGCGTTTCTTTGCTTTGAATAATCAGCGTCGATAAATCCGCGTCATTTTTCAGGGCAACCGGAAACATACTAGTAAACCAGCCTAGTGTTCTTGAGGTATCAATATGGTCACTCAGATGTTCTCGGCCGTGACCTTCTAACGTGAGGTGGCAATAGTTTGTAGCAAAGGTATTGCACCAAGCCCGAGTAAACGCACTCATTAAGAGATCATTGATTTCTGTGTTGAACCCAGCAGGAGCAAGGCGTAGCAATTGCTCCGTAAGCTGAGTATCAAATTGATGCGTAAGACGCTGTTGTGATTTACCGTAAGGTATGTTTTGTTGTGTGCTTAGCACGTTTTGCCAATACGGTATTTGTTGTTCAAAAGGATGCTGGGCCACAACGTCTGACCATTGGCGATAACTGCTGGTTTTGTCGCTTAAGGTGTCGCCTTGCAGCAAGCGACTTAAGTCTTCGACCAAAATACGCCACGAAACACCATCAATAACAAGGTGATGAACGATAAGTACAAGCCTAGTTAGCGGCGTATCATCGCTGAGTAAAACCGGTTGCCACAAAGCACCTGAACCGAGTTCAAAACGGGCGTGTATTTTACTCAACGCCAGACCGGTTTGCTGCTCATCAAGCCCCGAGGTGTCCAGATGGATAAGCTTTGGTGTTGGACAAGCAGCAACACTTTGATATTGGGATTGCCAAACTTCGGTTTTGCTAAACTGAGCGCGCAACATGTCATGTTGTTGATGCAGCTGCGCAAGTGCACGCTCCAAAGTATCCAGCGCGGTATTGTGCGGAAGTGCGAGCATGATCGACTGATTAAAGTGCGCTTTATGGCGGTAATGGGAGTTGAGGAACCATTGCTGGATAGGTAATAACTGGATTTCTCCGCTGAGCTCACCTTGTTCAGCCTCGATTTCTACCTGTTCATTATTTGCCAAAAATGCACAAAGCGCTTCTAGGGTTGGATACGTAAATATGTCTTTGGTCGACAGCGAATAGCCAGCACGTTTGAGAGCCGACATGAGCTGAATGCTCATAATGGAGTCACCTCCGATATGGAAGAAGTTATCTTCTAAGCCAATTTGCTTAATCCCCAATACAGCACACCAGATTTTAGCGATATGCTTTTGCTGTTCTGTGCTTGGAGCATGGTGAGTCTCAGTTTGGCTAAAGTCGGGCTGCGGTAGTGCTCGGGCATCAATCTTGCCATTAACCGTAACGGGTAGGGCGTCTAATGTGACGTAAGCACTTGGCAGCATATAACTCGGTAGCATGTGAGAGAGTGTTTGCTTGAGCTTTGCCTCATCTAGTGACTCAGTATTTGCCATGACCAAGTAGGCCACGATACGTTTAACCCCATCTTGTTCACTGACGTTTACAAATGCAGTATGAATTTGCGGTTGTTGCTTAATTGCAGTTTCAATCTCGCCAAGTTCGATGCGGTAACCACGAATTTTCACCTGAAAATCATTACGACCAACATACTCTAATAAGCCATCTTCACGCCATTTAACCAAATCTCCCGTTTTATACATTTTGTTCCAACCGCTTGCGAGATACCTATCCGATGCGAACGGATTAACTAAGAATGCTTGCTCGGTTAAATCTGACCGGTGTAAATAGCGTCTTGCCATACCCGCGCCGCCAATATAAAGCTCTCCTGCCACGCCCGGTGGAAGTATTTTGCCAGCAGGTGACAACACGTAAGCAGATTTGTTTGCAATAGCGCGGCCAATAGGTGCACCGTGATTTACAGTGTTGAGTAAGCAGCAAGTCGCATAAACGGTGGTCTCTGTTGGGCCATAGGCGTGGTAAAGCATCAGCTCTGGCGCTTGATGCTTTACTCGCTCAACCATAGCTAAGTCGACTGCCTCTCCACCAAAATTAATCTGTTTAAGTCCGGCGTGTAAGAAGAAGTCTTCGTTAGCTAAACGATTAAATAGCGCAGTGGTTACAAAACACGTATCAATCTGCTGTGCTTGGCAGTATTCAATCAGTCGTTCTGGATCAAGTTGAGTCTGTTTATCTATCAGGTGTAGTGCTGCGCCATTACTGAGTGTGACAAAGCAGTCAAAAATAAACGCGTCGAAGCTAATACTCGATAAGCTAAGGACCTTGTTCAGTTGTGTGGGATCGATAAAGTGGTCGTCAGTGGCATAGTTTAATAGTGCCTCATGGTTGATTTCTACGCCTTTGGGGTTGCCTGTGGTGCCAGAGGTATAGATAATATAAGCCAAATCAGACGGGCTCACCGATACCGCTTGGTCTAAGCTTGTTTCCTCCATGGGGGCATCGCTGAGTACGTGTGTCAGTGAGGCAAGTGTTGTACTCGCAACTCTATCCATTAATCCCGATTGGGTGACCACGATTTTCGCACCACAGTCCTTGGCAATATATTCAATCCTTGAGTCAGGAAATTCTGGTGATACAGGAACATAACCACCGCCTGCTTTAAGAATAGCGAGGATCGCAACGATAGAATCCAACTGTTTTTCATGCAGCAATAAGACTGGGAAATCACCTTGATACTCGTTGCCGTAAACCTCAGCCTTAATCACCAATAATTGCTGGGCAAGCAGGCAAGCCTGGCGGTTGAGTGCTTGATAGCTTAGTGCTTCATCTTGCCAGACCACTGCGGTTGCATCCGGGAATACGGCGACTTTTTCACTAAATAAGTCGTTGAAGTTCTCGAAGCCACATGACTGGCGCTCGGTTTCATTCCACTCGTTGAGAATACGGGCCTTTTCCACTGTATTAGCAATTTCAATGTGCTGATGAGGTAAGTGAATATTGTTAGCGACTTGCTTAAGGATCAGTAGCAGTTGAGATTGCAGTTGTACGGCACGTGCTGGCGAAAGCAAGCTGGCATCGTACATCAGCTCAAGTTGCAGCTCTCCTTGCTCTTTTGCTATCAATGCAAGTGGGTATTCAACTTGCTCTGGTGCGGCGTCAAACTGCCAACGAGCTTGTTGTGCCTCTGCTTGTTCATTTTCAAGGCTTGGGTAGTTTTCGAAAACGACTAGGCTTTGGAATAGCCGATTACCACCTTGTTGCAGTGACGCAAGTGACACATTCGCATGGCTATTTAAGTCCAAAATGGCAGTTTGGATCTTCTCGAGCTGCTGCGAGATGGTGGCATCTGTAGGCCAAGTAAGATAAAGCGGTAGCGTATTGATGTAGGCACCAACGCTTTGCTCTATGCCGTCAACTGGTAAGTCACGACCTGCGATAGTTGTACCTACTAAAGTAAATTCGTCGCGAGTATAGATTTGGATAAGCTTATGCCAGGCAAATTGGACCGCAGCATTAAGCGTGACAGAATGTTGCTGACATGCTTGCTGCAACTTACTTAACGTCTCGCGTGGTAGAGCAAAATGCAGCGTTTGCGGATCATGATTATGACGGAGCGTTTCTAAATCTGTTGAGTGACTAAACAGGGTGTTAAGATCGTTTGCTTGTGATAAATCAGCGACATGATATTGCCAAAATGCTTTGGTGGCGGCCTGATTATCTCTTAGGTAAGCATGGGCATCTAAATAGGCGTTATCCACCTGTAAAACAGGTTCTCGACCTTGTAGTAATTGCGTATAGTTCTGGTGAACGGTCTGCATAACTAGCGGGCCACTCCAGCCATCACAAATGCTGTGATGCTCTGTTTTTATTAGGTGATAATGCGCTTCACCGCGTTTTACCAAATGCAGTGTAAATAACCCAGGTCTGGCAAAATTAAATGGCTGATTTAGTACTTGGTTTGCAAGCTTTTCTATGTGTGTTTGTTGTTCTGCTTTTGAGTATTGACTGATATCAATCACGCTAAAGTTATCTTCATCAACACAGGTGTGATCCACGATAAGTTGCAGCATGGTTTCTTCAACATCAAAAGCACAGCGCAGCGCTGGATATTGCAGCGAGGTTAGTTGCCACGCTCGACAGTAAAGCGCAGTGTCAATTTTATCGAAATACTGCATTTGTGACTGCACACGATAGGCGGTATCTTCTGGATTATTAAGCTGGTGGAAGATAAAACCTTGCTGCAAGTTTGTTGCGGGATAAACCGCAGCTAGGTCGTAACGTGTGTGCAGTGCATCTAAGTGGGCAAAGCTGACGCCTGTCAGGTTATAGTCGCTCGGCGTTTGTTTGGCGCCAAGCGCTTTGGTATGTAATGCCGTGTCCAGCACCGCTTGTAGACTGGCAGTGAACTGACTTTGGAATAGGGCAAATTCGGTTTCAGACAATGTCGTGGTGCAATTTAAGACAAGCTGACCATGAATAATAGCGGCGTTGATATCAAGAACGTAATGACCGTTATTTTCGCTTGCGACTGGTTGACCTGTAATGGCTTCAGTTAAGTAGAAGTCACCACTGGGTTGCTGCGTTTTTGTGCCACCGATTTGGCCTAAATAGTTGAATGCAACGGTTGGTAAAGTACCCGTCACTTGTTTGGAAAAATAGAATTGACCGAAACCAACGCCATTGTCTGGCAATTTACGCAGCTGCTCTTTGGCATTGACGATAGCGCTTTCGAGACTAGAGCCCGCATGGAGTGCCAGTGGATATAATGACGTAAACCAGCCTACGGTACGAGAATGATCTATATCTTCGGCGATGTGTTCACGACCGTGTCCTTCAAGCGCAATAACCTGGTCATTACTACCAGTGATATGAGCGAGAGTTAGTGAAAGCGCGGCGACGATAAGGTCTCGAGGCTCTGTGTGGTATCCTTGATTAGCGTCAAACAGCAGCGTTTGTGTAAATGCAGAGTCAAGTTTAATCACTTGATTTGTCGGTGTGTTCTTCGCCGTTAAGTGTGTTTGACAAGTATCAAGTACTTCCTGCCAGTAGTTAATTTGTTCGGCTTGAACATGTGCATATTGTGCTAAGGTCTCAACCCATTGACGATAGCTTGAGGTTTTTTGCGCCAATTTTTTGCCTTGATAAAGGCTATTTAAGTCCTCAATTAGGATCCGCCAAGAGACAAAGTCAATGATCAGGTGGTGGAAGGCCAGTACCAATACATCTTGGCTTTGGCGTTTGACACGAATTGGCTGCCATAAAGGGCCTGAATTTAACGCAAACTGTGACTGCAAGCGGGTTAATTGCTTGGCAAGCTCGTCGTCATTGAGTGTGTCTGCATCAAGTTTAACTAGAGGCGCCATGGTATTATTTTGTTGGTACTGCTGGGTAATGTGCGCCGTCTTTTGATTGAACACAAGGCGTAGCACATCATGTTGCTCAGCAAGCTCAGACAATAGCTCAACTAATCTCTCATCACTGATTGCGCTGGGCATTACAGTGGCAAAAGTTTGGGCAAAGTGTGCGGGGTTAGCAAACTGATTTGCGAAGAACCACTGCTGGATAGGCAGCAGATCGAACTCGCCTTCAAGCTGGCCTTGTTCGGCTTTTATCGTAAGCTTCTTGTCGCCATTCGCACTGATAAGCTTTGCCAGCCGCGCGGGAGTTGGGGCGGCAAATATCTCTTTAACTTGTACCGTTAATCCTGCTTCTCTTAAACGTGAAACTAACTGAATACTGACAATTGAATCGCCGCCGATTTGGAAGAAATTATCTTCAATACCCACTTGCTCA
>NZ_PNDS01000105.1 GCF_005886535.1 Pseudoalteromonas sp. S2755
GTTAATTGCCTATGAGTCAGTTCACCGCATGGATGCGTGAAAAGCGGTGACAGGGCCAAGGCGGGCCCTTACACAGCGGGGACGTTCATATTGGCGATTTACTTGAGGAGTCAGTGTGATGTTGGGAGTGCCCTTTCTTTTGCTACCTTTTCTTTGGGCAAGCAAAGAAAAGGTAGTCGTAGCCCATGGATGGGCGTCGAAATCGGTCAGGAGGACGGGCTGACTTTGCAATACATTTCGAGTTATCAGCCGTTAGCAACATAAACCTCCATGTTTAATATCAAAGCGCATCCATACGCTCCTCGTTCATTCTTTTTAAACGACGCGATCGAGCGAACCAAGAAAACGTCGCCCCAGCATCACAAATCCTAAGCCGATATAGTGCAACCGTCTTGTAAGGCACGTCCCTGTGCCTGACAAGACTTGGCCGACATCCTGTCGGCACATTGCATATCGGTTTATGCTTCGGGTGTGATGGAGGGGGAATAAGTTGCTTGTGAGATTGTCTACGATTTTTACGGTTAAGCTTCTTGAAAGCATTGCAAAAACTATCAGCGTAGCCTCCAAGCTCACAGTGTAAATAGTTTTGTGGGAGGCGCTTCACCCGCCGAGAAGTATGTTTTTCGGGTGATGAGGGAGTGCCTTGTCATTAGGGATCAAAGAAGCCGATGGATGGGCGTCGAAATCCGTCAGAAAGACGATCTGACTTTACACATAGTCTCGAGCTAATGTTGAGACTGTGGAGCAATCGTATATTGCTCCACACTAAAGTTATTCAGCTAGTCATCTAGTTTTACGGCTCCAGCTATCTTATCTATTTTCACCGAGCCTGAGCCTGATTCGGTAATGGTCAAGGAGCCAGCATTTACCACACGAATATTTCCAGCACCGTCTTCTATTTGAACATGGCCCTTAACTGCTTCGATATCCGTATTGCCCGAACCATCAACGATAGTGACATCGCCTTGGACGTGACGAACTCTAATGTTCCCAGACTCATCATCGATTTTAATATTATGCCCGCCTTCAACAACTAGTGAGCCAGAGCCATCGACGATATCAGCGTTGCCGCTAAAACCGCGAAGGGTTAGATCGCCAGATTCATCTTCTATTTTGATATTCGTGCCGCCAGTCACATCAATATTACCCGAGCCATCTTCCAGCTCCAGTGTATCTAACAATCCCGTTATGGTTATGTCGCCAGAACCATCGTCGATAACAAGTTGCTGGGCGTTAGTGACATGAATATTGCCACTGCCGTCATCAATTTCAGCACCTTGAATATCTTCTAATGTGATATTGCCAGAGCCATCATCTAGCTTGATAAAACCTTTGATATTTTTGATGGCTATATCACCCGAACTGTCATCAAGTGTTAGTGCGAGCTGACTTGGCATGGTGATGGTTAAGTCAATTCTCGGGCTGTTATTACGATACCGTTGTACACCAGAACTTGTATCAGAATCGGCTACCAACATGGCGGTATCACCTGACTTTTCAAGGGTAAGTCGATAGTTCTCCGTTTCTGTGGTTAACACTGAAGCTTCCACTTGGATCTCTTGTTGGTTATCGTATCCAATGATTTGGATATTACCCGAGGTGGTATTTGCATCAAGTTTGCTGATGTCTGCAGCGTTGAGTTGCAAAGATTTATGGAGGGTTTTGGTTGCTGCTGCGCTTGGAGAGATATGTACGACACAGCCAGATAAAAGGCTAAGTGCAGCTAAACTGGTGAAGAGCTTTTTCATCGTTGTTATTTTCCATAGTGGTGATGACATAAGGTTATCATTCAGCAATAGTTATACCATAAATAGTATCTATATAAATCAATGAGTTAATAAATATTGATACTCAAGGTTGGTCAAAATAGCGAAATCACATAGTGAGCTGAGCCAAAAGTTTGCAGATATGACTGTCATGTGGTTGTAAATTCGACAGTGTAGTCTGGCGCTATTGCTTGCTTATTTTTCTGACAGTGCAATGAAAGACATGACCAAGAAGACCGAGCTACACGCTGTCAATCCGAAATCATTCGTTGATAGTCACTGTAAACCAGACGCTGCAGTCTTTTTAGGAGTTGGAAGTGCCGCCAGCGCTGCAACTCTTGGGTGTTCTACCTGCGTATTGACCCATAAAGGCTTACCTTGGTTATTGATAGATTGTGGCTTTGATACGGTGTCACGCTATAAAAGCCATTTTGCATCATTACCCGATGCTGTATTTATCACCCACCTTCACTATGATCATGTTGGTGGATTGGAGCAGCTTTACTTTCAGGCTGCATTGAGTCAGCACCAAGTCACGTTATACGCTCCAGCAGAGTTAATCGTTGGGTTGTGTAATATGCTCGCCTACACCGGACTAAGCGAGGGTAACTGTGGTGTTTGGCAGGTCTTTCGTTTATTTCCAATTTCAGAAAGCTTTCTTCATCGTGGGCAGCGTATACACAGTTATGCCGTTCGTCATCATGAGCCCAACAGTGCTTTTTCGTTACACCTCCCTGGTAGCTTGTTTTACAGTGGTGATACTAAGGCTATTCCTGAGCTACTCCATCACCATGTCAGTAACGGCGAGGTTATTTTTCATGATTGCGGTCTTGCAAACAACCCCAGCCATTGCTCCCTTGATGAGTTGTTGACGAGCTATCGCGAAGACATCATTAAAAATACTTGGGTCTATCATTACCAGCATCAAGAAGATGTTGTGAAGTTTGAACACGCAGGACTCAAAGTAGCGATTGCTGAGCAGTCGATTACGCTTTAAGTTTGCGACTGAGAAGTTAAATAGGCTTTTAATTCTCGAACAAACTCGCTACCGATCTCATGGTGTATCGCTTTTATTTTTTCGGCGCACTCCGTAGTGTTGTTATCAAGTGCTGAATATTCTAACGCCTGTAGATGCTCAGCTAGTACCTCTGCCCCCACTGCTTTGGCGGAGGTTTTGAGGTAATGGGCCTCGTCTTTTAACGCTTGAAAAGCGCGTGTTTGGTATGCCTCTTTAATCTTTGCACAGCTCGATTTCGATTGCACCAGAAAGTCGGTGTAAAACTTTTTTGCTGTGGCAAAGTCATCACCAATTAAGTCGATAAGTACCTGAGGGTTGAGAGTTTGACTCATTGTGTAAAGTCCATATCTAACCATTTACCTAAAGTGTTTTTGAGCTCTTGTAGCCGCACAGGTTTGCTAACATAATCGTTCATGCCACTGTCTAAGCAAAGCTCTTTATCCCCTTTCATCGCAGCGCCAGTAACGGCAATAATAGGAATTGCACTGCGCTCTTCTTTGGACTCAAATGCGCGAATTAACTTAGTTAATTCATAGCCATCGATCTCTGGCATATGGCAATCGGTTAGTAAAAGATGATATTGCTGACTTTTATACATCACCAAAGCTTCTTTGCCGTTATTAGCGATATCACAGGAAACCCCGAGTTTAGAAAGTTGTTTGACGATGAGCTTTTGGTTAAAAGGATTATCCTCTGCAAGGAGTATATGCTGCTTACCATTAGTGCTCGTTTTATCATCCTTTAGGCTAGAAGCTTTATCGTCTAGTGAAAGTAGTGCGTCTAGTTCACTGAAATCGTTTAGCTCACCTAAATCAGCCTCATCATTTTGCTGGCTGGTTTTAAGTTTGTTTAGTAATTGGCCGATTGAGTATTGAGTCTGTGGCGTAATTGGTTTTGGTTTTTGTGTGGTTAACACTGTACTATTCAAGTTAGCAAACGCCTTTTCATCAAGAAATACTAACTCTGGAATAGGTGAGCGTATTCGCTTTGCCCAGGCTTCATCATGCCTTGTAACAACACGAATGAGCGCGGTATCGCCTGTCTCTTTGATTTCATTAAGTGATTCGACGATTTTGATCTCGCTGCAAAAATGCGTACAGGCATTGTACAGCTGAGTCAGCGACAACGAACTTTGCCAACAGGCATCACTTAGCCAATAGAGTGTATTAAATGGCATGTTGGGCTGTTGTTGCGTCCTCGGACACCAAACAGGAATGGTAATGGTAAAAGTTGAGCCTTCACCAGATTTACTTTTTAAAGCGACTTTGCCACCCATAAGGTCAATAAGCTTGCCGCATATTGCAAGGCCTAACCCCGTGCCGCCATACTTTCTAGTAATAGAACGTTCGGCTTGTGTAAAGGGGGTAAACAGTTTCTTTTGGACTTCCGGTGCAATGCCAATTCCATTGTCTTCTATCTTAAATATCAAGTGAGATAAGGCAACGCCCTCTGATGCCCAGTGCACATTAATGGTGACTTTTGCGCCGCCTTCGCGATCTGCGACGCTAAATTTAATGGCATTACTAACAACGTTAAAGATTATTTGTCGCACTCTATTTTCATCGCCAATTACTTCTAGTGGTAGCTTTATGTCCTCATGCACCGTTAATTTTACCGTTTTGTCGCGCGCGTGGGCTTCGAAAGTTTTGATGATGTTATTGAGCATTTTGGAAGGGCAGAAAGGATAGCTCTCAAGCTCCATTTTTCCTTGTTCAACTTTGGCTAAGTCTAAAATATCATTCAATATTGAGACTAAATTATTGGCTGAAATAGATGCGGTTTCTAAGAGTTCTTGGTTGTCTTCATCAAGCTCTGATAACGCCATGAGATCTAAGGAGCCGATAATGCCATTCATTGGCGTTCTAAGTTCATGGCTCATCATAGACAAAAAGTCTGACTTGGTGCGACTGGCTTGCTCAGCTTTAATGATAGCTTCCTCAAGATCTGCAGTGCGTTCAGCGACGCGTTGCTCTAATTCTTGATTAATATGCTGGAGCTTTTTTTGGGCAATATATACATCGGTTTGATCGATAACAACACCATCAATACGTGATGGTCGGCCATATTCATCTAGTCCGACAACGCCTTTAGCATAAACGACAACAATATCCTTGTCGTTGAGCAGACCGCGATAGCGCTGCTCAAAGATCTCGCCTGAGCTTAATGATGCTTCTAGCGCTTGAATAACCCGAGCTTTATCGTCGGGATGAAGGCTAGCCTCCCAAAGATGCAGATTGCCTATATCATCTTCCGAAAGCTTAAAAATTTCATTCGCTTGATGATCCCAATTCCAAATCCATTGATTCGCTACTCGTATTGCTCGCCAAGTGCCTATTTTCCCAGCTTGCATAGCAAGTTCTTTGCTTTCTTCTGCATCATGTAATGCGACTAACATGTCTTTTTCGTGAGTACAGTCAGCCAAAATCCCATACACACTGTGTGTTCGGATACAATATTTAACTTGCTCGCCTTTGAGCTCAAACCAATGGATTGAGCCCCTAACCTCTAGTCGGAACTCAAAATGCAGCATAAGTCCTTGTTCAATGTGATGGGAGAGCAGTTCGGAAAATAGCGGCTGGTCCTCTTGGTAAATCATACTTTTTAAGGTTTCCCAGTCGAGCTCGGCCGAGGCCGGAAGGCCTATAAGAGATTTAAATTTGGGAGAAAAATATGCTGTCTTGTTTAGCAGGTCGTAACACCAAACGCCGAGGTTTGCGCTGTTGACGGCGTGACGTAAAATTCGGGTTTGTTCGTCCTCTAAAGGGTTTTGACAATAATAAGTAGAAAGCTCGGCAATATGCACAAATATTTCATTGCTGTGGACATCATAAAAGGAAAGTAAAAATTGTACGTTTGGCGATGTGCGCAACGAAACTTGTATCAAAGAACCATCTGCAATCGTCTTTTGTTGCTCTTCTACACATGAGGGAAAGGTAAATAGGTCTTCAAGGTGCTTATTAACGATATTATTTTCAGGTACGAGCAGTTTTTCCGCAGCAGTGGTTGTATGACTGACATACCACTCAGATGTAACAATCAAAATTGGCATACTGTCTTTTAGTGCTGTTAGCATCACATTCCCCGATCGTATCCTCATAAAACAATATAGCAGTTCATGATTAACTTGCTGGATTTATGGTCAATTTAGTGATGTTTAAAAATATGTGTACGTCTTACAGGGATATGTATACGTTCGATTTGGTGGGCCCAGATATAGTAAAACCAAATCAATAATGTGGATAAGGTAAGATGAGAATTTATAATGCAAAGGTGATTTTAGTCACGGGAGCATCTTCAGGCATAGGTAAAGCCACTGCACTTAAGCTACTTTCTCAAGGTCATATTGTATATGGAGCTGCACGCAGGATGGAAAACATGGCTGAGCTAGTGCAAGCTGGTGGCGTTGCCCTCAACGTGGATATTACCCACGAAGATGAAGTTGATGCTGCACTACAGACGATTTTTACACGCCATGGCTATGTGGATGTGTTGATAAACAACGCTGGGTTTTCTGTTTATGGTGCGGTGGAAGAAACCAGACAAGAAGATATCAGAAAGCAATTTGAAGTGAATTTTTTTGCTACAACGTTTCTCACTCAAAAAGTACTGCCAATCATGCGCGAGCGAGGTAAGGGGCACATTATTAATGTTTCCTCTGTGGCAGGCAAAGTATATACCCCGTTGGGGGCTTGGTATCATGCTACAAAGCACGCTCTTGAAGGATGGAGTGACTGTTTAAGAGTAGAGACACAACATCTTGGTTTAAAAGTATCTATCATTGAACCTGGCGCGATTGAGACTGAATTTAGCAACATCATGACAGCACCTATGCTACTTCGCTCCGATAATGGTCCATATCAGACAATGGCTAAAAACATGGTGGAAGCAACATCGCAGGTGTATAAGGACACTAAAAATACCCGACCAGAGATCATTGCAGATACCATAGCGGTTGCAGTGAATAGTGAAGCTCCAAAGACACGCTATGCGGCCGGAAAATATGCGTTGCTGTTACTTTTTTTACGAAGGTGGCTATCGGATAAATACTTCGATAAATTGGTTCTGGAGATGGTTAAGTAGGCAACGACTTAAATTTACAAGATGACAGAGTCCCGTGGCACTGAATAAAGCTGCGGGATTTGCAGAGTTCGATATGACAAAAGCGATTGTAATTAATGATATAGCAGCAGTGCACAAGATGTTTGATCTCGACCCGCCTCGCCATCCTTTGGTGTCGGTGATCCGAGTCGATGACGTATTACTTACCAAGAATATTCCTTATATAAATCAAAGCTATATTATTAACTTATTTCAGATGAGCCTTAAGTCAGGGTTTTGCGATGAATTAACTTATGGTCGAAATAAATATGATTTTAAAGAAGGCACATTGGTATTTACCAAACCAGGTCAACGTATCACAGTTTCTACTGCTGAGAGAGAGGTGGAACCGGGAGGGTGGACACTTTTGTTTCATCCTGACTTGATAAGAAAGTCTGCACTTGGAAAGTGTATAGAGCAATTCAGCTTCTTCTCTTATGATAGTCATGAAGCATTGCATTTGTCAGATGAAGAAAGAAAAAACCTGACTGATTTGGTGGGTAAAATTGAAGTAGAGTACAAGCAGGGCATTGATAGGCACACCCAAACTCTGCTTGTTGCAAACATCGAGCTTATTCTCAATTATTGTGTGCGTTACTATGATCGGCAGTTTTATGTGAGGACAAATACAAACTCTGACGTTGTCGCTCGGCTTGACACATTATTGGATGATTACTTTGGTAAACAAAAGGCGTTAGAGCTAGGGCTTCCCACCGTTGCCTATTGCTCTAGCGCACTTCATATGTCTTCATCCTACCTCAGCGACATGCTAAAACGTGAAATAGGTAAATCGGCACAACAAGTCATTCAAGAGCGCCTTATTGATTGAGCAAAAACCTGCTTGTTAGGTACGGATGAACAAATTAGCCAAGTGGCCTACTCATTGGGATTTGAGTATCCACAGCATTTTAGTAAATTGTTTAAGGCAAAAACAGGACTTAGTCCACAGCAATACCGCCGCGAGCACTAGTATGTAAGTTGCCCTTAGTAACACGGTGCTTGGAAGAACCAAGTAGAGAAGCGATACTTTTTGTTTACACTGCCTCTACATTGAGTCTTTCTGCGAGTAGCTGGCGCTCAGTATTTAACCCTCTGTAGTCTCTAAGTCCAGCGAGAAGCGCCCTGATTAATACTGTATCAGGGTTTTTACTTTGTAGTTGAGCTTCCAATAGAGCGATTGTGTGGTCTACGATCTCGCGCTTTTGTGGTGTAAGTTTTAGCTTCTGAGACTTCTCCTGGAGCTGTAAAAAAGCTTGTTGGACTTTTTGTTCGTGGAGTTGTCGTTTTTTGGCTTCGATCTCTTTTTGAGATGGGAAATCCTGCTCGGTTAACACCGGTAAAAGGGCTTGATTTGGTAGCGCTGTACAAATTGAGTCCATACACGACACTACCCAATTAACCAGCTTTTCAGTGTCGAAATCAATACCTTCAATCACGGGAAGCGAAAGGTAGTTAGCTATAATGCCATCAAGCGTCATAGCAAGATCGGTTTTCCATGGACGAACTTGCTCGCCATAGTTTTCAAGTAAAAAACCTTCCTGTAGCGTAAGCCACGTTAAGCGAAATTCTTGATAGAACATGATCAAGTTATTTGAAAAGCTCAGTGATTCCTCCTGCAATAAGAGTTGAAACATCGCTTGGTACTGCTGTAAATCTTCGTGCTGGAAGCGAATTTGTTGTTTTAGCTTAGCAATTGGTGTCAATTTATCACTTTCTAATATCGCTCTTATTTTATCTAGCAGATCCGCTGTTTGACGCTCAAAAACGGCTAATAGTAGTTCGTCTTTTGACTTAAAGTGTAGGTAGATAGCACCTTTCGAAATGCCCACTTTATTGGCGATGGTTTGCATGCTAAAGGCACTATCGCCCTCAGCTAAAAGTAACTGCTCCGCGCATGCCAGTATTAATTTCCGCTTATCAGACATAACTCCTCCTGTTCACATTGCAGTATACAGTCAATTTAAAAATGACCAATAGGTCAAATTTAAATTGACTATATTTAAAATGTGGTCAATTATTATGTTGCCTACTCAACGGGGGACATCATAATTATGAACAATACATCATCTTTAATACAGCTGGTCAGGCGCACGCGGCCAAGTCGACTATTACTATCAACTCTGGTTTTATTTACGCTTATCTCTAGTGTTTTAGGTTTGTTGGTGCCTTTGCAAACGAAAAGATTGCTGGAAGAACTCGGAGAAAATGGTCATTTTTCAATTGAACAGATAGTCATATTAATTATGGTATTAGTGTTTTCCGCTGTGCTAACAGGGTTAATGACTTATATCATGGGTAAAATTGGCAATGAGCAAAAGCTTAAATTACGCGGAGACCTTTTTCAGCATCTTATTCGTTTGCCTGTTTCCTTCTTTGATAATACTAGGGCTGGGGAACCCGCCAATCGCATCGTAAAAGACACTGAAATTATTGAAAATCTGGTGAGCGAGCAGTCTGTGTCTTTTATATCTGGTGTAGTTTCATTATTTGGTTCTTTTATTATTCTATGGTTTTTAGACTGGCAAATGACACTTGTAATGCTTGGTGCAGTGACGGCTAGTTTTCTGATCATCTTACCGTTTTCCGTCAGGCTGACGGAGCTGTCTAAGTCATTACAAGATACTGAAGCCTCTATGCTTGGAAGGTTAACCGAGCTGTTTGCCAATATTCGCTTACTAAGAGCGCAAGGTGCTGAGAAAATAGAAGCTAAAAAGAATAACAATGAATTGAAGTCACTCTATAAAACCGCAATGTCAGAACATACGCTTTTAGCGACCATGGGCGCATTGGTGAATTTAGTGATCATGGCTTCGATAGTGTTAGTACTAGGGTTTGGTGCATCAAGGGTTGCCAATAGTGCAATGACGCTAGGCGCTTTTGTTGCGTTTATTATGTTTTTACTGAACATAGTGTTGCCTATGGGGCAGTTAAGCATGGTGGTAGCTGCGTTTAATAAAGCAAGAGGAGCGGCTGTCCGTATTAATGAAATCTTAGCAACAGCACCAGAAAATGAAAGTGGTCATACAGTTAGCCTGACTGATAAGTCAATTTATGTTCGCAATTTATCTTTTAGTTATGCTGATGATAAACCAGTATTTAATGGCTTGAGCTGTGAATTCTTAAGTGGAAAAACGACCGCGATTGTTGGGCCATCAGGAGTTGGTAAGTCTACACTCTTTGCTTTGTTGCAGGGCTTTTACCAGGCGCAGCGTGGTTACATTGAAATTGCTGGGCTTAATGTTGAAGAGCTAGACCGAGCCAATTTAAGAGCGCAAATTGGTTATGTTGCGCAAGAGAGCCCGCTGTTGTGCGGCACCTTATATGAAAACTTGGTCTACGGTACTGATGAGGCAATAGATGATGAACAATTACAGCATGCCATTGCCACGGCCGATTTAGCTGAGTTCATCGCGACACTACCTGATGAGTTGAATACTCAAATTGGTGAGCGTGGCATTACTCTGTCTGGCGGACAAAGGCAACGGGTTGCATTGGCGCGAGCACTATTAAAAGACCCAGCATTGCTGCTGTTGGATGAAGCAACGGCAAGCCTTGATTCACAAAGTGAGGCCGCTATCCAAACTGCCCTGAAAAACGCAAAAAAAGGTCGTACTACAATTATTGCCGCGCATCGACTCAGTACGGTTATGGATGCTGATACTATTATCGTCATTAACAAAGGTGAGATCGAATCACAGGGAGATCACCAGTATTTGATGCAACACTCTTCGCTTTACCAAAGCTTAGTGAATAAGCAGTTCAGCCTTCAAGCAGCAAGCTAATAACTTTGGTTGGGGCCGTCAGTTGGATTAGTGGAAAGTGAATGAGCAGCAACGTCATTAGTAAACGAAGTAATACTTTTTAATGTTTTTTTTAAATGGTATAGCACTAAAAGTTTAGATGTGATAAAAAGTAATCGTATTTAACTAAGTGCTATTTTGGTTATTGGTTAAAAAGGATTGGTTTTTAGGGAAGACAAATTCATTTTCGTAGGTTTGTTTATGCCCCATCGAGCATCACACACAAGTTCGCATACCTCTATCCCGCTGATTATAGCGCTAACAAGCGTGTTGTTATTACTGACTTTACTGAGCTTTCCAAGCAAGAGCGAACCACCTGTAGAAACCAAAGTATCAATACTGAAGAGCGGTGCGATAAAGCATGATGTTCGCGCAAAAAAATCAGAATGAAAAATTCTTAGTTACCTAAAGGTATCTAATACACATCATCACCTTACACTTTGTAACAGTTCAGGGTTACAATTTTTTATCTATATAAAACAAATGTTTAATCATTTAAACTAATGCCGTTGTAAAATTTCCACACGTATTCAGCTTATCATCTTACCTCTATAATTTGCTTATTATTTCTAACTCGGTATAGTTTGGCGTTGGCCAGAATAGTAATAATATTGCTCAGTCTATGAGCTCGGGACAAATTGGCCTTATTTCTCAGAGGCAGGTATGCAATTAATTCAGTTAAAGTCAGATGACCCACAAGTAGTCGCGGTGTTTTCTGAAATCGATAAGCTTATGAACAGCTTATATCCAATCGCCAGTGCACAGTCTTTATCAATAGAAGAAATTAACCAACCTAACGTGTATGCCGTTGGCTTACAAAATGAAGAGGGCATTGTAGCGTGTGGTGCGATTGTAAAGCAGTTTGATAAAACCTTATACGGTGAAATTAAACGCTTATACGTAAAACCTAGCTATCGAGGTAAAGGGCTTTCTAAACGTATTATGCAAATTTTGCTTCACTATGCAGGTGAAGCGCAGATCCCACTGATTCGGCTGGAAACCGGCTCTAAGCAAGTCAGTGCGATAAGTCTTTATGAGAGCTTGGGGTTTGAGCGATGTGAGTGCTTTGGGATGTACCGCGACAATCCGTTAAGTGTCTTTATGGCGTTATCACTGAAATCTTAATGTTGTAAAGTAAGGATTATCAGTATCGGCAGAGATATTTGCAATCTCTGCAAGCACCACAGTGACAGCTTGGCTTTCTTGTTCTAAAACTAAACATTCCTGTTTGTCGGCTACCACCGTGTTTTCGCAGCTACCACGCACAACTTCACCATCTTTCATCTCGATAGTAACCGCTAGGCGTTTTAGACACGCTAGTTCAATATAATCATACTGTTGGCAACTGATCATAGATACGTCCTTATTGAGTAAAGCCACCTGCTTGTACAGGTGGCTTTTCAAACTTGGCTTATGCTTAAAGGGACTTAATTCCCATATTGTAAAGCGTAAAGCCATAAATATCGGCATACTGTTCAATCGTCTTGCTTATTGGTGTGCCTGCGCCGTGCCCGGCATTGGTTTCGATACGAATAAGCGTCGGATTCGGACCTGTGTGTTTGCTTTGTAGCTCAGCTGCAAACTTGTAAGAGTGTGCAGGTACTACGCGGTCGTCATGGTCACCTGTTGTGATCATGGTTGCTGGATAATCTACGCCAGCCTTTACGTTATGTACAGGTGAATAACCTTTCAGGTATTCAAACATCTCTTTGTTGTCTTCCGCCGTACCGTAGTCGTAAGCCCATCCAGCCCCAGCAGTAAAGGTGTGGTAACGCAGCATATCAAGTACCCCAACCGCTGGCACTGCAACTTTGAATAGGTCTGGACGTTGCAACATTGTTGCACCTACTAACAAGCCACCGTTTGAACCGCCGTTAATTGCAAGCTTTTCACTTGAAGTATAATTTTCAGATACTAAATATTCGCCTGCAGCAATAAAGTCGTCAAAGACGTTTTGCTTCTGCATTTGAGTTCCAGCTTTGTGCCATTTTTTACCGTATTCACCGCCGCCACGTAAGTTTGCTACCGCATAAACACCACCTAGCTCTAACCAAGCTGCACGTGTCGGGCTAAAATAAGGCTTAAGACTGACATTAAATCCACCGTAACCGTATAGTAGCGTTGGGTTATTACCATCTAACTTCAGCCCTTTTTTATGGGTGATGATCATCGGTACGCGGGTGCCATCTTTTGAAGTGTAAAAAACTTGCTTAGACACGTAAGCATCTGAATCAAAGTCTACTTTATCTGAGCTATATAATTCGCTGGTGCCTGACTTTGCATTGAAAGCAAAAATCGATCTCGGTGTTTTGTAGTTGGTGAATGAGTAATAGAGTACTTCGTCTTCTTCTTCACCACTAAAGCCGCTCGCTGTACCTACCCCTGGAAGGGTGATATCACGGATCAGTTTACCTGTGAAATCATATTGTTTTACCAATGAAATTGCATCTTTAATGTAAGTTGCAAATAGGTAGCCAGAGCCAGTTGATACTGAAAGCACATTGTTGGTTTCCGGGATCACATCTTGCCAGTTTTCTGGTTGTGGCTGCTTCGCATTGACTTTAACGATTCGACGATTAGGCGCATCTAAGTTCGTGCTTAGGAACAATGTGTCGCCTTCACTGTGGATCACGCTGGTATCAGAGTTGGTATGATCTAAAATTGTTACCCAGTCACTATTTGGTTTGCTTAAGTCACGAATAAATAGCTTATTACCAGATGTTGATACCGCAGCAGAGATCACTAAGTACTTTTTATCGTCTGTTACGCCGCCATAAACATAACGGTGCTTTTGCGCATCAGTGGCACCAAAAATGACCTTGTCTTGAGCCTGAGGCGTTCCAATCTTGTGGTAATACACTTTATGTTGGTCAGTTTTTGCTGAAAGCTCACTGCCTTTAGGTTTGTCATAGCTTGAGTAGTAAAAGCCTTCATTACCAAACCATGAGATACCACTAAACTTAACGTCGACTAACGTTTCACCAACCTGCTCTTTAGTTTCGGTGTTTAGTACAATCACTTTACGCCAATCACTGCCACCTTCGGAAATTTGATAAGCGACTAATGAGGCGTCTTTACTAAAACTTAATCCTGCAAGCGATGTTGTGCCATCGTCACTCATGGTGTTTGGATCTAAAAATACCTCAGTCTCACCACCTTCTTTTTGGCGGTACAAAACACTTTGGTTTTGCAGCCCATCATTTTTGTAAAAATAGGTATAGTTACCGTGCTTAAATGGTTGAGAAACACGCTCGTAATCAAGTAGTTCAGTAAGGCGTTTTTCGATATCTTTACGATACGGAATTTGCGATAAGTATGCCTGTGTTGCTTCGTTTTGCGCTTTTACCCACGCTGCGGTTTCTGCACTTTTATCATCTTCTAACCAACGGTATGGATCTGCCACTTGCGTACCAAAGTAGCTGTCTACAACGGTGCCAGTTTTAGTGATGGGATATTTTACGGACTGCGCTAATGTTGCATTATTAGATTGTTCATTTTCGGTATTAACACATCCGACAAGCGCAAGCGCTACGGCTCCAGCTAGTATCTTCTTTATCATGGTGGGGCTTCCTATTGGTTCTTATTAGCTACGTTCTCGCCGCAATTTCTTGCACTTTACTCAGTAATAAAACTTTTCTATACGGCATTTTTTGTTAAGTATTTACCAGTGTTGAATACTGATTACACTACTAGAATAGCGTTGGATTGTAGTTAAGCCTGTGTATTTGTCTATAAATTGTAGACAAATACACGAGTAAGAAGGTTAAATTGAAGTTGATTTGGCGTAATTATTATTGCCTTTGCATAAAGATTGTGACTTCAGCCATCACAATGCCGAACTTTTCGATATAAGAGCGGTTGATGAGAGTGGTTTGATCAAAAGACCACATCCAATCATCAAAGTGTACTTCATAGCTGGTATCATCAACGGGTAAATCCATTCTATACTGCCAATTCATTGCATTACCGAAAGTTTCACCCGATGCTGAATCGAGAATATCGTCGGCGCGGCCAGAATACTGATTGTCAGCTGCTTTTGTAATAGTCCAAATTCGTGTTTTCACGCCGTCACCGAGCAAATAGTTGAAGGTCTCATCTAAAACAAGCTCAGACTGGTTGTTGATTGAGCCTTTAATATCGACAGTAAATTGCTGGACTAAGTTACCATCTCTGTCTTGGACTATCCCCCATGCTTTTATGTCACCAACAAAAAACTCGTATGGATCGAACTGTGGGCTGAGCGTAGAGTATTTATTACCATCAATGCCGGAACTACAAGCAGATAATAAAAATAGGGTGAGTAACATCAAGATAGTACGCATTGTTTCTCCTTAGATTTGAAAAGTGTTCGAGTGCTGTTGCTGCCGGTATGTCTCGCTGAACAAAATAGCGAACTTAAAATTGAGAAAAAGAGCCATTTAGTGGTCATCGTTTTAAGCCCAAAAGCTCGGATCGCATTGTCGGCTCGGAGGTTTTCTCACTAAGCCAAATGTCGAAAAAGCGAGTAGTAAATTCCGAGTCTTTCACTTCACCAATGAGCTTGTCACCCTCATAAAACTGGGTATAACCCTCAGGTGTTCTTAAACCATATAGCACGGTACCTTCAGAAACGTCAGGAAATATTTTCACCATTTTTGTTAGCCATTGCTCACCTTGGCTTGAATTACTGAACCCTTGCTTTTGCATCTCTTTTAACGAGCGTTTTGCTATCTCTTTGCCATCAAGCGCGCGTAAATAATGTAACGCCAATACAAAAGGCTGTTCTTTAGAGTACACCCCTTGCGGAGCATAAAGGCTGGCGTCGTAAACATCCCAAAATAGATAGGTCATTCGACTTGTTTTACCGACCTGTTGAGGGTTTTCTATAAATTGATTTACAACTTCACTGGTACTTGCGAAACCCTGAGTGCTGAAAAACAACACCAAAAAGGCAAAGATGGTCCTTTGCATATTAACCTCCTCCTCTATAAAAAACTGTTAACCTTATATACGAACGATCTTGAGTGGTTGTTCACTTTACTGCTGCCTGAAAGGTGCTGTCATCCCCCTTTACAATTTGCTAAGCTGGCTAAAACCTTCAATCAGGAGCCATTATGAGTCTTTCAATTCGCCCTGCAGAAGTGGCTGATGCCGCGACGATACTGCACTTTATCAATGAACTTGCAATTTATGAGAAAGAGCCGGATGCCGTGCTCAATACCGTAGAAGAAATAGAGCAAAAACTGTTCGGTAAAGAAGCCAGAGCACACAGCGTTATTTGTGAATTAGATGGTGAAGCAATCGGATTCGCAGTGTATTTCTTTAATTATTCTACTTGGCTTGGCAAGCATGGACTTTATCTTGAAGACTTATATGTGTCACAAGACAAACGCGGTGTTGGCGCAGGTAAAGGGATCATGAAGTACCTAGCAAGACTTGCACTACAAAAGGACTGCGGTCGCTTTGAGTGGGTGGTACTTGACTGGAACAAACCATCAATCGATTTTTATGAAAGCATCGGTGCTAAAGCACAAAATGAATGGATTATTTATCGCCTAACAGGGCAAGAGCTCATCGATTTTGCTGAGTAAGTATAGGGAAGTTTATTGGTTTGTTGGCTATACATTATTTGAAGAGAAACCCCGATCTTTAACAATTGAGCCGAGTAAACATACGTAGAATTTGTACCCAATATTTTTGGTGAACATTGTAATGGTGATTTTTGCTAATAGAAACAGTGATATATCTTTAGAGTGTTCCCCGTATGCACGGGGCTAAACCTGAGTTATTCACGTCTGAATCATGTGCTGTAATTCGTCCATGAAGCAGCATCCCTCACGCATCCATGCGCTCACCTCAGCAGGCTGCAAGGCAGCGGTGACTCCAGATTTCCATTCGGGCCAGTGGAGTTGTTCAGCAATATTCCAGATATTTTTGCCCTTGCCTGTACTCTCGGAGTTAAGCTGCCTCGATCACTGTCTGCTGGTTATTTGTCTACATGACCTAAATCACGCTCAGGATCTAATAAGTCTCTCACTCTTCTTTTGAGTACCTTGGCTTCTGGAAAACCACCATCAGCTTTTCGGCACCAAATTAATGTATCGTTGTAGTAGATTTCGAATACGCCTTTACTTGCTGGTGCAAGTGCAACTTGTTTTAAATCGTCAGAGAAAGTTGAAAGTAATTCTTGTGCGAGCCAAGAAGCTCGCAGCATCCATTGGCAAAGCACGCAATAATGGATTGTAATGAGCGGTTTTTGCATGAGTTTACATTAACTTGAGGATTGTGATTGGATTTTAGCATTGTGATTTATGATGTGGCTAGCATGAAAAAAACGGGGGTCACCCCCCGCAATTATCCAGGGAGACCTCAATTATAAGGTCAGACTTTAAGTTACGGGTTATTCACATAGTAACAACCCCTTTTGTGGTAAGTTGAGGGGGAGACGTGACGAAAATTAGAATTCTAGTGATCGTTTCTATATTGATTCAAAGCTGCGCTTAAATTTTCAACCCAGTGCTGTCTATTTTTAAATTCTGATTGTATAGCTTGGCGTTGGGTTGATGTTAGATCAGGATGCCAAATTGAGAATATAAGTACAATTCTATCACTATCGCTGCCATTATGTGCCATATGCAAATAGGAGTCATCGAAGATGGTGAGTTGATGTTCTGGCCAAGAAACACGCTCGCCGTTGACGTCTAGGTAGCAGTTGTGGGGGATTTTTATGGCTAAATGCACTGTTAAGCTGTGGTTTGAAAGGCCATAATGTGGAGTGATGGTTTGGCCTTTGGCTAATTTAGAGTAAAACACCTCGTATGGAGATGCTGTTAACCCATAGCAAGGTACTTTCTCTAAGGCTTTTTTAAGTATCGGGAAGTATTTTGTCACTGAAACGTCTTCCACACCCTCTTTAAAAAGGGATAACGCTTGCCAGTTGGTACTGTTTGCGAGCATTGGAAATGTGCTTTCATACTCTTTACCCGACAAGTAAGGCGTAAGGTGTGAAGAGGCGGTATCAAAAGCAGCGTGAAACTCTTTGATAATGTCGGGGATCGTAGCGTTAAAACTTTCATACCATGCAAATTGGTCCGCGGGCCAGATAGGGTGGGCTCTTAGATTCGCGACATAAAAAAGGTGTGGAGCTTGGGCTGTTTCAAAAGGTTTACTGCAGTATTGCACCCAGCGACCCGACTCAATGCTTGATGCTGTACCAAGGTTTTTTTCCATACACTGCCAGGCTTTTTGGAAGCGCTCAAGTGTTTGGGGGGCGGTGTTATTGTTGAGTTGAAGCCGTTTAAAGCTACCTGTGAGTGCTTCACATAGGGTATAACATACAAGTGCTGTACTGTCTTCTCCCTTTTTCTCTAATAAATATCCAAGGTACAGATACACTAAGTAGTTTTTGGGGGCCAGAGTAAGACAGTGAAAGTAGGCATTTTCGCTTTCAAGTAATGCTCCAATTTGCTCTAAAATTACAGCAACTCTATAGCTTAGTTCAGCACTTTGAGGATAGCTATCGATTAGCTTCGTTAATAAAAATGGCCAACTATTTTGTGGCTCGCATGCGAGAATTGGCTGTAAAAGTGAGTCGATATTGAGAGGTGGTGTCTCTTCGTTTGTCATTTAAATGGTTTCTCTTTCTATTTATTAAGAACGCCAATATCGAGTGGCAAAGTCATTCGATAGTTATCACCCGTAGGGTTAAATGGCTGTGTTCCATGCCAAAAATAAGAGGGGAAGATCACGATTTGCCCTCGTTGAGGTTTTACGGTTTTGAATGGTGGAAAATCGTAGGGTGGAGCAAGTGGTGGTCGCCCAAATTCAATTACCCCATTGTTGCTATCGTCATTTGGCGTGTTGATATATAAAACTACACTAATCCAACCTGCGGGGTGAATATGACTCACGTGGAAACCTTGCTCCGTCAGTTTGACAGACCATGAGCCTGTGATGCATTTCTCTTTGCGTAAATGTGCTAAAAAGGGATGTACTGGATCTAATTCCAACTTATTAAGGCATTTATCTATATCTCGCAGTAGTTGATCTCGAGCTTTAGAAATGATTTCGATATCTCTATTAAGCAAGCCTCCTGAAATTTGTGTGCCATTTACTAAGGTCTGTTCACTTGGTGCTTGTTTGCCTTGATGAAGTGTTAGTAAGCATGATTCCAATTCTGTAAGAAAGTCTTCAGTGTCTTGAAAGCCGCTCGGAGCGTCTAAGGTTGTTGTCAGAATAAAATCAGGGTTGCATAGAGCTTGGTGCTTTTGTTTATCTGTGGCTTGATACACAACGCTTAGCCAAGCTAATGCAAGTTGTGAGTTGGGCTGCGCTTGCAATACTTTTTCGAGCAGAGATTGTGCGGTACTGAACTCACCAAGCTGGATCGCAAATTTGGCTTGTTCACATATCCTGTCGTAATTAACGACTATCTTATTGGCATTATCGAAATGCTCAAAGGCTGCATTTAGCTCATTGTTTGTGGCTGCCAGACGCCCTCTTAGCGCGAGTAATGCCGCTGAAGTATTGGCGTAACCCGACGCCTGTATACATTCCTCACATAAACTGTACTGATTGGTATTCCAGTAAAGTTCCGCTAGGCACTCTATGAGTTCCAAGCGGTTATTTGTTGACTCCAGCGCGGTTAGTAAACTGGTAGCAAAAAGCTGATGCTGCCCACTTTGCCAGTAAAGCTCGTTAATTGCTTTATGTATGGTTGGATTGTATGGGGCTTGCTTTAATGCCAAATTGTAGGCTTGCTGTGCTTGTTCAAATTGACCATTTGCAAAAAAGCAGTCCCCGAGGTTGTATAGCGGCTCATATTGCTCAGGTGCTTTTTGATTCACAAATTTAAAGCATTGAATTGCTTGGTCAAATTTAGCCTGTAGTTTATAACAAAGGCCTAAATTGTGTATTGCACGAAAGACAATCGGAGAGTGTTGAGGGACTTGTTGATAGTAACTGATCGCTTCACTGAGGTTTCCTCTTGTTTTTTCAACATCCCCGAGTATTTTGGTGAGTTGTCCAGAATCATCTAGAGGTTGTCCTTTGAGAGCCCAATGATTAGCCTTGTCGAGCTGGTTTTTTTCAAGATACAGCAGCGACAAGTTTTTAAGTAAATCTAGATTGTGAGGCTCAGCTTCATAAAGCGCAAGGTAATGGGCCTCTGCTTGGTATAAATCACCTGATAGCCAGTAACATTTGGCTAGATGATTTAAGATTTCAGTTTTAAGTGGGGCGAGTTTAGCCGCATTACTTAATGAGGTTATTGCGCTTTGCCACTCAGCAAGAGATTTATAGCAAATTCCCAATAGGTAATGCAGATCAGGGTGACGCGAGTCAGTATAAGGCTGTAGCTTAGTTAATGCATGTTGGTATTGTTTTTGTTGGATCAATTTGAAGGCATCTTGAACTGCAATTGTAATTTCGGGCGCTTGCTTCATGTTATCTTTCTTAAACGGTCAATTGGACTGAGCTGCATACTTTTTATTTTAGCCAAACTCGACTTAGTTGCGAGTAAAGTGTTGTTATTTTGAAGCTTCGTTGGTTACGAGCTGTTTTGCACTAAACGCGATGGAAAACTTAGTAATTTACTGTAGATAAAGGAACTAATCCGGCAACAACAGAAAAGGGAGCCGAAGCTCCCTAGTCTTTCAGTATCAACTGATTAGAATGTGTACACAGCACTCACGAAGTAACGTGGGCCGATAACGTCATACAACTCTGGGAATGTATTTGCTTGTTGCTGAGCATCACCTAGAGCTGTTGGTTCAGTGTCTAGCACATTTTTAACACCAAATGTTGCCTGTACATGATCCGTGAAGTGATAGCTTGCACTAAGATCAAGGTACCATACAGCTTTAGATGTAGGCACAATTTCGTTTTCGCCAGTGTCATCATCAACTTCACTCATATATCGCACTAGTGCTGACACGCTTAAGTCGCCTGAAGTCCAAGTGAAGCGGTTATTACTTTGAAACTCTGGTCGAGGGGTCAGACATGTGTTACCAAATTTACCTTCACAGTAATTTGTTTCTGTAAAGCCAACACTTGCTGTTTTAAAGTACTCATCAAGAATGGTGTTCTTTGAATTAATACTCAAAGTTGATCCATTCTCGCCGATACCAAAGTCAAGTTCAGTCCTCCAGTTGAAGTTAACGTCATAACCTTTAGTACCAAGTTCAGCGATGTTAGCATTGAGTGCCGTTACAAGGTCTACATTGCCATCAGGACGACGAGTAATCGCTTGACAGAATTCAGAGCTTGGATCTTTAAGCTGGTTGTAACAAATATCTAGAATATTGTTTACGCCACCACCTAGTACATCGATAGCATCATCAATCTGAATATCGAAGTAATCGATGGTTACATCAAAGTTTTCTGTAGGTGTTATAACAAGACCTAGCGTGACTGTTTCCGACGTTTCTTCCTTCAACTCAGGGTTACCGCCAAAGCTCCCTTCGATTTGCGCGTTTGCTTGCTCAAAGACACCAACTTGAGAAGATGCAACACCGTGAGCTTCACAAAGTGCTCTATCCGTTGTGCCTTCCTTAAAACCGTCTACGCTACATGGATCGGTTGCGCTTGGGAAGCCATTTGCAGCACCTTGGAATAGTTCTGAAATGTTAGGTGCGCGCACTGATTCTTGATAACCAGCACGGAACGACACATATTCATTCACTTTCCAGTTTAGCGTTGTTGCAAATGAGGAGACGTTACCAATGTTTGAATAATCAGAGAGGCGCCCTGCAAACCATAATGTAATGTCTTCAGCAAATGCCGCATCCGTCACTAATGGAATGTCGATTTCTGTGAAGATTTCATCAACACTATAACTACCAACTGTTGGTTCGCCAGCGTTAAAGCCCAAAACATCGCCAGACGCCAAGAACTCATCAGGACGGAAACTTGAGTCATCAAAGCGGCTTTCGTAGCCAATTACGAAACCTATCGGCAAATCAGCAGATGGCACGGTAAATGGTAATTCACCAGCAAAATCGACGTGGAAAATTTCTTGTTTGATGTTTGTTACATTAGATGCACCAACGTTGATAAAATCAATCGCCGCTTGCGAAATATTACCTTCACCGAATATATTCAATGGTGCACAACCGCCAGATGTATCTTGACATGCGCTACCGTCATCAGTAACTAAGATCGCTTGTCTGAAGCGTGTTTCAGAAACGTCATTATTAAGTAGGTTTGAGCGGTCTAGTTCAGAGCGACTGTAGTATGCGTTGTAAGCCCAATCACCAATAAAACCATCAACGCCTATTAGCACTCGCATAGCGTTACGCGTATCAATTGATTGGCGTGGACCGTTTTCAACCATACGGCGGCCAATAAACGGTAAAACATAATTTCCGTCTGCATTAAGTGCACTGATCATATTGCCTGTAGGCTCACCGTCCGCGTCAAGTTCAGGTACCAGCGCATTCATTGCGGCTTGAACATCAGCACCAAAGAATGGACTATTGGGGTTGACTTCTAGGTTGCCTACAAATGCAGGAGTTGGAGCCAGCTGTGACGGCACTTCGTTGCGGATGAAAGATAACTCACTATATAAGCGAGTCTCGTCATTGATGTAGTAGTGTGCAAAGGAGTTAAGCGTTAGACGCTCTTGTGGTAGTTGTAGGTAGTTATCAGGGGCATAGTTAAATGCATCGGCTGATGTATACGGTAAGCCTTCACCATTAGGACCAAAACGGCCTAAAGTTGTACCGTTAGGAAGTGTAGGACCTGAGAATACTCGGGTACCAGGAATACCTGATGAACCACCAGGCACTAAACCTGTATCGCCTTCAGTGAGTGTTACGTTAGTAAAATCTCTATCACCCTGAAAGATTGACTCACGTTTGGCGTAACCAATATAAACGGTAGCATTACCTTTACCATCGGCAAAGTTTCCACCTAAGGTAAGGTCAGTGTTGAATTTTTCACCATCACCCTCTTCTGTGATGTCGTATAACGCAGAAATTTCTGCACCTTCAAAGTCATCTTTCAAACGGAAGTTTACAACACCTGCCAGAGCATCAGAACCATATACCGCACCTGCACCACCTGTAATGATGTCTACACCTTCAATAAGAGAAGCGGGAATTGTGTTTAAGTCGACAACACCTGTTTGTGTTGCAGGAACCCAGCGGCGACCATTAACAAGAACAAGAGTACGCTCATCGTCCAAACCGCGTAAGTCAACACGAGCTGTACCATCTCCCGGGTTGTTTGAACTTGGGCCAAAAGAAGGAACTGTCAGCGGTAGTTCGGCAAGCTTTTGCTCTACGTTTAAGTTACCTGACATGGCAAATTCAGATCCGTCTAATTCGATAACCGGTGTTTTAGCAGTTAACGCTACACGTTGAATACGAGAACCTGTAATAGAAATTCTTTCGACTTCTTCATTAGCACCATCAGCTGTTTCTTCGGCTGATGCTTGGATACTTAAACTTCCGCCGATTAGGCACGCGGAAGTGATAAGCATACTTAACTTAGAACGCTTGAATTGTTTCATGATATCCCCTGATAGGTTTGTTTTAGATACCTTCGGCAAGTTTAATAACTCATCACAAAGGCTTATTAGTATCACGACGAAGTTATGACGGAAGCTTGGAATATGCCAGTTGAGATACGTAAGACGATGGGAATCAGTGACGACAGGCGAGAAAAAAAAGATCAAAATTAATTTGCAGATCACATAGTGACAATCTATAACAATAATATGTTAACTATTGTGAAATAGGATACAAAGTATTAGTATCCTTGTTAACCTGTTGATGTGTTTAAGGTGATGAATGAAAAGAGTGACGATCTCTATTCCTAGCTATTTATCTGAGCTTGGCGTCGAAATAAGTACAAAGCTAAAAGAAGTCTCGGTTTGTTCCCAGTTTATTTATTATCAATCCATTGTTGATATTTCAGAAACTATTAGGGCGGGTGAAATCGACTGTTTGTTAATTGATATTTCACATGATATTGACCTGAGACAGCAAGAATTAATCACAAGAAACTTTGACTCTGTGCCAACTATTAAAATAACGACAGGTGTTAAATTAAATACTTCTACAACGATGAGTGTTGATGGTAAAGATACAGAAGGCGCTCTGATCACCAATATTCTTCAGCTGGCAGTTTTGCATTCTAAAGAATCTCCACCAGAGTATGTCCCAAATCAAAGGTTGATTGTAAAAGACTCGGGGCATATTCATGTTATAAAAGTGGAAGACTTAGCTTGGGTTGGTGGTGCGGGAAACTATGTCGAGCTTCATATGATCAATCGGCAGCGCTCAATCTTGCATAGGGACACGATGTCATCAATGGAAAAAAGTCTTAAAACCTTTGGTTTTTCTAGGATCCATAAGTCGTCACTCGTTAACTTAAATGCTATCAGTGAACTTAAGACAAGAGATAATGGAGATTACGACGTTATTCTAGAAAACGGAGATTCACTCCACCTTTCGAGACGTTACAAACAAAACTTGTCCGCTCTATTGCAGCCAACTTAAGCTGACTGTAGCGTCAGCTTACTCCTTTGGCAAAATTGACGAATTCACTGAAGATAGAGTCTTTAATTAATCTATCGGGTGTGAAGGCATAATAGTTTTGATACGTACTTTCGATAGTGCCAACGAGGCAGACATCATAGTGCCGTTGCAATTCTGATTTTATCGAAAGTGGGGCAGGAAAAATGCCAAATCCCTGTTGACCTAACGCTTTCATCAAGGCGCTGTCGTCTACATGCCCTGCGACTTTTATTTCTATATTTTGCTCTTGCAGCCAAAATTGAATTGAGTTCGTTACTGGACTGTGTTTCGCGGGAAGAATGATAGGTTGTGCTTGCAAAGAGTTGGGATAGTTTGCTTTAAGTTTTTCACAACTAGAACTTGAGCCATAAAAGCCGATCTGGCTCTTTCCTATTTCGTGACAAAATACTTTAAATGGTAGATTACTATCAAGTGGCTTGTCCGCTAGTACGATATCGAGTTTATGCATCGCCATCTGAGCCAATAATTCAGATTGCTGACCATCGATACAGTGCAGGTTGGCAACTTGCTCATTTTCTATTAAAGGAGCAAGCCATTTTGACACTAACGATTTTGGAATGGCATCTGAGATGCCTACTTTTAATGTGCGGTGTATGGCTGTTGCACCATCTTGTGTTGTTTCTAACCACTCTTTGGCAATCGAAAACATATCGTCCGCATACTGCTTGGTCAAAATGCCGAAGTCAGTCAACCTGAGTCCTCTTCCTTCTCTTATAAATAGGGGTTTGCCTAATCGATCTTCTAAGCTTGATAGCTGCGCGCTGATTGTTTGAGGCGTCAAATGAAGAACTTTACTTGCACCTGCGATACTGCCTTCATTGCTTACTTGCCAAAAATAGTACAGATGATTGAAGTTTATGTTCATATTGTTCGTAAAAACCTTGCTTTTAGTTAGATATAATCAGCTTTTATCTTTTTTTGAACATTAGTAGATTTGATCTCATGGCGCAAGTAGAAGTTGAGAGAATGTGCTGGGTAGCGTAAGCGTTTTTAATTCGAGTCATTCTAAGTTCAACAAAGTTATATTTGATGCGATTGTCTGAGGTAACGATGAAATTGAACCTTGTTGGTGTAAATGAGCCGATAGCGGTGTCAAGTAAAGTGGCTTTTACTAAAACAATAAATAAAGCGTTGTGCGGCTATGCAAACAATATCCGAAAAATAAATGTACGAATTGAAAAGCAGGTGGACAAGCAGATTGGCAAGTTTACCTTATGCCAAGTTGAGCTTCTATTACCTGGGTTACCTACATTAAAGGTCAAGGCAAAAGGCAGAACTTTGTTGCAGGCGCTAAATCGAGCATTAAGCAATTGCAAGCAAATCTTAAAACAGAAATATTTTAAACTCGGTTAGTTTTAAGTGCCGAGTGATTCCATTCCCAAGCACTTGCAGCGGCAAGGAAGCCGCGCAATTTTTCTTAAAGATTTTCGATAAATTACCGATATGTAGGCCAAAGGAAATCATATTGGCCAACAATAATGAACGTTAACTTTTTAATTCACTCTCCAACTCAACCAGCCGAGAGTCAGGACGAGCTAGAGCCTAAAGCAGAAGAGACTGCTGAGCCTAACCAATTCAGGCTATCAGAAAAAGATATGTCTAAGTTATCTGGAGAGGAGGTAAGAGAGAAGCAGGAAGAAGCTGCACTACCACCTCATATTCAAAAAATGGTTGAAAAGCTAGAAGAGCTCAGAGAGAAAATAAAGGAAGAGCAAAAATTACTCGAAGAGTTAAAAATAAATGACGCTTATTCAGATGAAATGAAAGCGGAGCTAGTTACACAAAAGCTTGAATTTATTTTACGTATGCAGAGTCAAGTTATTGAACTAACCAAAAATATCCAAGAAGCTTTAAAAGAAGCTGGGATAACTGATCCTGGCGTCTTGCTTAAAGCGTTAGCTTAAAAATCCAACCAATAATATTTTACCTTGAGCCATATTTGGACGTTGGCAGCATAAGTCTATCCGCATGTTTGCAGCGGACTTATACAATTGTTTTAACTTAGGAAAAGGTTTAGTGACCAACTGTAGGGTTTTTACTCTTAGGCTCCTTCTTGTTATACTGTCTAGAAATGCATACGACGTAGAGTTTAGTGCTGAGTGGCATGCGGTTAACATGTCGTCGGTGATCTGGTGTTGGTGAATCGCTTCAAATCCCGCCTGATCCGTTAAATTCCCTGTGGATGCTGCGAGCACACAGACAGAATACACATCAAATATTCCGATTGCGCGAACCTTCTGGCTGCTCGGATCTTCGTATGCGACCATAACGCACGGAAGGTTATCGGGAGCATATTCCATTTGCTGCACTTGATAGAGTCTAAGCTCGGTATCAATATGTTTATTCATTAGTTTTTCAAGTTGCCCGACTTGAGGTAAAGGCACGCCTTTATGCAGTGCATGAATTTCTCTTGTTTTGCTGCTTTCTTCCGCGGCTTTGACCAACGGCATGATTTTGCTGTGAAGGTCATCGTCAGCAAACGGCTTTGACAATACAAATGCTGCACCATAATCGAGGGCTAGCTTAATTTGTTCACGGTCGTCGACAGTCGTTACCATCGCCATAGTGACATCCAACTGTTTTTGTTTGATTGCTTTGACGAGAGCAAGTCCTGAAATATCGGGCATATGCCAGTCGGTCAACACAATATCTGGATGCCAAGAACCGATAATTTTTAGTGCTTCTTTTGCACTTTGTGCTTTTTTTATCAACAGCTTACGATATCTAAAACGCACTAAACCGCGACGAATAATCTCAAGCGTTGCGGCACTGTCATCCACGAGCAATATCTTCACACGTTACCACTTTATTGAAAAATATAGATTTATTATAGGCACGATTTTTAACCAATACTAAAATGAAAGTAAGAAAATAACGAGCGCGTAATATGTTTCTAGACAAACTACCTGTTGATGTATTTATCTATATGGCGGTGAATATCGGGCTGCTGATATTAGGTTTTTGGTTTTATATTTTGCTGTTAATTCTCCGAGAATTTAGATTGTTTGCAAAGACTGCTGGGGCTGGGGCATCCGACCCAGAGCAACAGTACCTGCTTCAGCATTGTCGCGATGCAATTAACAAGTCAATGAGGTTTGTCGAAGATAACCAACACACCATTCAAGAATTGGCTAACTTACAAGTTCACTTAGAACAGCAATTAGCAGAGGTTAAACGCTCAACGCAGGATCATATCTCGCCAGAAGAGCAAACTCGCATGGATGATTTAAACAGCAAGTTGCTTAAATCGCATCGGCTAATAAAAAAGCTTCGGGGAGATTTATCGAAAAGTTTAGAGCGACTTAAGCAAACGAGAAGAAAACTATATGACCAATATGAGTCCACGGAAGAATTACAAAAAGAAAATGACACATTAAAACAGCAACTGGAAGCTTCTAGGTCTGTAGGGGGCACGTCCGACCAAGAGCTAGAGCAACTGGTCGCAACCTTTGAAAAAGAACGTCACGATATGTCTCAAACAATTAATGAATACAAAAGACAAATCGCCGAACAAAGTCAGGCTTTGCAACAGTTAATGGTCCAAGAGCAAGAGGTTGAAGATGGTCCAAAACTTCAGGCTATTCAAAAAGAGTTGGAGCAAACCCGAGAAGCACTAGCGCATTTGTCCAAAGAGAAAAAGTTTATAGAAAGCCGATATCTAGAAGTAGTCAAGAATCAAACCAAATAGTTAACAAAGTGTTTTATTTCTCGTGACATTAGTCTTGAGTTTGTGTAAGGTTTAGGCACTTACATTACCTGCTTTGCCTTTAACTTTGAGATTTGTCTCAGTTGAAAAGTGGCGTCAACGCGAGTTGAGCAAATAGCGGTGAAAAGTACTTGTAAAGTGCATATTTCTCAATAACAAAGGCAGTGGTAAAAGGATTGTTTCATGGCCTATATTCCAGATACGAGTGCTCAAGACTCTAAGGTTGAAAAACCTAAAAAAAATAAAATATTAATAGCGGCAGCAAGTTTTTTCATATTAGTTACTGTTTTCTTTTTTGCACCAATTGTTAGTCAATGGGCAAGCGGTCAAACAGCAGTTTCAAGCGATAAAATTCATATCTCAGCGGTTAAACAAGGTGACTTTGTTCGCGATATTTCTGTTCAGGGAAAAGTCGTCGCAGCACGGCGGCCTACTATATATAGCCCTGCCCAAGGAACTGTGACCTATTTAGTTGAATCTGGTGATAGCGTTATTGAAGGTCAAACCCTTGCTGTTATTGATAGCCCAGAGTTAAAAAGCGAGTTCGCACAGCATCAAGCTAAGCTAAATCAGTTAGATACTGAACTTCAGCGACAAATCATTCAAGCTAAAAAACAGGATTTAGCACAGGAAAATTACTTAGGCAAGGCTACCGTTGTTTTGAATGCTGCTAAGCGTGAAATGCGTCGCTCTGAAGATGGTTTAAAAACTCAAGTTGTCAGTGATATCGACTATCAAAAAGCCAAAGATGACCTCGAAAATGCGCTTCGAGAATATCGCCTGGCAATTAAAGAAGTTGAATTGCAAAAAGAAAGTCAGAAGTTTGAGATTCGAACTAAAGAACTTGAACTTGAGGCGCAAAAAGTCAAAGTGGCAGAGCTTGAAAGGCAAGTCGATGCACTTAAAGTCGTCTCACCAGTTGGGGGGCTCGTTGGCAATTTAGTTGTCGAGCAAAAAAATTCAGTGGCTAAAAACCAACCACTGCTAAGCGTAGTCGATCTTTCTAAATATGAGATAGAGGTGCAAATACCAGAGAGCTATTCAGATGATCTGGCATTAGGAATGTTAGCCGAGGTGAATCTCAATGGTGAGGTTTACAGCGGCGAGATAGTTGCGATTTCTCCAGAAATCGAAAACGGCCGCGTAGCGGGAAAAATTCGCTTTAGAGACGACAGCATTCAGGGATTAAGACAAAACCAAAGGCTAACAAGTCGAATTGTACTCGAACAAAAAGAAAATATTGCCTACCTACCACATGGCCAATATTTGGAGGCCTATAACGGACAGTTTGCTTATGTGGTCAAAGAAGGCACGGCTATCAAAACGCCGATAAAGATTGGATTGAGAAGTATTGGACAAGTAGAAATATTATCGGGGCTTAATATCGGCGATCAGGTTATCACCTCTGACGCACGAATTTTTAAAGACGCTCCCAGTGTAAAAATAATTCAATAAAGGAGCTGCAAAATGCTATCCATGCGTCACCTATCAAAAGCTTATTATACAGACACAATAAAAACTCAAGCTTTGCAGCCATTTGACTTGAGTATAGAGCAAGGAGAGTTTGTCGCGGTCATTGGCCCCTCCGGTTCTGGTAAAACGACCTTTCTAAATATCACTGGCTTATTGGAGGACTTCTGCGATGGCAGTTATGAGCTGGATGGAGTCAATGTTGAAAAGCTAAGCGATAAGGCGAAGTCAAAGCTACGTAACGAAAAAGTGGGATTTATTTTCCAAAGCTTTAATTTAATTCCAGAGCTAAATCTTTACGATAATGTCGACATGCCCTTACGCTATCGCAAATTATCATCAAAAGCGCGCCACGAGCGGATCATGGATGCGTTGAATAAAGTGGGTCTTGCATCACGCAAAGCGCATTACCCATCGCAACTTTCTGGAGGTCAACAGCAACGGGTAGCGATTGCTCGAGCGATAGCTGGTAAGCCGTCCTTTCTACTTGCCGATGAGCCAACGGGCAACTTAGACAGTAAAATGGCCGATGGCATTATGGAGCTGCTGAAAGATATCAATGCGCAGGGAACAAGTATTGTGATGGTGACTCATGACGCTCAACAAGCGGCGAAAGCTCAGCGTATTATTGAAATCCGTGATGGTATGTTGAGCGAGAGAAAGAACTACGATAAGGCCATTGCTTAAGGATAAGTTATGTTTAGTTACTATCTTAAATTAACGTTTATCTCATTGCGGAAAACGCCTTTTTTATCGTTGTTAATGATCATGACAATTGCGATTGGAATTGGCGCAGCAATGACAACTTATACAGTGAGTTATCTGCTACAAAAAGATCCGATCCCTACAAAAAGTGATCGCTTGTTTAATGTTCGATTGAATAGCTACGGTCCAGATAAGCCGTTCAATATCTCCCAAGGAAAAGAAGTTCCACCTTTTATTCTTACCTATCAAGATGCAATAAATCTGCAAAAAGCGAAACAGGGCGTTAATCAAACGCCTCTAGGTAGTTTCAAAATGATGACTCGCACCACAGAGCAGTCAATCACTGAAGCAAAAATGACCCCAATTAGAAGTGCATACCGTGACATGTTTAATATGTTTGAGGTGCCGTTTAAATTTGGTGGTGCATGGGATGAGGTGGCCGATCAGGATGGGCTGCAAGTTGCGGTGATCAGTAGCGAGCTGAACGATAAGTTATTTGGTGGAGAAAACTCCGTCGGTAAGTCATTGCTCATAGGGAATTTACAGTATCGAGTGGTTGGTGTTACTGACGATTGGTATCCTATCCCCAAGTTTTTTGATTATAGAACTCGTGCATTCAACAAACCTAGAGACGTTATTGTCCCATTCCAAACGCAAATCAATAACGAGTTGTGGACGGGCTCTGATGTGTCTTATCAGTGTTGGAAAGAACCCGCCGACGACTCATTTACGGCAATTTTAGCGTCTGAATGCGTCTGGGTTTCGTATTGGGTTGAATTAAACTCTGCGGCAGAGCGTAATAATTACATGGACTTTTTGGTTAATTACTCGATGGAACAAAGACAGTATGGTCGATTTTTACGAGAGCCTTTACATCAGTTGTTTAATGTAAAGGAGCAATTAATTGAAAGAAAAATTATCAAAGATGATGGCAATGTAGCGGTGTGGCTTGCATTTGCATTTCTTGCAGTCTGCTTGCTTAACTGTATGGCTATGATGGTCGCAAAATTTCATGGCAAAGCTGGTGAAGTTGGGCTACGTAGAGCGGTTGGGGCTTCTAAGCAAGATATTATCACTCAGTTTACTGTTGAGACCTGTATTATTGGACTATTGGGCGGGATAATTGGGCTGTTATTTGCGCAAATTGGTTTGAGTGTCACTGCGCAATTATACAGCCATCTTTATGCTGAGATGCTTGAGATGACCGCAGGTATAGTCATCATGACGATTGTATTGGCTGTGACGAGTGCTGTGACTTTTGGTTTGCTACCGACTTTACATGCGGCAAAAGTACAACCATCTAGTCAGCTAAAAAGCCTGTAGGAGCATGACCATGAGAGATTTATTGCCAATTTTAAAAACCTTAAACAAAAATAAGGCTTCTCCGCTACTACTGATATTGCAAATTGCGCTGACATTTACAATTTTGGTTAATGCCATTTATATGATGGTACTTAAAGAGCAAGAGTTGGTGCAACCGACAGGGTTAGCCGAAAGCCAGTTGTTCAGTTTTAGAACTCATTTTGAAGGTAGCGATGAAGAAAAAAATGCAGCCCTTGATACTGACCTTGCCGATATCCGTGCACTAACCAGTGTTGAGAGTGTAAGTACGATTACTAGTATGCCGCTTACTAACTGGGGTCGCTCGCTAGATGTTGGTTTAACTCCTGCGGAAGATGAAAGGATAACTCACGCAGGCTACTATGGTTCGGATGACACCATCGTAGATACGCTTGGACTACGAGTGGTTGCGGGTAGAAACTTACAACATAATGATGTGGTACACGCCTATTTTGATGGCCATACGGAATCAGCCAGCGTGTTAGTTTCGCAGGACTTGGCACATAAAATTCGTCCTAACGATTGGCGCAGTGTGATTGGAGAAACTATTTATGTTGAATCTGTACCGCAAAAGGTTGTGGGTATCGTCGAAACTATGAAGTCACCTTGGCGGTTTTGGTACGCTTACGATATGACCGTAATAAGTTCGGTTAGAGAACATTATGAAGAAAGCATCATAGTAGTAAAAGCAAAGCCTGGCCAAAGAGAAGTTGCAATGGATGAGGTTCAAGCCTTAATGCTTAAAAAGCCTGGTCGCCAACTTGATGCCTTTAAATCCTTCGAGCAAATAAAAACGGAAAACTTACAAGCGGATTATGCGGTGAGCCAAACATTAAAAGCGGTGATCGTAGCTCTGGCATGCGTAACTATGCTGGGAATTTTTGGCCAAGCAAGGTATACCGTTTATAAGCGTCGCAAGCAAATCGGAACTCGTCGTGCGCTTGGGGCAACTCAGACCGATATTCTACGTTACTTTATGATTGAAAATGCAGTGGTGTCTTTATTTGGCATTACATTGGGCATAATCATCGCAATCACTGCGAACATTTATTTGGTCAATTACTTTGGGCTTACCAGTGTACCCGGTGATTATTTGATTGCAGGTGCGATAGTAATGTTGCTCGCGGGTCAGTTGGCGGTTACTTACCCTGCAATGGTTGCTGCAAGAGTGCCGCCAGCTATCGCAACTCGTACAGCATAGCTACACGCTTGCTATTTCAAGCCTTCAGTTACTTTGCTAAAATGGCAGACGGAGGCTTGAAATTACTATGCTTAAAATCTCAAATAATGTCACTCTAGCAGAGTGGGAAATCGATATTTCCGCTATTCGCGCCCAAGGTGCGGGTGGACAAAACGTTAATAAAGTCTCCAGCGCCATTCATCTTAGGTTCGATATCAACCGCTCAACACTGCCTGACTTTTATAAAGCGCGTCTACTTGCACTTAAAGACTCTAGAGTGACCAAAGAGGGTGTCATTGTACTTAAAGCTCAGAGTTTTCGTACCCAAGAGAAAAATAAGGAAGATGCTTTGGAGCGGCTAAAAACACTGATCCTTGCAGCTACCAAAGTTGAAAAAACACGCAGAGCAACCAAGCCAACAAAAAGCTCGCAAAAGAAACGCCTGAATCAAAAGACCAAACGTGGCCAAACCAAATCACTGAGGGGCTCAGTGAATTGGTAAAGTGCCTAATCAAATTTCATGCTATTTCTTTTTCAATTCAAAGTACCTAAATAACCTGAGGTTTGGATAAGGAATGCGCTCTCTCATTGTTTTTAAGCTCACATTAAATTATTTCCTTTTCTTGCCATTGGACACCTCTAGTTGAGTGGTGACAATACCATCTGAAATCGTGTCCGGATTTACTGAACCACAACACCACCACACGTAATAGTCTATAAAGTAAGACTAAGGAAAGAGAAATAAAAGACAGGTGCAACTTTATGCATGGCGCCTTTTTGCTAATTTAGGGAATGAGTCGCATATTTAATACTAGCTTCAAATGCTTCTGTTTCCCAAACATCAGTCAAATGGACTTAGGCGTTATCTCACCAAACCAAAGCGCTTTGTGCGCTCTCCTCAAAGACCTCACTAGCGTCATTATGTTGACTAATAATAGCTTGTTTTACAGTCGCTTATGCTTATTTTGGTGAAGCGGTTCTTAGTTTTCTTTATTGAGAATGATTTTTGTTCGTGATAATGTTGTTTGGAAACATAGCGCGTAATTTGTTTTTATTGCTTTCAGTCATTAGGATCTCACACAGAGTATCTTATAGGAGCGATAGAACGATACCCGCGGGAAGTTAATTGCTTCCTGAACAGACGGGTAGGGTGTGCAGACACGGCTGCAGGTATATTCCACCCCGTTGCTGAAAATCTGCTTCGGCGTAACTCTGATCCCCCACAGCAAGGCTTATGTAGCAATACAACTGATAGGGAAAATAACTGTGGTTCGGTCTAAATCAAAAGGAAACGAAATGACCAGTTTAGTCAACAATGAGGGGGGGCCAGAGGCGGGTGATGCATTTAGTCTGAAGCCGCTGATGTTTGAGACATTTGTTTGTACTATGGCTGTGATGGGGTTTACTGCGTTAGCAGGCCCTATTGCTCATGTGATTGGGCTCAAAGCATGGCAAATTGGCACGGCAATGACAGTTGCTGGAGTTGCATGGGTTATTATGGCACGGTTCTGGGGCAACCTTAGTGACCGAAAAGGCCGGCGCCCTGTGATACTCTTTGGGTTGGCAGGTTTTATCATTAGCTATGCATTTTTGGCAGTCTTTATCGACTTTGCGATGCAGACCGCAATAGTACCCGTGCTTGCATTTGCAGGCATAGTGATTGGACGTGGTATCGCTGGGATGTTTTATGCTGCGGTACCAGCGACCTGCGCCGCTTTAGTTGCGGATCATGTTGTGCCTAAACAACGTGCAGCAGCGATGGCGGGGATTGGTGCATCAAGTGCGGCTGGTATGGTGATTGGTCCTGGGTTTGTTGGACTACTTGGGCCTCTTAGCTTAAGTATGCCTTTGTATATTTCCGCAATGTTGCCCCTTATTGCCTTGATTGTTCTTTGGCGGGTACTGCCAAGGCACGAACGACATGCAAAACCCAGCAACAATCGCGTTCGTTTAACGGATGTAAGGCTACGTCGACCTGTTATTGTGGCTTTTATTGCGGCTTTTAGTGTGGCTGTTGCGCAGATCACGGTTGGCTTTTTTGTTCTTGATAGGCTTCAACTTGACCCTGCTGACACTGCGCGTGCTGCAGGGATTGCACTTGCGACTGTTGGTGTGGCACTGATTATCGCGCAAGTAGCACTCCAGAAGCTTGAATGGCAGCCCGCGCGACTAATTCAATTCGGCGGAGTCATCGCTGCCGCTGGATTTGTTTCTGCGATTTTCGCATCAGCGCCTATCTTGTTCTGGGTTTGCTATGGTGTCGCTGGCTTTGGTATGGGATGGATATATCCATCTGTCTCTGCTTTAGCTGCCAACTCGGTGGAGGCTGATGAGCAAGGTGCGGCTGCCGGAACTATTTCGGCGGCGCAAGGACTGGGTATTATAATTGGCCCGATTTGTGGAACTGTTATTTATGAGATAGAGATTGGGTTGCCGTATGGGCTAATAGCAGGAATGCTATTATTAGTCGCTCTGATCCCAGCTCGCCCTCGCGCTTAATCACCCAAAACTTGGGATAGTAACTTGCTCTTTAGCCGTTGTTATCCCTAAGGGTAGCGTCTTTCAACTTCTATATGCCTTGAATACACGCACATAGGTCAGCAGGTGTGCGTATGATCAGAGTTTCAAGATGAAGTGCGGGGCAAAGTCAGAGTGAACTTCGCACCGCCAAGTTCGGAGAACCCAACATGGCAACTGCCGCGATGCCAAGTGGCGATTTTGCGTACGATAGCCAGCCCTAGGCCATAACCACCGTTATCTTTGCTGCGACTTTCATCTAAGCGAGAGAAGGGAATAAAAACTGACTCCCACTGAGATTTAGGAATTCCATCACCGTCATCGTCAATATGGATATAGGCATTGCTTTTGTCACACTCAATATTAATCGCTATGGTTGAACGACCATATTTATCAGCGTTTTGGACGATATTTTGCAAAGCCCGAGAAAGGTAATGTAGGTTGCCTGAGATAATGACCGTACTGTTCATTTTGCTGAACGTTATTTTTTTGTCGGTAAGCTTATTGAGTTTGCTTATCTGATCGCTGACAAGTTCACAAAGGTTAATGGGCGTTATCTCAAGTTTCTCTACTTCAAATTCAAGCCGTGCGTAGGCTAGCATTTCATCAATCATCGCCTCCATTTCGACCACATCGTCCGCCATATCATTTGCCTGCTCACGACTTTGCTCCGGCAGCATAGCTAAAGCAAATTTGAGTCTGGCAAGTGGCGTGCGCAGATCGTGAGAAACCGCATTAACGAGTAGCTTTTGGTTTTCAATCAGCCTTGCGACTTGAGATGCCAAACCGCGGATCTGCTCGGTTAAATTTGAAATGGCAGAAAACCGGGAATGTCGGGTCGTTTTCGGCAGTTGACCTTGAGTGAGATTTTCGGTGATATATCTCAGTTGCAATAAATCAAGCCACAAGGGTCTTATCCACAGCATAAGTAAAAACGCGAGCACGGCATAAGAAAGCAACTTGATGATCCATTGTTTATTGGCGGCAGAAGCCGCCGGTGCTAATGGCCCTAATTGCAGCAGCAACGTTGAATCAGGTACTTTGAAAGTCAGCCAAGCGCGGCCTTCATCGTCAAAACTCGTTAAAATACCACCTTGAACTAAAGTGCTGGCTTGTTCAGGCAGCCAAGCGACATCATCCATGTTGAGTATTTTGAGCGTTTCTGACTCTTGGGGTAGCTGGTCTGAGGAAATCGTGGATTTCAGTGTGTTGGCAACCGCTTTTGCGTGCCGCAATTCATCGGGCGCGGAGTGCACCCAATGAGACCAAATGGCTTCGCTCACTTGGTTGATGACGACAATACTGGTAAACACAGCCAAATAGAGGCTGAGTAATAGTTTTAGCACAAATACACTAGCCCCAAGCAGACTTAGAGCAGAGGTAGCCCTTACCCCACACGGTAATAAGCCTCGCGGGTTGCTCTAGATTGTCGCCAAGCTTTTTACGCAAACGGCTAATACGTACGTCAACGCTTCTATCTAATCCGTCATATTCGCGGCCAACAACATGTTTATAGATATAGTCTCGACTCAGCGTTTCGCCCGCATGGCCTGCCAATGTCTTTAGTAAATCAAATTCATAACTCGTGAGCTCAACCTCATCGCCAGCCAAATAGACCTTTCGGTCCGATTTATCTATCTGTAATTCGCCTAAGGTAATGGAGTCAGACTGAACTTCATCATTTTGTGTGCGTCTTAATAGCGCATTCAAGCGGGCAAGTAGCACATATGGCTCAACAGGCTTGATAATGTAATCATCAGCACCAATTTCAAGCCCTTTTACATGGTCGAAGTCGCTGTCTTTGGCGGTAAGAAATAAAACCGGCCCTTTAAACTCACCACGCGCAGCTTTGCAAATAGAAAAACCATCAAGTCCCGGTAGCATAATATCTAAAATGAGAATGTCGGGTTTTTCTGCTTCAATCGCTTTAATGGCGTTAATACCATTGTGTAATTGAACGACTTCAAAACCATTATGGATTAAGAACTTTGCGGTTAACTCCGCTAGTTTTACATCATCTTCGACAAGTAATACCTTGGCCATTAAAACACACTCCAATCGCTTCTGAGTTTGCGCCTATACTGTTGGTTGACGCTTGTGTGTACTTCAATATTTTGTTTTGCAACAACGTTATTTTTAGCATCTTTTAGGGTAAAGAGCATGGACTTTGAGAGTTGGATAATTTGTGTTGATTTTGCCTCCTTGGCCTGCTCCCAGCATTGTAATTTTTGTTTTTCCTGAAATAAACAGAGGTTCATTTTAGCGGGCGATTGCCAAGCAATTTTTGCCGTCATTTCACAACGTTGCCCTGCTTGTTTCACCATACATGTAATCGGTTTTATTTCTAAATTAATGCCATTGTTGGGTTTGGTTAAAGCTCTACTTGGTGCGCTGAAAATTATAATTATGATTAAGTACAACCTAAAATTCATATTTTCCCCCGACAAAAACCGTCGCGGTATAGCTATCCTCGACTATCGGGCTATCTGTCATTGTGCTATCAAGTTGCTGATATTTGGCGTTAAATTTAAAGGTCCAAGACTCACTTACGGGATAAGAGTAAGCAAAGCTAACATAAGGCTGGAAGCTTGAGCTGCCTTTATACCATAGTTCACTATTCGGAGTATCCGCTTTGTCTATGCCATAGTAATAGTCCACCAGTTGTCGACTTTTCCATTTTAGCCCCGCTTTAATAAACACATAAGTGTTAGGTGTATTATCGAATCTAAAACGATAGCTAACTCCAACATCAGCATTGTAACCTTGGTAAGTGTTGGTGATATCGGTAAGCCATGATGCGCTGATTTTTACGCTATCACTCATTATCCAGTGCGCTAAAACGCCGCCATCTATGGCCCATTTTCTCGATTCAATATCATCTAAGGAGATAGCGGTTTGCTCTGCGGCAAATTCACCGCCAGGCAGCTCATTACTGGCATCAAACCCCATTTTTTGCACGAATATATTACTGGGGTGAAATTTCTCGAAATAGGCTTGCTCGGTATTAAATGTGCCGATCAAGCTAAGGTCAAATTTATCAGTGTAGTGAAAGGTGTAGCCCAAAGTCCCATTATCAAGAAAGAGGTGTTCACCGTAATAACTAATATAGGGCACAACAACCAAAGGAATGTTTTCACCGTCATGGAGTGGGTTGGAGATCACGCCGCCGCCAAGCGCAATGCCAAATCGCCATTCACCGACTGGCGTACACTCGCTGTCATTGGCGTCACATGGCACCGCTGTGGCACTTACCTGAGTGGTGCTCAGCAAGGTTAAGGCCATTAATAACTTATTCAACTTGGAACTCCAGCTCTGAATTTGGGCTTTGCACTGGCTTTTTAGAGGTGTCAATCAAAGCGTATTATTACTACCAGTGTAATTTACCAGTCGCTGTACAAATTACCAGAAAGGGTAACATTAAATAACAAAACAAGTAGCGAAGATAACAGAAATTTTAGTGTGAAAGTTTAGGCTTACGGTGGCACTTAACTTACAAGGAAACATATCATGAGATGCAAAATTTGGCTCAGTCTTCCGCTTGCCGCTAGCCTTTGCGCATGTGGTGGTAGTAGCGACAATGATGAAGATAAATTACCAGAACTTAACACGCTAAATAATAGCTCTGCGCCGTTGAAGTCAGCTTCATCAGCACAGTTTAGTCAGTTTATTAAAAACGGCATTTTCGTTGCCAGCGGTGGGTTGAATAATGGCGATGATTTGGAAAATCCATCAGCAACCACAGATAGTGCACCTTATTCCGGCACCAATCAACTGGTTGAAGGGGTATCAGAAAGCGACCGGATTAAATTCGATGGCCGTTACTTATTTATCGGTGGCTCGACCAGCGTTGCATATGCGGATACTGACAGCAAAACCTTCGTTAGGATCTTAGATACAGAGGCTACGGATGTCCCTACACAAGTTAATGAATTAGCGGTATCAGATTCAGAGTTTGCAAGCCAAAATCTTTACCTTAAAAACAATCAACTCATCAGCGTATTAATGGACTATGAGTATGATTTTGCTGATGATATGTCATCGCTAGAGGTGCAACCTGAGATCAATTATCAAGGCGTGATTGAGCTTGCTTTTAGTAACGTATCCCTGCCCGCTCAGGCTGAAGTCGAAAAGCGCTTTCAAATTGATGGTTCATTAGTTGGCAGCAGATTAATCGGTGACAAACTCTATGTTATCGCCGACCACACGTTACGCTACAGTGGTTTTAATAGCGCTGACAAAGTAGCAAGCTACAATCGCTTAATGGACACTAACATTAACGATTTACTACCCCAATTTAGAAATTTAAAGCAAGGAAGTGTAGCGCCACTGGTTGCCGCAGATGGCTGTTATTTGCCAGCAGATGCTACCGCGCAAGATGGATATAATGGCTTAACAACAGTGACTGAGATTGACATTCGCAATCCTGATGAGGTGAAAACAACTTGCGTCAGTACGCGCACCTATGGCTTTTATATGTCTGCAACAGCTGTGTATCTTTACAATTACTCCTTTAATGGCAGTGATGGTGATGTCAACACATCAATCTGGGATCCATCAGGCATAGTATTACATAAGTTATTGTTAACGAATGAAGGGGTGAGATACCAAGCAACAGGTGAGGTGGAAGGTCAACTTGCTCGTGTCAGCGATACGATGGCTGCGACTCGATTTGATGAAAAAGATGGCGTTCTGCGCGTTGTAACGAGTCAGTATGATACAGATATCGGTAATAGCCATAAGTTGTATATGCTCGAACCACAAGGGAATGAACTCAACACCGTGGCGACGCTACCAAATAGCCAAAATCCAACCCCTATTGGCAAGGTTAATCCGGATACGGGGCTTGTGGATGAAGATATTTATGCGGTTAGATATTTTAACGATACCGCCTATATCGTGACCTTTAGACAAATAGATCCTCTCTACGTTCTGGACTTATCTGACGCGTCACAGCCTAAAATCGCGGGAAGTATAGAGGTCCCTGGTTTCTCTTCTTATTTACACCCTGTTGGTGACGGTTTGCTTCTTGGAGTAGGTCAGCACCTTGGAGAGCCTGATGGAAACGTGCAGCCTGGCACCAAAGTGAGTTTGTTTGATGTTGCAAATCCTGCTGACCCCAAACTGTTAAAAGATCATACCTTTGCTGGGGGATTTACACCGCTGGAATATGACTACCGTACATTAGCCATGCTAAAAGATAATACCTCGGTAACCCGGTTCACTTTGCCGATTGTTTACTGGAATACAGAGCAAGTGAATGAAAGTAGTTATAACTGGTATAGCCAAAACGATCTCGCCGCATTTGAAATTATCCACGGTGTGGACTCAACACTCACTTATCGCGGGAGTAGCCGTGCAGAGGTAGCAACACCCATATCGAGTGACAAAGCACTCGGGTATACCGAAGCAGATAGGGGCCTTATTCAGGCTGATAAACTGCTTTATATCCATGGTAACTATGTGTGGCAGAGTAATTGGCAAACGCCTGCTGACAACAGTGGACCACATTAACCTAACTCCCTTTGAATATTAGGTTGTTGTACACTGTTTCGTTGCCAAGCGGTGAACTGTAGCACTGCTTACCACAGCTTCAGAGTTAACGTTACTTTTGCTGAGTCTGTATCAGCGAAACAGTGATTTTGGCCCCGCCCAGCGCGGGGCTTTTTTGAATTACAATGGTACCACCAAAACGAGTGACTATACGTTGCACAAAGGCCAAGCCAATGCCATACCCTGTTTGTGATTGAGAATCGTCGCGATAAAATGGTAGTAACACTTTGTCTCGAACCTCGTTACTTATACCTATCCCGTCGTCTTCAATAATAAACTTAACCTTGTCATTATCGACTCGAGTTTCTAGTGATATTTTAGCGTTGGCATATTTTATCGCGTTAGATAATAAGTTATTGATTAGCATGCGTAAGTACTGACCTTCACCGATTATCCAGCAAGGTTTTGACGAAAGTTTTAGTGTTAAGTCTTGATGGTGGGCGTTATTGGCTAACTGGCGAGCCACAGCATTCAAGTCAACAGGCTGAAGTTCCACATCGTCAAGACGGTGCTGCAATCTTGCGTAATCTAAAATAGCATCGATCACTTGCTCCATTTCATCAAGGTTTTGGTTGATCCTATCTTCGTACTGTGCCCGCAGCTCATCATCATGAGTTTCAACCAGTGTATCTAGCCCCATTCTTACCCTTGCAAGCGGCGTACGTAACTCATGAGAAAGTCCGCTGCTTAATAGCTTCATGTCAGTCATTAACCCGGCTATTTGTCGTGCCATTTGATTAAACGCTTGCTCAATATCCTTTAAGTACCATACCGTACCGACTTGCACGCGGGCGTTGAGTTCGCCCTTACCCAGCTGATGTGCGGCATTTTTGAGTTTTAACAGTCTGGCAATAAATGGGGTTAAAAAGGCGACGACAACAACGATAACGATAGCGTAAAATAACAAGGTCATGAGCAGACCATATTTAGTCTGCAATTGCTTCTGCATTGTTAAAATGTAGACACTATCTTCGCTTATAAGTATGCAAGCGCTCACGGAGGATTCGCTTTCGAGGTAAATAAACCGCTGCTGAGAGAGTTTGCGGCTTAAGCTCACAGGAAGTGGGTAGTCGGCTCTTGGTACAAGTTGAGCGGTTAGTGTTTGGTGCAGTGGGATCGCAATAATTTGTGATTCAGGTATGTTGTCTTTAGCCATTGCGGCAATAATTGGTGCGGTTGTGCTAAGTGGATCGTAGTGGGCTTCATTATTCTCTGAGGATGAGGCGATAAGCGTGTCAAATATCAAGCCTGTGATAATGCTTGCGAGCGTTAAGATGGTAAGCAAAGCAAACACGAAGCGCCACATTACCACACGTCCTTCGCCAACTGATATCCTTTACCCCATACCGTCTTTATTTTAAATGGGTTTTGGCCATCATCACCTAGCTTCTTTCTCAGTCGCGAAACACGCAAATCTATAGAGCGGTCAAACCCATCATAATCAAATCCTCTGAGTGCTTTAGTAAGCTCATCTCGGGTAACAATTTTTCCGACTTTACTGGCAAGTACCCAAAGCGCATCAAACTCATTGCTGGATAAGTTAACGGGCTGCCCAGCAAGAGTAACGCTTCTGTCTTCTTTATTGATATAGAGAGCGCCAAACTCAAGTGTTTGTTTGGGAACGGTATCTTGAGGATGATGGCGCCTTAATAGCGCTTTTATGCGAGTTTCTAATAACCTGCCTCTTACTGGCTTTTTGAGATAGTCGTCAGCACCCATCTCTAAGCCAATAATTTCATCAATTTCCTCATCCCTTGCTGTTAGCATTAATATTGGGATGCTTAGCGACAGACGAAGTTGCTTGCAGACTTCAAAGCCATCTAAATTTGGCAGCATACCATCTAAAATCACCAGAGCAGGAGGCGCCGCCAAAACGTGCTCCAGCCCGTCTTGACCATCATGATATAGCCGCACTGAAAATCCCTTGGTAGAGAGGTAATCACTCAGCCACTGAGCCAATTCTTTATCGTCTTCTATTAGGACTAACTCGGCTACCACAGCTACTCCTAGAAAAGTCGCCAACGCACGGCGTTACTTCTTTGTTGTTTAAATACCCAAGCATATTGCAGCGCATAGCTTGCGAGAATGTCTTTGTTATCTTTTAGGGTAATGAGTAAGTCTTTCTCGACTAAGATTTCGCCTTGCCAACTGGCGGTTTTTTGCTGTTGCCAGCAAACTAACTCTTTTTCATCGGCATGGAGGCAAAAATTACCGGTCACCGAGGTTTGCCAGGTCACTGAGAGGTCGATAAAACACTCTTGGCCTTGTTCGAGCGCAACACATTGCCCTGGTTTTACGGTCCATACGGGGACGTTAATTTTTTCTTTCGCTTGAGTTTGCATTGCGAGTAGGGCTAAGCCAAATAGTCGTTTTTTCATATTCAGCTCCTCAAAAAACGTAGCTAAGTGACAAGCCAATGCTTTCACCATGCTCAATTCTATCGTTAAAACTGACAATTGCTTTGGTGATAGGACTATCCATAATACCTGATGCATATTTGGTGTAGCTGACGTGGCCATCGACTATCCAATTTTCTGTTAAAGCGCGTGAAAATCCGAGCTTTACCCCAAGATTTGCCCCGCCTTTGGCATCGTAACCTTTAAATGGTGCGCCACCGTAGTAATAATCTAACATGGCCGAGTTTCGGTATTGTGCACCGACTGCGCTATAAAAGTGCCAGTTTTTGTATTGCCAGGGTTTAGAAATCCATAATGAAGCGTAGCGACCATCTGAATAATCTGAGTTAATCACTTTTGGTGCAACAATAGCTCTAATTTGTAAGCCAAATACATCCCCTGTAGCTCTTACCCCAAGATAAGACGAAGTACTTAGCTCATAGCGAGTCCCGCCAAAACGGTAATTTATTCGCCCATGAGCGGTTGAGAGTAGGGCATCAAATTCCCAATTTTCTGTTTCATAAAACTGATAACCGAGTGCAAGTGCTGGGTCAAACTTCTCAGCGCGGCCTGGAAACTCGACAAATAGACCATTACTAAAATAGTAGGCACCATGTACAGTAGGCAAAAGCGAGGTCTTGGCATTATTGTAAATATCGCTGTTGTAGTTTATCCCGTAACCAATGGCCAGATAGCCGTGACCTTCTTTTTTTGCGTCAGTGCTTTTGGCCTGCGCTGTACTTGCGGCCATAAGTGAGGCTGCAATCAATAAATGTGTTTTCATAGCAATTTCTATTAGTTATTAATTTGCTAGTTACTGTAGTGAGTGTAAGCGAGTATAGCTGTATCGACTTTCTGCAAGTTGTATCGAATTGTATCAAGCTTGTTCTGGCCTTCCATAATGGTCTGACATTATGCATGAAAATAAAGGAAGTCGTTACTGTTTGATACATTTTGAAAAAGTCAGAGACAGCATGGCGTACATACCTTAGTTATTGTTTTATCACTTAAACGAAACGAGGTATTTCTCATGAGAACACTAAAACTGGTCACATTATTGTGTGGTGGACTGTCATTATTTGGCTGTAATGATAGTCAGTCGACGTCGAATGATAACCTGAACCCTGTCTCTCCTTCTGTTGCGGTAGATGATTTTCAAGGAATGCTCGAACAAAGTGTTGAAGCGGGTATCCCTGGTATTGTGCTTTATATCGATTCACCTTCAATTCAATTTCAAGGTGCTGCAGGGTTAGCAGATAAAGAAAACATGATACCCATGACCACGGACGCTAGGATCCCAAATGGCAGTGCGGGGAAAAAAGTAACTGCGCTCTTAATGGCGATGTTGCATGAACAACAGTTATTAGATCTAGATGCACCGATAAGTGACTATTTGTCTGACGAACTTTTACAACAGATAGAAAACAGTGACGAAATGTATGTTCGGCAGTTACTCAACCATACGGCTGGATTATATGATTATCTCAATGATGCTAACGGTGAATTTTTTGCTGCAGTATTACAACAGCCAGACTTAATAAAAACGGACAGCTTTGCACTGCAGTTTGCCCTTAATCAAGACGCCAATTTCAAACCCGGAGCTGCGTGGAAATATTCTAATACCGGATATTTATTGGCGGGCCTAATTATGGATAAAGTTTTGGGGGAGCATCACTCAAAGGCGATGCGTGAGTATATCTTTGAACCATTTGGCTTAAGTAGTATGAGTTATGGAGGGATCGAAAAGGCGTTTGGTGAAATTGCATCAGGGTACTTCGTTGATGATGAGGGCAGTGAAATTAATACGCAGCCTTACTACGCCAATATTGGTGTGGCTGATGCGCCGATTGTATCGACGGCTAAGGATCTTGGTGACTTATTTAAAATAATGATAACGAGCCCAGATATTCCCGCTAAGGTGCGTGAGCAATTGCTAGGCGAATCTGTATGGGTGGATACTGATGTCATCGGACAGCAATACAGCATGGGTATCTTTATCGAGCACGTCGGAAATAAACCGGTTTATCATCATAACGGTGCTGAGATTGGGTACGCGACGTTAAATTGGTATCTGCCGTCAGAAAACATGGTTATGAGCGCAATTATTAATTGCCAAGGCTACAATCAATGCAATGCAGAGATTGATAAAATCTCAGATAAATTACGCGATACACTTTTTGGTTTGTAAAGATAAGGGGCTACTCAGTGGTAGCCCCTCGGATCAATGCAGAAGTCTAAAACTGGTATTTTGCCCCAATAAACGCAAAGCGTCCTACGCCTGAGCCATAGGCGCTATCAAAATTACCTGTACCGCCGACGATGAACGGACCTTTTTCGTCGAACAGGTTATTCACACCACCATAAACAGAGAGAGTGCGGTTATCGCCTAGCTCCATGCTGTAGTTTACCGTTAAACTATGAGTCGTAACTGATGGCAGCGCACCTTGCCAGAGCGGCTCTGGATTGGCTATACAGGTTGTTTCACCTGTTGCACAGCGTTCATTATTCTTCTCGATAGCAGCTTGCCAGTCTTCATATCTCGAACGGCTGGCTTCTACTGCACCTTTATATTTTGTGCTCCAACGTACACGCCAATCATTCTTATACCAAGTCAGTGAAATAGCGCCTTTGTCTTCAAAAATATCGGTGCTGAGGTAGCCTTCATAAAGGTCTTCGTATTGCCCGTCAGGACCCGTACTGGTGATTGAGTATTCGATCACGTGTGTCCAATCGGCTTTCACCTTAAAGCTACCGTAATCGCTAGCGTCATACACATACTCTAGTGCGATATCGTAACCCTTAGTGCGGATCTCATCCGTGTTGATGACACGTTGATTGACTTCATAAATCTGCCCTTCTTCATCGCGTTTAATATCACGACAAAACTCGTTACTATCACCGAATTCCATAGACGAAGCGTAACAGAACTTAATGATGTCTTCGTTAGCCAGTGAGCTTACCGCATCATCAATTTGAATATCGTAGTAATCTAGCGCAATTCTAAAATCCGGCGCAAAGGAAGGCGCTAAAGATAAACCAATGGTGATGGTATCTGCGGTTTCTTCAAACAGCTCGCTATTTCCTGAGTTGGGTGAGTAGCCGTTATTTTCGTCTTCAAAAGTACCTTCAGCGGCTATAGTGGCTTGTATTCCCGCATCTTTGCGGCAGTTGTCATGGCCTGCATCGGTTGACGTCGCGGTAACACCATCACAGATATCATCAAAGCTATCATAGTCGCCACGAGGTGGTGACATAAGTTCGGTGATTGTCGGTGCTCTCATGGCTCGAGCCCAGTTTGCACGAATGGAATAACCTTCGATTGGCTCATAAATAAAGCCAGCCTTGTAACTTTGGATTAATCCCGTATTTGCCCAGCTGTAATCTGCGATACGAGCAGAGACCTCAGCGCTAAGCGATTTTGCCATTGGCGCGTCTTTTAATAGCGGTAACGATAATTCACCGAAGATTTCACGAACGCTTACATCGCCTTCAAATGTAGGAACATAGTTAAACGTTACGCCACCATTTGGCACGTTGGTTGATACGCTCTGTGTATCTTTTCTATATTCAAAACCAAATGCCGAGCCAACAGATCCAGCCGGGAGCTCAAATAAATCACCTGTAACAAAGCCAGATACCGTCACTTGGTCTATATCGGTCGTAATGGAAGGATTGGCGCGAATATAGTCTGCCGCTTCGGGCGTGATTGAGCCTTCTCCGAATAAATTAATTGGTACACAGCCTTGGCTACGTGCTTGCTCATCTTTACACTGAATCGTACCATCAGCAAGGCGCTCAGCATTTAGCGCTTGTTTAACTCGCGCAACGTAAATTTCGTTACTGCGGGTTTGTTCTTGCTTAAATTTACCGTAGCCTACAGAAACATCCCATTCCCAATCATCCCAGATGTAGCCACGTAGGCCACCCCAAGATCTGATAGTCGTTCTTTCATTGCTATTGACGATATTACCAACTTCAGTAAATAGCCTATCCCACTTTACGCCTTTTGAGCTTGCCTCAGCTCGAATTGCTTCTGGCATATATGGGTTATCATAGGGGATACGGCCCATGCAGTCGGAGCCAAATTGATTACTGTTTGGGTCATAGGTCACAATCGCATCGCACTCATCCTCACTTTCTGGTGATTTAACATTCCGCGAGGTATTGCGGCTATATTGCAGTTGGAAGTAAGCTTCTATGCCAGAATCAAATTCGTACTCTGTTTTAACTGCCGCTGAGAGATCTTTGTCAGGCACCTTTAACATCGTAAATTGGTTGAAATTGATACCGTGAAGCTCTTCTTGCCAATCGTCACGTAAGGTAGTGCCGTCATACCAAAAGCCGGAGTTAGGTTTGGCACTGCTTGATTCATCAAATACACCACCGGGAATTGAGTCGCTTAAACTTGCCCACTGGGATTTATCAATATCTCTCATGCAATGATAGGCACTTTTTGTATCAGGATCGTAGTCGGCAGTGAGCATCACGTTGCACATACGGTCGGTATCGTAGTCCCAGCTATCTTGTTGCTGAGCACGCTTCCTGTCCCAGTAGCTTAGCCCCTTTTCTTCGTCGTATGTAGCACTGACAAATAAGTAGCCTTTACCATTATCGTAAGTCGTGCCGTAATCAGCATTTACCGTATATTCACGAGCGCCGCCTTCGGTACTTTCCCCACCCCGAGCACTAAATGTAGCCCCTTCTTGATCTTGCTGAGTAATGATGTTCACAACACCTGCAACTGCATCGGAGCCATACGCCGCTGATGCACCACCAGTAATGATTTCAACTCGCTCAACCATACCTTTGGGAATGGTTGATAGGCTTACATAGTTGCCCGAATAACTGTTAGAAACTACTCGCCTACCATCAATCAAAGTGAGCGTCCTACTGACACCTAGTTCGCGGAGGTCGATGGTTGAAAGCCCTGTATTTTGAACACTGCTTTGCGAGTTACCATTGCCAGTTCCTTCACTGACCTGAGGCATTTCTTCATAGAGAATTTCTGAAAGCGAACCGAAGCCTGCATCATTGAGAGACTCAGCCCCCATAGTGGCGATAGGAGTCGGCACCGAGAAGCTATCACGCTTGATGCGAGAACCGGTGATGACGATTTTTTCTAGTGACTTATCTTCACTTTGCTTTGTAACTACCGAACTACTTTGTTCAACTTGTTGACGGTCAACTTTTTGCTCTTCTGCAGTTGCTGTATTACTACATGCTAGCGCAATAGATAGGGCGAGTAATTTAATATTATTGTTAGGTGACACGGGAGTCCCTCTTTTAATTTCTGATTGTTGTTTATTTATTAGATAGTTAGGGCTTGTTGAAAGAAGTACATACCTCATTGTTTTGACTAAGCAAAAAAGCATTGCACCTCATTTTAGCCATTGTGACCGTCACTATAATTCATGCAACGAATTGGACATCTATTCTTTGACGTTTTTAACTCTATTTAATATCTATTAAAAAATAAGCATATAATTCAGATTGTTATATCTTTTTTTTGAGGTGTTGCATTGTTGCCATGATGTTTATCGCGTTACTTTTGTCTTTTGGTCACTAATTTAGGTATGATTTACAACGTGTTTACTCATGGCTTTAAAAATGCAGCACAGTGCGACTTATCAGTTATTAGATGTCAATATTGATCCGGTTGGACATATTTTGTCCAGTGCCGGGCAGGAGTGTTGTGTCCAGCCTAAATTTATCGAAGTGTTGACAGTATTGGCGCTTGCTTACCCAAGCGTAGTTACTCGAGAAGAAATCATTGAGCAGGTTTGGGGGGGGAATCTATTTGTTGGAGAGAAAGCGCTAACTAATGCAATTTGGCATCTTCGCAAAACTTTTAAAACCCTACTTGCAAGCAACAAAGAAGAAAGCGGTACTGCTGATTTTGAGGTGATCGAAACCATAAGAAAGTCTGGATATAGACTAAAAGTACAGCCAATCTTTATTGATATTAAGGCTACTCCCTGTAAGCCTGATGAGCAAAGTGTACCTTTCAAGCTCAAAGTGACAGGGATAGTAGCTACACTATTCATTCTACTCAGTGTTTTTATATATTTCTTAGTTGAACAGTCAAGTCATCAACTCGAAGGCGTGACTGATTATCCTGGACGTGAGCTATTTCCTAGTGTTTCCCCGAATGAGCAGTACCTAGCATTTGCTTGGCGGAAGTTTGGCAGCCATGCAGGGCTATATTTAAAAAATCTAAAACGTCCTGATGAACCCCTTGAAGTATTAGTAGATGGTCCTGGAAATGTGTCGGTATCAGTGTGGGGGCGAGATAACCGCACGCTCTATTATATAGAGAAGCATTCAGGGACATGTACGGTTAAGTCACTGGATATAGAGACCAAAACACAGTCAAATATAGCTAGCTGTATTGCAGATACGACCACTACCTTAAGCTATTCTAATGAAAAAAACCTTCTTGGATTTATCGCAAAACAAGACCTTACGGATCCTCCAAAAGTAACCTTGCTAAATTTAAACGATAAAACAGCGACTGAATTAGGTTGTGAGCTAGATTGTGAAGGGGGGAGGCTTGAAAGTATTGCGCTTTCTCCCGATGCCAAGCAAATCGTGATTAGTCGCAACTTGCCGAACGGACTTGAAAATCTCTATTTGAAAAACTTGGATACAGGGAGGGAAGTTAAAATATTAAGTGGGCGTGATGATTTGCGTGGCGTGAGTTGGCATCCCAATGATGATTATTTGGTTGTATCAATGATTGAACACGGCACACGCAGCGCGTATAAACTTTCACTTGAAGGTAAAGTATTGGGGACATTGCCATTTAATGGGTTAAGTTACCCAAGTTTTAGTCAATCAGGTCGTTTATATTTTCATGACTGGAACATCAATACTTCTATTATGAAACTTGACCTTAACGCGCAAGTCACCAGTTCACCCTTTCCATTACTACAATCACAAACTAGCTTCCGTTATCCCAGTTATTCAGCTGTGTTGGAGCGTTTACTCTTTGTGTCTAACCAATCAGGATTTGATGAAATTTGGGTGTCTAATTTGAAAGGCGATCAACGAATACAACTGACAGATCTTGGGTTACAAGCAATGCACCCTGCATGGTCACCTGATGGCACAAAAGTAATTTTTACTACAAAGTCACACCAAGGAAGCCAACTTCAACTTTTGGATATGGCCACTAAACAAGTAACGCAGCTAGAAACTGGGCTAAAGTATCACGGTAAACCCAGCTGGTCTCAAGACGGTAACTCAATTTATATTTCTGATGACAACAATATATTTCGCATCTTTCTTGATTCAAAACGCGCTCCAGTGAAGTTAACTACTGGCACCACTGCGCTTGAACATAGCGGGATGTTGTACGTATATAAAAGCGAGACACAAGAAATGTGGCGTATCGATCAGGCAACTGGGGTCGACACGTTGTTATTTGAAAATGCACACTTGGCTTCGAGCGCAAGTTGGTCAGTATCTGACGCTGGGCTTTACTATTTATATGTTCGTCGAGGGGACTTTCGGATTAGTTATTTCGACTTTAACAGTAAAGCGCACAAAGACATTATCCGTGTGCCAGAACGTAGCTTTAGCCGAAGTCGCGGGCTTGCATATATAGCAGAAAAGCAATGGTTGCTATTTACTGGTTACGAAATCCCACAAGTAGATATAAAACGAATCGAAATGTAGTCATGAGTCACAATTTCTCGACTATCATAACCACAGGTTTGGATAAGAAATTAGCTATCCCAAGCTCAGGTTATATAACAAACTCAAGGCAATTAGCCCTTAGATGAAGGATTTAAACAATGATTGAAGTTGGACAAAAATTACCACAAACCGAGTTGAGCGAACTTACCTCAGACGGCATGGTTAATCACGAAGTGACAGCGTTGTTCGCTGGTAAGAAAGTAGTACTGTTTGCGGTTCCTGGTGCCTTTACACCAACTTGCTCAGCGTCTCATTTACCCGGTTTTGTCGTGAATGCAGATAAATTTGCAGAAAAAGGTGTTGATATCATCGCTTGTGTATCGGTAAACGATGCCTTTGTAATGAAAGCTTGGGGTGATGCACAAAATGCAGAAGCAATTATGATGCTTGGAGACGGCGATGCAAGCTTTACCAAAGCGTTAGGACTTGAAATGGATACCGGTTCATTTGGCGGTGTACGTTCGCAGCGCTATGCTATGATTATTGAAGACGGCGTCGTGACAACACTCAATGTAGAACAACCTAAGCAATTTGAAGTTAGTAAAGCAGAAGCTATTTTAGATGCTCTATGACTGTAAAATTCAATGACCTGAAGTTCAGGTAAATAATACCAGTTCGCTTTGAATGGCCTAAAGGTGCGCTTGTCTGAGCGAATTGGTATGAAAAAGAACAACTATTTTTAAGCCACTGATAAGAGGTGATAAATATGCACTCTGATTGGGCTAAATGCCTCTTAGCTTTTATAAAGCCGCATGGGGGTTAATTTATTTACTGGTATTTTCCGACAATGTCAGAGGTCAATATGTGATGGTAAAGTCAGCTCATGATTTTGACGAATGTGGCTACGTTATAAAACACAATTTTATACCGTCCGGCGAACTAAACAAAATAAAGCAAGTCGTTTTAGCGTTTCATCATGCGTGGCGGGCTGACAATAATGACTTTTATCAAAACAGAGCCGTAAATTCTGCCTATCTTACTGCACCAAAGTACCTAGGCGAACAGCAAAGGCTTGTCCTTTTTCAATTCATTGCTTCTACTCCTCTGGTGTCTCTAGCCGCATCCATATTGTCGGGTGAGTTTAGGTTTATGAATACTCAGCTATTTTTTAACCCAGTGAACACTACTCAACTCAATTACTGGCACCGAGATCCGCAATACCATTTAACCATCGAAGAGCAAAAACAAGCGTTGTTGTCGGGGCCCGAAGTGGTTCACTTTCGGTTAGCACTGGAAGATGAGCCCGGAATAGAATTGATACCAGGTACCCACAAGCGTTGGGACACAGTTCAAGAGTTAAATGTGAGGTTAGAGCAATCAGGGCATCATAATCATGAAAGTCTGTTAGAAGGTAAAACTATTCCACTGAAAGCGGGTGATCTTCTTGCTTTCTCAGCCAATATGATACATCGCGGTATTTATGGCAAAAATAGGTTGGCACTTGATATATTATTTTGTGACAGTGACCCCAAACTCACTCAGTATATTAATCAAGAGTGTTTACCTGAGGAAGAAATGCTGACGTTACTTGACGTACCAACTGTTTTTCACCGTTAAGTAGTTTATTTCGAGGTAAGTAAAGCTCAACACGATTAGCTCTTGTTGAGCTTAAAATATGAATTAATTAACCTGAGCTGCGGATAATTAATGCCTTTCTAGCAGCCAGTTTTAGCGCTAACTGCGTTGAATTCACTTCCAATAGCGAGCTATTGGTGCGTAAATTCGCCTTGCCTACAAGGATGTAGGTACTTGGGCGGTAGCAGGACGCGAGATCGGAGCTATCCCCAAAACTCTCTGGCTAGATAAGAAGATAGTTTAAGGTGATT